>NZ_LT629692.1:2751427-3057141 GCF_900100885.1 Microbacterium pygmaeum
CGCGTCGATGCCCGGCACGGTCGGCACCCCGTACGCGGCCACGTGGGCCTTGGAGCGTATCTTGTCGCCCATGATCTCCAGCGCCCGTTCCCCTGGGCCGATGAAGACGATCCCCGCAGCGGCGCACGCACGGGCGAAGGCGGTGTTCTCGGAGAGGAATCCGTAGCCGGGGTGGATCGCCTGCGCGCTGCTGTGGCGCGCCGCGGCGAGGATCGCGTCGGCGTTCAGATACGACTCCGCCACCGGCGCGGGACCGATGCGATATGCGGCGTCCGCCTCCCGCACGTGCGGCGCGGCCGCATCTGCATCGCTGTACACCGCGATCGAGCGGATGCCGCGTGCTCGCAGCGTCCGGATGACACGGCGTGCGATCTCACCGCGGTTGGCGACCAGGACGGTATCGAAGAGGGGCGAGTCCACGCGGATCACATCCGGAAGACGCCGAAGCGCGGTTCGGGGAGCGGAACGCGGGAGACGACGTCGAGTGCGAGTCCCAGCACGTTCCGCGTGTCGGCGGGGTCGAGGATGCCGTCGTCCCACAGTCGCGCGGTGGCGTAGTAGGGGTCGCCCTGCTCCTCGTACTGTGCTCGGATCGGCGCTTCGAATGCGGCCTGATCGGCGGCGGACCATTCCTCGTCCCTCGCCTCCAGCTGATCCCGCTTCACGGTCGAGAGCACCGAGGCCGCCTGCGGACCGCCCATCACCGAGATGCGGCTCGCCGGCCAGGTCCACAGGAACCGGGGCGAGTAGGCGCGCCCGCACATGGAGTAGTTTCCGGCGCCGAAGGATCCACCGATCACGACCGTGAGCTTGGGCACCCGAGTGGTCGCGACGGCGGTCACCATCTTGGCGCCGTCCTTCGCGATGCCGCCGGCCTCGGCATCCCTGCCCACCATGAATCCCGAGATGTTCTGGAGGAACAGGAGCGGGATGCCGCGCTGATCGCACAGCTCGATGAAGTGGGCGCCCTTCTGGGCGGATTCGCTGAACAGGACGCCGTTGTTGGCGACGATGCCCACCGGGTGACCATGGATGCGCGAGAAGCCGGTGACCAGGGTCTCGCCGAAATCGCGCTTGAACTCGTGGAACTCGCTGGCGTCCACGAGCCGGGCGATCACCTCGCGGACATCGTACGGCTGGTTCACGTCGATCGGGACGACGCCGTACAGGTCGGCGGGGTCGACGGCGGGAGGAACCGACTCCCGGACGTCCCAAACCGGCGGCGCCGACGGCGGCAGGGTCGAGACGATGTCGCGCACGATCTCGAGAGCGTGCTCGTCGTCCTCGGCGAGGTGGTCCACGACGCCGGACCGGGTTGCGTGCAGCTCGCCTCCGCCGAGCTCCTCAGCGGTGACGATCTCGCCGATGGCCGCCTTCACCAGGGGTGGTCCGCCGAGGAAGATCGTGCCCTGATTGCGGACGATGACCGTCTCATCGCTCATCGCCGGCACGTAGGCTCCGCCGGCCGTGCAGGAGCCGAGTACGGCGGCGATCTGGGGGATGCGCTCGGCCGACATCCGCGCCTGGTTGAAGAAGATCCGCCCGAAGTGGTCGCGGTCCGGGAACACCTCGTCCTGCATCGGCAGGAACGCGCCGCCCGAGTCGACGAGGTATATGCAGGGCAGCCGGTTCTCCATCGCGATCTCCTGAGCGCGCAGGTGCTTCTTCACCGTCAGCGGGAAGTATGTGCCGCCCTTCACGGTGGCGTCGTTGCAGACCACCATCACGTGACGCCCGTCCACCATCCCGATCCCCGCGATGACGCCGGCACCCGGGGCCTCTCCTCCATACAGTCCCTCCGCCGCGAGCGGCGCGATCTCCAGGAACGGACTTCCCTCGTCCAGCAGACGGGTGATGCGCTCGCGGGGCAGGAGCTTGCCCCGCGAGATATGGCGCTCACGACTGGAAGCAGGGCCGCCTCGCGCGGCTTCGGCCAAACGGGATCGCAGTTCGGCCGCGAGCGCCGACTGTCCGTCGTGCGTGGCACTGGTCGCGCCGGATCCCCACTGCGACTGCAGCGCTCGGGCACGGAACTCGGTCGCAGCGGGCATGTCATCTCCGTCGACGTCACGATCGGATCACGTCGGTTGTCCCGCCGCGATGGGATTGGTTAGTGTTCACTAACTGAGACTTCAGGTTAGCGAGGATTAACTGAAATGACAAGCGGCGTCACGGACCGCGAGCGCGCGAAGGCCGACCGCCAATCGGCGATCCTGCGCGAGGCGGCGCGTCTGTTCGCCGAACGCGGGTTCAGCGGCGTGAGTCTGGAGGAGATCGGGGCCGCCGTCGGTGTCAGCGGCCCCGCCGTCTACCGTCACTTCGCGAACAAGCAGGCGCTGCTGGGCGCGATCCTCGTGCGGGTCAGCGAGAAGCTCCTCTCCGGAGGGCGCGCGGTCCTCGCCGAGAACAGCACGGCCGACGGGCGGCTCGCCGGCCTGGTGCGCTTCCACGTCGATTTCGCGCTCACCGACGCCGATGTGATCCGCGTGCAGGACCGCGACCTCGCCAGTCTCAACGACTCGGACCGGCACACCGTGCGGCGCCTGCAGCGCGAGTACGTCGAACTGTGGCTGGAGGTCCTGGCGGACCTGCACGCCGAACGAACGGAGTCGGAGCTGCGCGTGCGCGCACACGCCTGCTTCGGCCTGATCAACTCCACGCCGCACAGCGTGCGGGCGCTGCGCGCGGCGCCGCTGGAGAGCGCCGTGCGCGGCATCCTGGAATCGATGGCGCTGGCCGCCCTCCGCGCCTGAGGATCCCCGCTGTTCTAGGCTGAGCGATCATGTCGAAGAATGCCTCAGGGGGCGGCGCGAAAGACTCGGAGCGCGCCGAGCCCGCCTCCCCGCCCATCGATCCGATTCCCGACGCGGATGCGCGCAGCTCGCGGCGCGATTTCCTCAAGGTCGGCGGCCTGGCCGCGGCCGGACTCGTGGTGGGCGGCGGTGTCGGTGCCGCGGCCGGCTCGTCGATCGGGCACACGCTCGGCTACAACGAGGGCGCGCAGGATTACGGTGCGCTGAACCCGCGCTCGGTTCCAGGATTCGACCACGTCGTCGTGCTGATGGGCGAGAACCGCTCGTTCGACAACCTGCTCGGCTGGTTGTACACCCCGGAGAACATCCCCGACGGCGAGACCTTCGACGGCCTGGCCTTCGGCGACTACTCGAATGTGGCGCCCACCGGCGAGCGGATCGCGGCGCACGTCTACGAAGGCCCGACCGACGTGGTGATGGGACAGCCCAACCCGGACCCGGGTGAGGAGTTCCCCCACGTCAACACGCAGCTGTTCGGCACGGTGCTGCCCGCCACGAATGCGAGCAGGCAGACCGGCAACATGGCCGAGCCCTACAACGCGCCCGCCGCGGGAACCGACCCCACCAACGACGGGTTCGTCCTGGACTACGTCAACAACATCGTCCGCGAGAATCCGTCCGAAGGACCGACGCTCGCCGAGGCGTCCCAGATCATGGGCGGCTTCTCCCCCGAGCAGCTGCCTGTCCTGTCCACGCTCGCGAAGGAGTTCGCGGTCTTCGACGCGTGGTTCGCCGCGGTGCCGTCGCAGACCTACTGCAACCGCGCGTTCTTCCACGCGTCCACCTCGCACGGGTTCGTGACGAACAAGCACGGGGGCGGCTACGACAAGTGGCTGGACGCCGACGCCGTCCCGACGATCTTCAACCGTCTCGAGGAGGCGGGCATCTCGTGGAAGGTCTACTTCGACGAACTGCAGCTGGTCTCCCTCACCGGAGTCCAGATGGCGCCGTCCCTGGAGAAGTACTGGCGCACCGAGCACTTCGGGCACATGTCGGAGTTCTACGAGGACGCCCGTGCCGGGAAGCTCCCCGCGTATGCGTTCATCGAGCCGCGGATGGTCTACAACCACAACGACTTCCATCCGCCGTTCGGCACGTTCCGCACCAGCACGGTGGACGGGCAGGTCATCACCGACTCGGCGGTCTCCGACGTCCGCGCGGGCGAGCGTCTCGTCGCGAGCGTGTACGAGGCGATCAAGCTGAGCGACAAGCCAGACGGCTCCAACGCGATGAACACGCTCCTGCTGATCACCTTCGATGAGCACGGCGGCACCTACGATCACGTCGCTCCCCCGTCGGCGACCCCGCCGACCGCGGATGCCCGGCCCGGAGAGATGGGATTCGCCTTCGACCGACTGGGGCTTCGCGTGCCGGCGATCGCAGTGTCCGCGTACACGCGGGCGGGCACCATCATCCACGACGAGATGCATCACGGCTCGGTCATCGCGACGCTCTCCCGCCTCCATGGACTGCGGCCGCTGACGCGTCGCGACGCCGGGGCCAACGACCTCTTCCCCGTGGTCAACCTGCAGAAGCCGCGCGACCCGCGCACATGGCCGGTCGTGCACCCGATGTACGTGCCGTCGAATCCGCAGGCCGACGAGGAGATCGACATCAACGCGCACCCGCACAAGGACAAGCAGCTGAGTCCGCCGGGGCGAGGTCTGGTCGGTCTGCTGCTGGCCAAGTACGGCGAGGCGAACGATCCCGAGCCGCTGACGTTCAAGGAGGCGTACACGCAGCTGCACAAGCACGGGCTCGGCCTCTTCTATCCGAAGAAGGCTTGACCCGTCTGCGCCGGAGGCCGCCCACGGCGGCGTCAGCGCAGGAGCATCGCCCTCCCTGGCTCGCGCAGCACGTCGGCGACATCCCGGAGGAAGCGCGCTCCCTGCTCGCCGTCCACGAGCCGATGATCGAACGACAGACTCAGCGTCATCACATCGCGAAGCGCGATCTGACCGAGGTGCTCCCAGGGTTGCCTGCGGACCGCGCCGAGCGCGAGGATGCCGGCTTCGCCGGGATTGAGGATCGGGGTTCCGGCGTCCACACCGAACACGCCGACGTTCGTGATCGAGAACGTCCCGCCGCTCATCTCGGCCGGCGAGGTCCTGCCCGACCGTGCCGTCGTGGCGAGGAGGCCGATCGCGTCGGCCAGTTCGAGCAGGGTGAGCTCCTGCGCGTCGCGGATGTTCGGCACCACCAGACCACGCTCGGTGGCAGCCGCGACGCCCAGGTTGACGAAGGAGTACTGCACGATCTCGGCGGCCTCGGCATCCCATCGCGAATTCAGGCTCGGGTTGGCTCCGAGCGCGAGGCAGACGGCTTTGGCGGCGACCGCCATCACGCCGATGCGGTGATCGGCGAGCGCACGGTCGGCGCGGAGCGAGGCGATGAGCTCGCTCGTCGCAGTCACATCGACGGTGAGGAAGGTCGTCACATGCGGCGCGGTGAAGGCGCTGCGCACCATCGCGTCCGCGGTGTGCTTGCGGACACCGCGGATCGGGGTCCGCGTCTCACGCCCGCGTCCGTCCGCCTCGATCGGGGCAGTCACGGGCGGATTTCGCGGATCAGGGGTTCCGGGGAGACCGGCGTCGGCGCCGCCGATCCGCTGCGCGTAGCCTTCGACGTCGGCACGCGTGATCAGCCCCGTGGGACCTGACGGCGACACGAGGGCGAGATCCACGCCGAGCTCTTTCGCGAGTTTGCGCACCGGTGGTGTCGATCGCGGCCGCTCGAGCAGCACGTCTGCGGGTTCAGCGGAGGGGTTCGCGTCGTGCGGGGCATCGTCGATCACGAGGCTGTCGAGGACGGCGACCTCACCCGCGGCCGAGCGCGCGCCCGCGCCGACCCGTGCGCGGCGCTGCGGGCGGCCCGATGACCGCGGTCCGGCGCCGTACCCGACCAGGTTGGGCGGCTCCTTCTCCGCGCCGTCGTCGACGACCTCGACCGCGACGCTCGCCTTCGGCGCGGCAGCAGGCGCGACGTCGCCGGCGAGTTCGTAGGAGATGAGGACGGCGCCCACGGCGACCACGTCACCGGCCGCCGCGTGCAGAGTGCGCACGATGCCGGCGTGCGGCGACGGCAGCTCGACGACGGCCTTGGCGGTCTCGACCTCGGCGATGGTCTGATTGAGCGCGACCGTGTCGCCCTCAGCGACCAGCCATTGCACCAGCTCGGCCTCGGGCAGACCTTCACCCAGGTCGGGCAGTCGGAAATCCTCGATCATGCCTGCACCTCCGACAGCGAGTTCGGCCGGTCCAGCACGCGATCCACTGCGTCGAGGATCCGATCCAGGTCCGGCAGGTGGTGCTTCTCCAGCTTCGCCGGCGGGTAGGGGATGTCGTGTCCGGTGACGCGGACCGGCGGCGACTCGAGGAAGTGGAAGCACTGCTCGGTCACGCTCGCGACCAGTTCGGCGCCGACGCCCGCCTCGCGCGCGGCCTCATGGGTCACCACGACCCTGCCCGTCTTCCGGACGGATGCCGCGACCGTACGGTAGTCCACGGGCGACAGCGACCGCAGGTCGATGACCTCGATCGAGATGCCCTCGTCCTCCGCCGCGATCGCGGCATCCAGGGCGGTCGTCACCTGCGCGCCGTAGGTGAGCAGCGTCACGTCGCTGCCCTCGCGGGCGACCCGCGCGACACCCATCGGCGGGGCATCCGCCAGATCAGCGTTCAGATCGACCTCGCCCTTCTGGTGGTACAGCCGCTTCGGCTCGAAGAAGACGACGGGGTCGTCGGAGGCGATCGCCTGACGCAGCAGGACGAAGGCGTCCTGAGGATTGGAGACGGCGACCACACGCAGGCCGGATGTGTGCACGAAATAGGCCTCGGGCGACTCGGAATGATGCTCGGCGGCGCCGACGCCACCCGCCCACGGGATGCGGATCGTGATCGGCATGGTGACGTTGCCGCGGGTGCGGTAGTGCAGCTTCGCCACTTGGCACACGATCTGATCGAACGCCGGGTACACGAACCCGTCGAACTGGATCTCGACCACCGGCCGGAAGCCGCGGAAGGCGAGTCCGACCGCGGTGCCCACGATGCCCGACTCGGCGAGGGGGGTGTCGATCACCCGGGCGGCGCCGAACTCGTCCAGGAGACCGTCGGTGATGCGGAAGACGCCACCGAGCTTTCCGATGTCCTCCCCCATCAGCAGCACCCGCGGGTCGTCGGCCATCGCCCGGCGGAGCCCCTCGTTGAGCGCTCTGCCCATCGTGAGCTGCGTCATCGCGCCACCTCGCCCGCGAAGCCCTCGAGGTAGGCGGCGTAATCGGCCCGCTGCCGGTCGAGGCTCGTGTGCGGTTCGGCGTAGACGTGATCGAAGACCTCGATCGGCGGTCGCGACACTGCCGAGAGCGTCGCCGAGCGGACCTCGGCGCCCCAGCGGTCGGCCTCGACGGCGACGTCCTTCGCGAACTCGTCGGGGAACTCGTCGCGCGACCGGAGCAGGGCCTCGACCCGTGTCAGCGGGTCGCGTTCGCGCCACCGTGCGAGTTCATCCGCGTTCCGGTACCGCGTGGGATCATCGGAGGTGGTGTGCGGCCCCATGCGATAGGTCACCGCCTCGAGGAAGGCCGGCCCTCGGCCGGAACGTGCGTGGTCGACGGCCCACCGCATGGCCGCGAGGCACGCGAGGACATCGTTGCCGTCGACGCGCATGCTCGGAATGCCGAAGCCCGGCGCGCGGCCCGCGATCGGAAACCTGGCCTGCACCGTGACCGGCTCCGAGATCGCCCACTGATTGTTCGTGCACACGAAGACGACCGGGGCCCGGAAGGACGACGCGAAGACCAGCGCCTCGTTGACATCGCCCTGGCTTGTGGCGCCGTCGCCGAAGTATGCGGCGGCCACCTCGTCCTGCCCGTCACGCTGGATGCCCATCGCGTAGCCGACGGCGTGGAGCGCCTGGGCGCCGATGATGATCTGCGGGGTGGCGAGGCCCAGTTGATAGGGATCGTAGGTGGAATGGGATTCACCGCGCCACGCCAGCACGAAATCCGCCGGCGCCGCGCCGCGCACGAAGCTCACACCGATCTCGCGGTAACTCGGGAAGACGAAGTCGTCGGAGCGGAACGCTCGTGCGGTGCCGACCTGCGTGGCCTCCTGGCCCTGGCACGGAGCCCACAGCCCGAGCTGCCCCTGGCGCTGCAGTGCGACGCCCTCGGTGTCGATGCGACGGACGATCGTCATGTCGCGGTACAGGCCGCGCAGCTTCCCGGCATCGATGTCGGCGATCCACGGATCGAGGTCGGCGTCGGCGATCCGGACGCCGTCCGGGCTGATGAGGCGGGCGACATCATCGATGTCGGTTGCCGGCTCTGTGGTCGGGCTCAGGGTGTGCATCGTCGTCATCCCTTCTCGACGGGATCTTCGTGGGATGCTCCGCCGGAAACGCCGGCAACTCCGCCGGACGCTGCCGACACTACGTCCGTCTTGCACCTAGCTCAAGTAAGCGAAGTTCTCTTGAGCATGTTGACAAGGTGGGGTGCAATGACGCGTGCTATTCTTTCGCACTATGAGCACCCTCGATCACGTCGACCTCGAGCTCCTCGCCGCGCTCGCCGCCGACCCGAGGGCGACGGTGGTGGCGCTGGCCGAGCGGCTCGGCCTGTCGCGCAACACGGTGCAGGCGCGCATGGCGCGGCTGGAGCGCTCCGGCGTCTTCCTCTCCTACGAACGGGCGATCTCCTCGACCGCCCTGGGCTTCCCGATCGAAGCCTTCATCAGCGTGATGGTGCGTCAGGCCGACATTCCGCGCATCACCGCCGAACTCGAGCTCGTGCCGGAGATCGTCCAGGCGCACGGCCTGAGCGGTCAGGTGGATCTGCTCGTCCGCGTGGCGTGCCGCGACACCCGGCACCTGTTCGACACCGATGCCCGCATCCTGGCGATCGAGGGCGTGGAGCGCACCGAGACCTCGTTGGTGATGGGCGAGGTGATCGGCTACCGCGTCGCGCCGCTCATGGCACTGGCGCGGCGGGACTGACCGCGTCCTCGACGTCGGACCGCGCATCGGCGCGCACCAGGATGACGCCCACGAGGATCAGCGCGCCGCCGGCGAACTGGATCGGCGCGGGGACCTCGGCCAGGAACATCCACGCGAACCCCAGGGCGAAGAGCACTTCGGACAACCCGACGAACGAGGCGACCCTCGACCCGATGCGCGGCACCGCCATCACTCCGAAGGCGTATCCGAGTGTCGTCGCGATCGCGGCCACCCACAGCATCGGCACGAACCAGGGCACCTCGACGCCGGCGAGCACGACCGAGACATCGGGGGCGACGAAGGGCATGATGCCGGTGAGGCACAGGATGCCCATCGCCGTCGCTCCGATGAGCAGCCCGCCCGCCGCCAGGGCGAGCGGCGGCAGGTCATCGCCGGCCCGCTCGGAGATCACGAAATACGCGCACACGCACAGCGCCGCGCACAGGGCCACGACCGTTCCCAGGAGATCGAACGATGCGCCGGAGATGTCCACGACCAGGACGAGTCCCACCATGGCCACCGCCGAGCCCCACAGCACCAGCGCCGAGGGCCGTCTGCGGGTGCGCAGCCAGACGAAGACCACGAGCAGCACGGGAGCGAGGTACTGGATCAGCAGCGCGACGGCCACCGGCATCCGCTGCATGGCCGAGAAGAAGAAGAGCTGGCAGCCGAGCACCGGCATGAGGCCGAACCCCAGCAGCAGCCTCCAATGCCGGCGCACGAAACCCGGCTGCCGACGCAGCGCCAGGAAGAACGCCGGCGACAGGAGGAGCCCCGCGACGCCCATCCGCACCAGGAGCGCTGCGCCGAGCGACCAGCCGGCCTCCAGCAGCGGCTTCACGAACGGACCGCTCGAGGAGAACGCCAGCGCGGATGCCACTGCGAGAATCAGCCCGGACGTGCTCACCCGACGCCTCGCCGGCGAGAGGACGAGCGGGATCGAGGCGGTGGGAGCGGCCATGGCGGGACCAGACTGTCAGGAGTCAAACGTGCGTACACTAGTGACGATAGGCCCTCGGCCGGTCAGGAGTCAACATGGTCTTCATTCATGACACGAAGCAGGCACTGGATGCCGCCATCCACCTGGTCAACACCCTTCCGGGTTTCGATGGGCAGGACACGCTGCAGACGCCCGCCGACCTCGATGACTACCTCGTCGTCAACCCCTACACGGGGGTGATGAAGCGCGATGCGGACGAGGTCGCAGCCGTACGCGGCATCCGATCCCGCCTCAGGCAGCTGTGGGACGTCGATCGGGTCGGCGCGGTGCCGCTGGTGAACGAGATGCTCCGCGACGGCTCCGCCCTCCCCCGCCTGGTCATCCACGACGGGTACGACTGGCACATCCACGCCACCTCGGACGACGCGCCGCTCTCCACGCGCATCCTCGTCGAAGCGGCCATGGCGTTCGTCGACGTGATCCGCGCCGACGAGTACGACCGGGTGCGCGTGTGCTCGGCCGATGACTGCGAGTCGGTCTACATCGACTACTCGAAGAACGGCTCCAAGCGCTACTGCGACACCGGCAACTGCGGCAACCGCATGAACGTCAATGCGTATCGGTTGCGGAAGGCTCGAGAAAGCGCGTGATCGCCGCAGCCGCCTCGGCCGGCTTCTCGTAGTGGATCAGGTGGCCCACATCCGCGATCTCGACGAGGCGCGCCTCCGGGAACAGCCGCGCCAGGCGGCGCTCGGCCTCGATCGGGGTGATGTCGTCCTTGTCGGCGGCGATCAGCAGGGTCGGGACCCGAATCGACGCGGCGTACTCGCTCACGTCGTGCGAGACGCTGGTCACGAACGCGTCGTGCAGCACGTCGCGATCGGCGAAGCCCGCGAAGTACGTGTCGTGCTGGTCATGGATGAATCGGCGCAGCGCCTTGTCGCCGGTCTTGGCCATCGTGACGCTCATCACGCGCACCACCAGGCCGTTTCGGAGCACGGCGGTGCCGAGCTTGTCCGGCAGACGGGCACCTGCCCAGTAGTAGAAGATCGCGAGTCGCGTCATGATGCCGCGCGGACCCTCCAGCGCCGGAGCACCGATCGGATTGACCAGTACGAGTCGCGGCGTCTGCAGGCCGCCGGCCACCGCGGCGGCGGAGACGATCGACCCGAACGAGTGCCCGAGGACGATGGCGCCTGGAGTCACGACGGAGACGAACTCCGTCAGCCATGACGCGTAGGCCTCCAGATCATGGGCGCGGCCGGGCAGGGGCGCGGTCTCGCCGAAGCCGGGCAGGTCGGGCGAGATGATCCGGATGCCCGGCAGCAGCGCCACGACCGGCTCGAGGCCGTGGTGGTCACCGCGGAAGCCGTGCACCGCGACGATCGTCTCGGGCGCGTCCGCGGGCCCGTATTCCCAGAACACCGTCGTCCCGCCGGCGACGGCGGCCTCGCGCCGCACGGGCCGCAGTGCGGCGACGGGGGCGGTCGGGTGGGGAACGGGCACCCCTGAAGTCTACGAGTCGGCGCTGGCGCCTTCGCTGAGGGCGATGTCGGAACCGGTGCATACCGTGAACCGCATGCAGGCCACCGACTCCCCCGCCCCCGCCGATGACGCGCCTCCAGGTCCGCCGGGGTGGACGCGGGTGATCGGCGTCTTCGACCTGGAGACGACGGGGGTGGATGTGACCTCCGACCGCATCGTGACGGCGCACGTCGGTCTTCTGGACGCGAAGGGGTCCGTCATCCTCGCGCGGGATTGGGTCGCCGACCCGGGGGTCGAGATCCCCGATTCGGCCGCGGCCATCCACGGCATCACGACCGAACACGCGCGTGCGGTCGGAGAACCCGCCGCCGACGTCGTGGAGCAGATCGTCGACGTGCTGAGGTCACTCTTGGATGCCGGCATCCCGATCGTGGCGTACAACGCCGCCTACGACTTCTCGCTGCTCTCCTGCGAGGCGCAGCGTCACGGCATCGCGCCGCTGCGCGCACCGTCACCGGTCATCGATCCGCTGATCCTCGATAAGACCTATGACCGATACCGTCGCGGCAAGCGGACCCTGGCGGCGGTCGCCGAGCATTACGCCGTCCGATTGGACGACGCGCACCACGCCTCTGCCGATGCGGTGGCGGCGGGGCGTGTCGCCCAGGCGCTCGCTCAGCGGTTCGCCGGCATGCTTCCACCCCGTGTGGACGAACTCCACACCCGCCAGATCGCGTGGGCGCGGGCGCAGGCGGCGTCCTTGACCGAATACTTCATCCGCATCGGCAGGCTCGATCCCGAGGAGCGGCTGGACGGCGGCTGGCCGGTGCGCTGACCCGCGGGGGACGCAGGCTCCGCCCCGCAACGCGAAAGGCCCCGCCGGAGCGGGGCCTTTCGATGCGATCAGATCAGCTGCCGGAGCCGCCGAAGCCCTTGAAGCGCTGGTTGAACTTCTCGACGCGTCCGGCCGAGTCCATGATGCGCTGCTTGCCGGTGTAGAACGGGTGCGACGCCGACGAGATCTCCACATCGATGACGGGGTACTCGACGCCGTCGAGTTCGACGGTCTTGTCGGAGGTCACGGTCGAACGGGTGAGGAAGGTCTCGCCCGAACCGAGGTCGCGGAATACGACGGCCTGATACGTCGGGTGGATGTCAGTCTTCATGGGAAGTCCTTTGAGAGAAGGTGCCCTGGATTTTGCCAGGGCGTCAAAGTCTGAGGGCGCCGAGGCACCAAGGATCGATATTACCAGACGATGGGCGGTTACGAAGCGGCGCGGGCGGCGTAGCGCCCCGCCTCCTCGGAAAGGGCGATCTGCACCCCGAACGTCTCGGTCAGCGCCTCGGCCGTCAGGGTCTCGCCGATCGGCCCGGCGGCCACGATCGCGCCGTCGCGGATGAGCAGCACGTGGGTGAATCCGACCGGGATCTCCTCGACGTGATGGGTCACCATGATCATCGCCGGTGTCGTCGTCACCCGGGCGTACCCGCCCAGCAGCGTCAGCAGCTCTTCCCGCGCGCCGAGATCGAGGCTCGCGGTCGGCTCGTCCAGCAGCAGCAGCTCGGGATCCGTCATCACGGCGCGGGCGATCTGGACGCGCTTCTGCTCACCGTCCGAGAGGGTGCCGAACGTGCGGTCGGCCAGATGATCCAGACGCCACTCGGCCAGGACCCGCAGTGCGCGGCGCTCGTCGATGTCCTCGTAGTCCTCGTTCCAGCGCCCGAGCACCGAGAACGCCGCGGTCAGCACGACGTTGAGCACGGTCTCATCCGCCGGGACCCGCTTGGCCATCGCCGAGGACGCGAAGCCGATGCGCGGCCGCAGCTCGAACACGTCGGTGCGTCCGAGGCGCTCGCCCAGGATCGTCACCGTGCCGGAGGTCGGGTGCAGCAGCGTGTCGGCAAGCTGCAGGAGCGTCGTCTTGCCGGCGCCGTTGGGGCCCAGGATCACCCAGCGCTCGTCGTCATCGACCGACCAGTCGAGGTGGTCGACGATGTCTCGGGCGTTTCGGCGGACGACGACGTCGGAGAATTCGAGCACCTGCGGCATGGATCCAGCCTATCGGCCGATACCCGAGACCTCCGCGTAGAGCGCGGTCGTGGCGTCGGCGATCGCGCTCCAGCTGAAATCGTTCCGCGCGCGCTCGCGCCCGGCCGCGCCGTAGGCGGCGGCGCGCTCGCGATCGCCGACCACCTCGGTCAGTACCCGTGCGAGATCATCGACGAAGCGCTCCGGATCGACTGGGGTGCCGGTCCCGTCCTGCGCCTGCTCGATCGGCACGAGCCGGCCGGTCACGCCGTCCGCGACCACCTCGGGGATCCCCCCGGTGGCGGTGCCGACGACGGCCGCGCCACAGGCCATCGCCTCGAGGTTCACGATGCCGAGCGGCTCGTACACAGATGGGCAGACGAAGGTGGTCGCAGCGGAGAGGATCGCGCACAGTTCGTGCCGCGGCAGCAGCTTGTCGATCCAGACGACGCCGTCGCGGGTGCGCTGCAGGTCGCGGACGAGACCCTCGACCTCGGCCAGGATCTGCGGGGTGTCCGGCGCCCCCGCGCAGAGCACGATCTGCACCTCCGGCGGCAGCTTCGCGACCGCGCGCAGCAGATACGGCAGCCCTTTCTGTCGTGTGATGCGCCCGACGAAGACCACCGACGGGCGCGCGGGGTCGATGCCGTATTCGGACAGCACGGCCGGATCGTCGACCGGATGCCACGCCTCCACGTCGATGCCGTTGTAGATGACCCGCACCTTGGCGGGATCCAGGTCCGGGTAGGAGCGGAGGATGTCTGCGCGCATGCCGCCGCTCACGGCGACGATCGCGGCAGCACCCTCGTACGCGGTCTTCTCGATGTAGCTGGAGACCGCGTATCCACCGCCGAGCTGTTCGGCCTTCCAGGGCCGGAGGGGCTCCAGGCTGTGCGCGGTGACGATGTGCGGGATGCCGTGCAGGAGGGACGCGAGGTGGCCCGCGAAGTTCGCGTACCAGGTGTGACTGTGCACGACGTCGGCGCCCGCGACGTCCGCAACGATCTCCAGGTCGGTCCCGAGGGTCTGGATCGCGCCGTTCGCGCCGGCCAGCTCGACCGGCACGCCGTAGGAGGTCGTGGCGTCCTGGTCGCGCTCTGCGCCGAAGGCGCGGACACGCACCTCGATCGATTCGCGCAGCGCCTTGACCAACTCCGTCACGTGGACTCCTGCACCGCCGTAGACCTCGGGCGGATACTCCTTCGTGATGATGTCGACGCGCATGTCAATACGCTAGTCCCCGGTGCCGGTGCGGCCTAGGGTGGTGCCATGCCAGCAGCGCCGAAGGTGTTCGGAATCATCCTCGCCGGTGGGGAGGGCAAGCGCCTCATGCCCCTCACCGCGGACCGAGCCAAGCCCGCCGTCCCCTTCGGGGGGCAGTACCGACTGATCGACTTCGCGATTTCGAACCTGATCAATTCCGGCCTCAGACAGCTGGTGGTGCTGACGCAGTACAAGTCGCACAGCCTCGACCGTCACATCTCGCAGACGTGGCGCATGTCGCCGCTGCTGGATTCCTACGTGGCGTCGGTCCCCGCTCAGCAGCGACTCGGCAAGCGGTGGTTCTCGGGTTCGGCCGACGCCATCCTGCAGAGCCTCAACCTCATCAGCGACGAGAAGCCCGATATCGTCGTCGTGATCGGCGCCGACCACGTCTACCGGATGGACTTCCGGCAGATGCTGGATGCGCACATCGAATCCGGTGCCCGGGCGACGGTCGCCGGCATCCGCCAGCCGATCTCGCTGGCCAATCAGTTCGGCGTCATCGACGTCGACACGAAGGACCCGTCGCGCATCAACCAGTTCCTGGAGAAGCCCCAATCCCCCACGGGTCTGACCGACTCGCCGGGCGAAGTGCTCGCCTCGATGGGCAACTACATCTTCGACGCCGACGCCCTCATCGAGGCGGTCGAATCCGACGGCGAGCTGGCTACCTCGAACCACGACATGGGTGGCGACATCGTGCCGTATTTCGTGAATCGGGGTGAGGCGGGCGTCTACGACATGAAGCGCAACGACGTCCCTGGTTCCACCGATCGCGACCGTTCGTATTGGCGGGACGTCGGCACGATCGAGTCGTTCTTCGACGCGCACATGGACCTGATCTCGACGCTGCCGATCTTCAACCTCTACAACATGGATTGGCCCATCCACTCCCAGGCGGTCAACTCGCCGCCCGCGAAGTTCGTGCGCGACTCGGTCGGCCGCATCGGCAACTCGATCGACTCGATCGTCTCGCTCGGATCCGTGCTGTCCGGGACGCACCTCGAGCGGAGCGTCATCGGACCCTGGGCACTTGCCGGCGGGGGCTCGACGATCACGGATTCGGTGATCTTCGACCACGTCCGCGTGGGTCAGGGCGCCCGCATCCATCGAGCGATCCTGGACAAGAACGTCGTCCTCTCGGACGGGGCCACCGTGGGCGTCGACCGCGATCGCGACCTCGCACGCGGCTTCACCGTGACCGAGACCGGCATCACGGTCGTCGGAAAGGGAATCCACGTCGACGGCTGAGCGCCTTCGCGAATGCGGGAAGCGGATGCTGCGCCGCTAGCGTTGAGGGATGCCTGAGCCGGTCGCGCGCTTCCTCGTCGTCCTCGACGCCGATTCCACCCTGATCCGCAACGAGGTCATCGAGCTGATGGCCGACGAAGCCGGCCGCGGGGCGGAGGTGGCGGCGGCGACCGAGGCCGCCATGCGCGGCGAGGTCGACTTCGCGACGAGTCTGCGCTCGCGCGTGGCCGCGCTGCGGGGTGTGCCGGTCGCTGCGCTGGCGCGCGTGCGTGCTCATGTGGAGCCGACGCCGGGCGTCAGGGAGCTCACCGCAGCGGTGCACGAACGCGGTGGCAGGGTCGCAGTCGTCTCCGGCGGATTCCACGAGATCCTCGACACCGTGGCCCCCGACCTCGGCGTGGACGTGTGGCGGGCGAACCGTCTCGCCGTCGAGGGCGACGCCCTGGCCGGCACGGTCGAGGGTGCCATCGTCGACGCCGACGGCAAGGCCGCAGCGCTCAGGGAGTGGGCGGACGAGCTCGCGCTGCCGATGTCTCGGACCATCGCGATCGGCGACGGCGCAAACGACCTGCGCATGATGGCCGTCGCCGGGCTCGGCCTGGCCTTCAACGCCAAGCCGACGGTGCGGGAACATGCCGATCTGGTCATCGGTCGGGTGGACCTTCGCGAGGTGCGTGCGCTGCTTCCCTGATGCGGAGGCGGACGGTGTCTGCGGCCCCGGGTAGCCTCGCGGCATGAACATCATCCTGATCCCCGGTCTCTGGCTCGACGCGGCGTCATGGGACGCGGTGGTCCCCGCCCTCGAAGCTGCAGGCCACTCGGTGCATCCGCTGACGATGCCGGGCGTCGGCGTCCCCGCTCCGGAATCCGCCGAGATCGGCATCGCCGACTGGGTCGCCGCGGCGGTGGCGGAGATCGATCGAACCTCCGGACCCGTCCTGGTGGTCGGTCACAGCGGCGGTGGCAATGTCGCCTACGGCGCGGTGGATGCCAGACCCGAGCGGGTCGCCGGTGTGGTGTTCGTCGACACGTTCCCTCCCGGCGCCGGTGGATCGATCTGGGAGTTCCCGGTCGTCGACGGTGTGGTGCCGTTCCCAGGCTGGGATTCCTTCGAGGACGCCGAGGTGGGCGATCTCGACGAGGCCACGCGAGCCGCGCGGGGCGCACGCACCCTGTCGGTGCCGGCCAGAGTGCCCACCGATCCCATTCGTCTGACCGACGATCGGCGGCGCGAGGTTCCGGCGACGATGCTGACCGGCACGGTCCCCGCGGACGAGATCCGCCGCATCATCTCGGCGGCGCCGGATTGGGCCGCGGAGCTGGCTGCGCTCCAGCACCTGGAGATCCAGGAGCTCACCTCCGGCCATTGGCCGCAGTTCTCCGTGCCCGACGACGTGGCAGCGGGCATCCTCGCCGCGGCGGAGCGCGCCGGCGCCTGAACCTGTCGGCCGGTCAGTGCCCCATGCCGAGGCCACCGTCTACCGGGATGACCGCGCCTGAGATGTAGGCGGCGTCGTCGGAGGCCATCCAGGCCACGACACCCGCAACTTCGTCGGTCGTCGCGAACCTGCCGGCGGGGATGTTCCGCTTGTAATCCGCCTGCAGATCGGCCGGCAGGTCGGAGGTCATATCCGTCTCGATGAAGCCAGGCGCCACGACGTTCGCAGTGATCCCACGCGCTCCGAGCTCGCGGGTGAGCGATCGGGCGAAGCCGACGAGCCCGCTCTTGGAGGCGGCGTAATTGATCTGCCCGGCCGAACCGTACAGCCCCACCACGCTGGAGATGAGGATGACCCGTCCCCACCGCGCCTTGAGCATGCCCTTCGATGCACGCTTGACGACGCGGAACGCACCGCCGAGGTTGGTGGCGATCACGCTGTCGAAGTCCTCTTCGCTCATCCGCAGCAGGAGCGTGTCCTTCGTGATGCCGGCGTTCGCCACGACGATCCCGACCGGACCCAGCTCCGCCTCCACCTGGCTGAAGGCGGTGTCGACGGCCGCGGCATCCGTGACGTCCGCTCGCACGGTGAGCGTGCCCTCGGGGCCCTCTCCCGAGCGCGCGGTGACCGCCACCCGGTATCCCAGCGCCACGAAGCGCTCGGCGATGGCACGGCCGATGCCGCGGTTTCCGCCGGTGACGAGGACGACGCGATCGGTGGACATGGTGCACTCCTGCTCGTTCGATGATCGATCCCACCCTAGCGGCGGCCCCGAGGAGCCCCGCGCGGCGGTTTGACACGCCTCGCGGCCACTGGGACGCTGAAGTCAGTTCCACGAAAGGATCCCCCGTGAGCGACACCAATCCGGACGCCACCCCGACCGACACTCCCGCACCGCCCTACGGTGCACCGCCGGCAGGCTACCCGGGCGCCCCGTCGTCCACGCCGACGCCTGCGCCCTATGGCGCTCCGCCCGCCTACGGCGCACCCGCGCAACCCGTCGGCGCACCGCAGCCGTACGGAGCCGCTCCCCGGTCCTCTGGCAGCCCGCAGCAGCCATACGGCGCGCCCCAGCAGCCCTACGGCGCCGCTCCGGCGTACTACGGCGCGTACGCCGGACCGAAGACGAACGTGCTCGCGGTCGTCTCGATGGTCGCCTCGATCGTCGGCTTCATCTGGATCCTGCCGTTCATCGGATCCCTCGCCGGCGTGATCATGGGGCACATCTCGCTGCGCCAACTCGCCACGAGTGGCGAGAAGGGACGGGGCATGGCACTGGCCGGTCTGATCGTCGGCTACGTGGGCCTGGCGTTGTTCGTCGTCGGCGCCATCGTGTTCTTCTCGTTCGTCGCGTACGCGGCCTCGCAGGGCGCTCGCTACAGCAGCTGACGCAACGGCTGGAAACGGGTCGCGCCCACCAGACCCGGCGTACGCTTGATGCACCGTGAAGAGTTCGTCGATCCCACCGTCCGCGACATCGCTCCCACGCGCGCCGCAGGACGACGCGGGGGCTCGATCGAGGCGCTATCTGATCATGATGGCGATCCGCATCGCGTGCTTCGTGCTGATGGTCCTCATCACCCCGTACGGCTGGTACACCTGGCTCTTCGCGGCGGGGGCGATCGTGCTGCCGTACGTCGCCGTCGTGCTCGCGAACGTCGGGGAGGACGTGCACCGCAAGGACGCCGAGAACCCGGAGCGGGCACTGACCGCCGGTCCGGTCGCCGCCGAGCGAGCACCGGATCGGACACCGCCGGTCATCCAGATCCAGGAGACCCGCTCGATCCCCCGCACTCCCGATCAGACGAATCCGCCGGGCTCCGACGAGGATGTGCGGTGACCGGGGTCGACCTCGATGCGAAGTGCTCCCGCGCCGGCTGCCGCGCGGAGGCGCACTGGCGGATCGAGTGGCGCAATCCGCGCATCCACGCAGAGGATCGGCGGAAGGTGTGGGCCGCGTGCGATGAACACCGCGAATTCCTGCGCGACTACCTGGCCGCGCGCGAGTTCCCCGTGTCGGTCGCGCCGCTCCATCCCACACCGGAGCCGTCGTGAGTCGCGCAGCGGCGCCGGCGGCGGTGCGCTGGACGGCGTATGCAGCGGTGGCCGTCGTGTTCGCGATCGCCTGCGGGTTCCTGTCGAACTGGCAGTTCACCCGCAACGCGGAGCGCTCCGAACAGCTCGCCCTGGTCGAGGCCAACTACGACGCCGCGCCCATGGCGCTGGATGATCTGATTCCACCCGGCTCCACGCTCACCCCCGCCGATCAGTGGCAGCCCGTCGAAGTCTCCGGTCGATACCTGAATGACCAACAGCTGCTCGTGCGCAACCGCGCGCACGGCGGGACCGCGGCGTTCGAGGTCCTCGTGCCGTTCCAGCTCGACGACGGTCGCGTGCTGCTGATCGACCGAGGCTGGGTCGCGCCGGGCGAGCAGCAGCGAGCTCCGGATGCCATCCCCGGCGCCCCGGACGGTCAGGTCACCGTGATCGCACGCGTGCGGCCCGGTGAACAGCTGCCCTCATCCGGTCGCTCAGCCGACGACGGGCAGGTGCCCTCCATCAACCTGCCGCTCATCGCCGATGTCATCGAACCGGCAGCCGGGGAGCGTCTCGAGCAGAGCGCCTTCGGGATCCTGGTCTCCGAGGATCCCGCGCCGACCGCCAGGCCGACCGCCCTGGAGTCTCCCTCCGAGGACCCGGGACCACACCTCTCCTACGCGATCCAGTGGATCCTGTTCGCCATCATGGGCTTCGTCTTCATCGGCTACATCATCCGCACCGAGCTGAAGTACCGCCGGGAGGATCGGGAGGACGCGCTGGAGCGCGATGAGGCCGGTCCTCCGCCCCCGTCATCCGACGATGTTCCGCGGTCGCTGCGCAGACCGCCGCGCCCGCGCGATCGCGACATGAGCGACGAGGACGCGATCCTCGACAACGCCGGCCGCTGAGCGAGGCTGGTCACGCGAGCGTGATCAAGTCCTGGTATTCGCGGTTCCAGATGTCCTCGACGCCGTCCGGCAGGATCAGCACCCGCTCCGGGTTGAGCGCCATGACAGCGCCCTCATCATGGGAGACGAGGACGACGGCGCCCTCGTAGTGCGCGAGCGCGCCGAGGATCTCTTCGCGCGAAGCGGGATCCAGGTTGTTGGTCGGCTCGTCCAGCAGCAGCATGTTCGCGCTGGAGACCACCAGCGTCGCCAGGGACAGACGGGTCTTCTCGCCGCCGGAGAGGACGCCCGCCGGCTTGAGCACGTCATCGCCGGTGAACAGGAACGAGCCGAGCACCTTGCGCGCCTCGGTGGCGGTGATGTCCGGCGCGGCGGACATCATGTTCTCCAGGACGGAGCGGTTGACGTCGAGGTTCTCGTGCTCCTGCGCGTAGTAGCCGATCTTGAGTCCGTGACCGGGTTCGAGCTGACCCGTATCGGGGTCGTCGACGCCCGCGAGGATCCGCAGCAGCGTGGTCTTGCCCGCGCCGTTGAATCCGAGGATCACGACCTTCGATCCCCGGTCGATCGCCAGGTCGACGTCCGTGAAGATCTCCAGCGACCCGTACGACTTCGACAGCCCGGTCGCCATGAGCGGCGTCTTCCCGCACGGCGCCGGCTTCGGGAAGCGCAGCTTGGCGACGCGCTCCTCCTGCCGCACATCGTCGAGACCGGACAGCATCTTCTCGGCACGCGCGACCATCTGATGCGCCGCGGCGGCCTTGGATGCCTTGGCACCGAAGCGGGCGGCCTGCAGCTGCAGTTGGGTGGCCTTCTTCTCGACGTTGACGCGCTCCTTCTTGCGGCGCTCCTCGTCGGCCACCCGCTGGCGCAGGTAGTTCTTCCAGTTCATGTTGTAGACGTCGATGACCTGGCGGTTCGCATCGAGGTAGAACACGCGATTGACGGTTTCGCCGACGAGCTCGACGTCGTGGCTGATCACGATCAGCCCGCCCTTGTAGTTCTTCAGGAATTCGCGCAGCCACACGACGCTGTCGGCGTCCAGGTGGTTGGTCGGCTCGTCGAGGATCATCGAGTCGGCGTCGCTGAACAGGATGCGGGCGAGCTCGATGCGCCGCCGCTGACCACCGGACAATGTGCTGAGAGGCTGATCGAGGAGTCGATCGGGCAGCGAGAGGTTGTGCGAGATCGTCGCCGCCTCCGCCTCGGCGGTGTAGCCGCCGAGCGCCTCGAAGCGTTCCGTGAGGTGCGCGTAGCGCTTCATCGCCTTCGCCGCGATCTTCTCGTCGCCGTCACCCATCGCCTGCGCGGCGTCGTTCATCTCGATCGCGAGCGTGCCGAGACCACGAGCATCGAGGATGCGTGTGCGCGCGAGCATCGACGGATCGCCCGAGCGCGGGTCCTGCGGCAGGTAGCCGAGCTCTCCGCTCGTGTCGACGCGCCCGTGAGCCGGCAGCAGATCACCGGCGAGCACCTTGGTGAGCGTGGTCTTGCCGGCACCATTGCGGCCGACGAGCCCCACCTTGTCACCCGGTGAGACGCGGAACGAGACGTCCGCCATGAGTACGCGGGCACCCACGCGGATCTCGAGGTCGTGCACGGCGAGCACAGCGAATGTCCGTTTCGTCGGTGGAGAAGGTGAGAGTGGGCGACTGCCCAAGCCTCCTAGTATAAGTCGGGAGGCCCACCCTCCCTTCCCGCGGGCCGCTCGCCGAAGGAGATCCATGTCCCTCACCGCCGCCCCGAGTCCTGCCCTTCCCGTTCCCGGCCGCCGAGTCCTGGCCGACCTGATCGCCCGCCCGTCCACGCGGGCACGCGCCTTCGCCGTCGATGCGGCGCTGGTGCTGGCTGGGGTGGCGGTCGTGGCGCTCCTGGCGAAGGTGTCGTTCTTCATCGGCCCGATCCCGATCACGGGGCAGACCCTCGGCGTCATCGTGGTCGGCGCGGCACTGGGCGCGGCGCGCGGCGCAGCGAGCCTGACGACCTACCTGCTGCTGGGTCTGGCCGGTCTTCCGATCTTCGCGGGCCCGATCGCCGGTCCCCTCTACGTCCTGTCGCCGTCCTTCGGATTCATCCTCGGCTTCATCCCGGCGGCGTTCGTCGCCGGGTGGTTCGCCCAGCGCGCCTGGGACCGCAAGCCCGCCCTGGCCTTCATCGGCTTCGTGGCCGCGAGCATCATCCCTTTCGTGATCGGCGTGCCCTACATGGCGTTCATCCTGTCCGCGGTGCTCGGGCAGGACGTCACGGTGGCCTCCGTGCTGGCGGCCGGGGTGCTGCCGTTCATCGTCCCCGGAATCATCAAGGCGGCCTTCGCGGCGATGCTGGTGCCCGCCACCTGGGCGCTCGTGCGCCGCGCGGACGCACACAAGAACTGAGCGCCGCACCGAGAACGCCCCGACCGGCCGGTCGGGGCGTTCTCGGTGCAGCGCAATCCGCTGCGGGTCCGGGTCTCAGCCCTGCGCGACCGCGGTCGCCGCGGCGAGCTTGTCGACCAGCGTCGGCAGCAGCCAGGGCAGTGTGAGGGCGGTGGGCGAGACGGCGCTCGCGTTCTCGGCGCCGACCACGTCAGCCACGGCGCCCTTCTTCACGGCAGGGATCAGCTGGCCCCGGTCGGAGCCGAGGAACTCGTCGAGGGTAGCCTGTTCCTCGGCCTGCGTGAGGATCACATCGGCATCGATCTTGTCGAGGTTCTCGTAGCTGACGGTCGTGTAGAAGGTCCCCTCACCGGCGTCGAGGGCGGTGACGCTCTCGGGCGTGGCGAAGCCGAGGTCTTCGAGGATCTCGACACGGGAATCGGCCGGCAGGTACATGTAGAAGGTGTCCACGTCGTCGTCGATGTAGGCGATCGACGTGCCGGCGAACTCCGGGTGCGCGGCAGCGGCCTCGGCGACGGTCTGATCCAGCTCGTCCAGCAGCGCGTCGGCCTCATCGACCAGGCCGAGCGACTCGCCGGTGATCGAGATGACGTCGCGCCACGGCGTCGTCCACGGAGCGTCAGGGTAGGCGACGACCGGGATGCCCGCCGCGGTGACCGCGTCGTACTCGTCCTGGGTGATACCCGAGTAGGGTGCCAGCAGCACATCCGGATCAGCCGCCAGCAGTTCTTCCACAGAGATCTCGGCCGCCGATGAGTCGAGGATGACCGGTGCATCGCCGCCGAGCTCCTCGATGGCATCGGAGATCCACGGCGGCATCCGGTCATCGCCGCCGGAGTAGTCGTCGGACGGGATGGCCACCGGCGCCACGCCCAGGGCCAGTACGGCATCGGTGGCACCCCACCCCCAGGTTGCGATGCGTTCCGGCGCCGACTCGATCACCGTATCGCCGAGCGCCGATGCGATCGTCACGGGGAACGCCGCCGCGTCCCCTCCCGCGCTGGCCGTCGATGTCGGGGTGCCGGTGCCGGCGCAGCCGGCAAGGGACAGCGCTGCGACCCCGGTGGCGGCCAGGGCCAGGAGCAACCTCGTGTGCGTGCGGATCATGTCTGTGGGTCCTTTCTCCAGGTGATGAACAGGTGGTGGGGTCGGTGGGTGAATGGGCTCGGTGCTTCAGCCCCGGTCGGCCGCCGCGTGCGCGCCGCCGGGTACCGGGATGACCAGCGGGGTCTGGGTCAGCGGGTCGGGCATCACGAGCGCCTCGAGCGCGAACGCCTCGGCGACGACCTGCGAGGTCAGCACATCTCGTGGCGCGCCCTGGGTGACGATGCGCCCCTGCGACATCACCACGAGCTCGTCGGCGTACCGCGCCGCCAGATTGAGATCGTGTAGGACGACCACGATCGTGGTGCCTCGGCTGCGATTCAGCTCGCGCAGCAGATCGAGCACCTCGATCTGGTGGCTCAGGTCCAGGAACGTCGTCGGCTCGTCCAGCAGCAGGATCTGCGGATCCTGCGCCAGCGCCATCGCGATCCAGACTCGCTGGCGCTGCCCTCCGGACAGGTCGCCGACGGGCCGGTCGGCCAATTCGGTGACGCCCGTCCACGCCATCGCCTCGTCGACGTGAGCGGCGTCGGCCGCGTTCCAGCGCTGAAAGACGCCTCGATGCGGATGCCTGCCTCGCGAGACGAGGTCGGCGACGGAGAGTCCGTCCGGAGCGGTCGGATGCTGCGGCAGCAACCCCACCGTCCGCGCGAACCGGCGGCGGGCGATGGTCGAGACGTCCACGTCATCGAGCTCCACCGTGCCGCCAAGTGGCGCGCGCAGGCGCGCGAGCACTCCGAGCAGCGTCGATTTCCCGCAGGCGTTGGCGCCGATGATCATCGTGATCCGGCCGGGAGTGATCTCCAGATCGAGGTCCTCGATGACTCGGCGGCCCGGATAGCCGGCATGCAGCTTCCGTGCGCTCAGGCGCGGGAGCGTGCGCAGTGCGGAATCGACGGTCACAGGTGACGTCCTTTCGATGAGGCCAGGAGCCAGAGCAGGAACACCGCGCCGACAGCGCCGGTCACGACGCCGACCGGGAGTTGGAGGCCCGGAATGGCGAACTGTGCGACCAGGTCGCTGGCAGCCAGCAGGGACGCGCCGATCACCGCGCTGGTGCCCAGACCGATCGCGGCGCCGCCCAGCAGCGGGCGGGCGATCGCCGGCGCGCACAGCGCGATGAAGGAGATCGGCCCGACGAACGCGCACGTCACCGCGGTGAGGAGCACCGCTGACAGGACGACGATCACGCGGACGCGCACGGGCCGAACCCCCAGGCCAGTGGCTGCAGGCGACCCGAGCTGGATGAGGGGCAGCCACCGTGCGGACGCGACGAGAGCGGGCGTGACCAGAAGCAGCACTGCCGCCACTGTGGCGACCTGCCACCACGGCGTCGATGACAGGCTGCCGGTGAGCCAGAGCAGCGCCATCTCGGTCTGCTCGATCTTCGCGCGCACCATCAGGAAGTCGATCACGGCGATGCACAGGAAGGACAGGCCGACACCCGCGAGGATCAGCCGGTAGCCGGCGTCCAGCTGCGCGCGCCCGGCCAGCAGCAGGAGCGCCGCAACTGCCATGCCGCCGGCGAACGCCGCGACGGCGAGCAGGGGTCCGGTGGTCCCGATCACGACGAGCGCGAAAACGGCCGCCACGCCGCTGCCGCCCGATATGCCCAGCAGATCGGGGCTGGCCAGCGGATTGCCGAGCAGCCCCTGCAGCAGCGCACCGGCGACGCCGAGCGCAGCGCCGGCCACCAGCGCCATCATCAGCCGCGGCATCCTCACCTGGAACAGCACGTAGCTCTCCGCGCGCGACCCGCCGCCCCACATCGTCTGCCACAGCTGGGCGGGCGAGAGCGGGTAGTCGCCGAGCGACAGCGCGAGCACCGCGAGCACTACAGCGACCGCGATCGCACAGGAGAGCACGATCGTCTTGCGGCGCCGGGCCCGACGTCGCACGGCGTCGACGGCGGGCGGGACGGACGCGAGCGCGACCAGCTCCACGACGCTCACAGCACCATCTGCCGTCGACGGGACACCAGTCCGATGAGCACCGGCGCACCGACGAAGGCGACGACGATTCCGGCCTGCACTTCGCCGGGCAGCGCGATGACGCGTCCGAGGACATCCGCGAGCAGCAGCACGCTCGCCCCGGCCGGGACGGCCAGGACCAGGAGGCGTCGGTAGTCGCTGCCGACGACGGCGCGCAGTGCATGCGGGACGAGGAGGCCGAGGAACACGATCGGTCCGGCGATCGCGGTCGCACCGCCGCACAGCAGCACGGTCGCGAGGATCCCCACCGCCCGTGTGCGGCCGACGTCGTGACCCAGGCCGCTGGCCGTGTCCTCTCCGAGCGCGATCAGGTCCAGGCCTCGGCCGCACAGCAGCGCGAGGAGCACGCCGATGAGCACAGGGATGCCCACCGTCGCCACCGAGTCGAGGCCCCGCGCGGCGAGCCCGCCGACTGCCCAGTACCGGTAGACATCCAGCGCGACAGTCTGGGTCGTCAGGATGAGCGTCGTGACAGCGGTGAGCCCGGCGGTCACGGCCGCGCCGGTCAGTGCGAGCTTCGCCGGATTCCCGCCGTCCGGCCCACGAGCCCCGATCAACGCGACCACGACCGCGGCGACGGCCGCACCGGCGAACGCGAACCAGATGAAGCCGCGCGGGCTGGCGATGCCCAGCAGCGTGATCGCGCCCAGCACCGCGACAGACGCACCGGCATTCACACCGAGCAGACCCGGATCCGCGAGCGGATTGCGGGTGAGCCCCTGCATAACGGTTCCGGCCAGCGCCAGCGCGCCGCCGGCGACGATGCCGATCACCGTTCGCGGCACCCGCTGGGTGAGCACGACGATGTGATCGGCGTTGTCCGGGTCCGGCCGCAGCAGCGCGTCGATCACGACAGCCGGCGCGACCGGCCGTGCGCCCACACCGAGGCTGAGGGCCACGGTGATCACGAGCAGCGCCAGCATCCCGATCAGGACGAGTCCGAACCGCAGACGCGACGATCGGGTCATTCGGTGCGCTCGGACTGACCCAGCCGCCAGTACCCCATGAACGCCACGCGCTTGCGATCGACACCGCAGACGCTGACCAGCAGTCGTCGGAGCTGCTTGATGGTCGCGGATTCGCCCGCCATCCATGCGTAGAACTCGCCCTCGCCCGTGTCAGGGCTGTCCCAGAGCAGTTCGCGGTCGACGTCGATCTCCTCCAGTTCCTGTGGCCTGGGCGCCGCGGCCCGTTCGAGGACGCTCGCGTGCTGCTCGGACCACCGGGTCACCGCCTCGATCAGGCGGGATCCGTGCGGGGCGTCGTCGCGGGCGAGCCAGCGCACCCGGAAGGACTCCGGCGCCGCCGGGTCGAGCGTATCGGCCGCGGTGGGCACCTCGATGAACGCGTCGACATCGAGACCGGCGTCCAGCGACTCGAGGATTGCGCAGATGGCCGGCGCGGCCGTCTCATCGCCGACCAGGAGCAGACGGTCGGCGTCACCGGGGTGCCAGTCGATGCCGCCCGCGGAGTGTTCGCTCCTGCTGTCGGGGCCCACGAGGATCAGCTCATCGCCGACCGTCACTGCAGCGGCCCACTCGCCGGCGGGTCCAGCGTCGTGATGGACGACGAAGTCGACGGTGACCCGGCCCGCTCCGGCATCGACCCGCCGCACGGTGTAGGTGCGGAAGACGTTGCGCTCCTCGGTGGGCAGAGCGCGCCAGCGGTCGTACCAGTCGCCGGCCGCTTCGTCCTGACCGAAGTCGGTGAACGATCCGTCGTCATGCGGGAGGACGACTTTGATCCGCTGATCCAGGCCGGCAGTGCCGAAGTGGACGAGCTCATCGCCGGTGAAGGTGACGCGCACGAAGTGGGGCGTCAGCTGCTGCACATGCGACACGCCGACGCGGTACGGGCGGTATGCGGGCCGGACGACGGTCTCGGTCGAGGTCATGCAGATTAGGGTAGCCTGCCCTTGCTCAGGCTCCAATTCGACGTGAGCGCGCGGCGCCCAGCCGCAGACCGGGGATCAGCGCCAGCAGCGAGAGGACGCCGGCGATCGCGAAGACCGCAGGGAATGCCGCATCCGTCCCCTGCAGCGTCGTGAACACGAGCCCCATCACCGCGATGGTGGTCGCCGCGCCGATCGAGTCCGAGATCGACAGCGCTGATGAATTGAAGCCCTGGTTCTGCGGCGTCGAGTACGCCAGGGTCAGCACCGTGAGCCGAGGGTACATCAGCCCCATCCCGCTCCCGGCGAACATCCACCCCAGGATGAGCACCGCAGCGGGCAGGTGCCACGCCGCCGTCGCCGCCGCGACGGTCACGGCCAACAGCAGCTGCGCGAGCCCGATCAGGGTGATCCGGACGTTCCCCAGCCGCTCCCCGACGCGTCCCTGGACCTCGGCGGCGGCAGCCCACGCGAGTGCGGCGGCGGTGAGCCCGAGTCCTGCCCACGTGGGCGAGAACCCGTAGTCCTCGATGAGCAGGTAGGGGACGTAGATCTCGGCACCGAACAGCGCTCCGGCGATGAGCGCGCGCATCAGGACCACGCTGGCGAGTCCGCGCGCGGCGAGCAGGGTCCGCGGCGGGAGCAGCGGACGCGCGGCCAGGCCGATGACGAGTGCGGATGCCGCGACCACGGCCCAGGCGAAGCCGCCGAGCTCGCCGGCGAGGCTCAGCGCGAGCGCGCCTGCCGCCACGGCGACCGCGCACAGCAGGCGCCCCGCGACGCGTCCGCGCAGTGGCGCTTCGGTGTGCAGCGGGAGGCCGTGCAGACGCAGCGCGACCATCGCGAATGCCGCCAGGCTGAGCACCGCGACGCCGAGGAAGACCCACCGCCAGTGCAGATACTCGGTGACCGCCCCCGCGAGGAACGGCCCGATCAGCGAGGGGATCACCCACGCGGCGGAGAACGCTGCGAACACCCGGCCGTGGATCGCCGACGGGTAGACGCGCGCGACCACCACGTAGAGGGCCACGGTCTGCCCGCCGGTCCCGAGGCCCTGGATCAGCCGCCCGACGACGAGGGTCGGCATGGTCGTGGCGAATCCGGCCACGAGGAGGCCGACCACGAACAGGCCGACTGCCGCGTACAACGGCGCCTTGGGTCCGGACCGATCGCTCCACGCCCCGACGGCGACCATTCCGATCACGCTCGTGGCCAGGGTCCCGGCGAACGCGACGGCGTAGAGGGCCTCGCCGTCCATATCGGCGCTCACGATCGGCATCACAGTGGTCACGGCGAGGGACTGGATCGCAGCGAGGAAGATGAGCGCCACAGCACCGACGGTCACCCACACGTACTGCGGCCCCCAGACGCTCTGCGAAGGAGGGGCCGGCGTGGACGCTCCGCTCACGACACGAGCGCGCCGATGCGCTCGATCCCCTCGCGGAGGACCTCGGGTGCGCAGCCGAAGTTGATGCGGACGTGACCTTTGCCCTCGACGCCGAACAGCGGGCCGTGGTGCAGCGCGACCTTCGCCTCGCGCCGCAGATGGGGCGCTGGGTTGTCGCCCCATCCGTACGCGGACACGTCCACCCACGCCAGGAATCCGGCATCCGGAGCCCGGTATCGCGCGAGCGGCAGGTGCTCGCGCAACAGCTCCCCCAGCAGCGCGCGGTTCTGTGCGAGCGCGGCCATCAGGCTGTCCAGCCACGCATCGCTGTCCGCAGAGTAGGCCGCCACGTTGGCGAGCGCGCCGAAGAGCCCGGTCCGCCATTCCACCTCGGCCGGCAGGGCCTTGAGCACTCGCGCTTGCGTCGCGCCGCCCGCGATCATGACCGCGCACTTCAGCCCCGCCAGGTTGAAGGTCTTGCTGGCGCTGGTCACCGCGTAGCCGCGCGCCGCCGCTGCGGCCGAGGCGGTGAGGTAGGGCGTGAAGCCCCCCGGCGCATAGGTCAGCGGCCCGTGGATCTCGTCGCTGATCACCATCGCATCGAACCGCTCGACGAGAAGCGCCAGTGCGGCGAGACTCTCGCGCGCGTGCACGGTTCCGGTCGGATTGTGCGGATTGCACAACAGCACCGCTCGCGCGCCGGCACGGAGCGCGGCCTCGACACCGGTCAGATCGATCCCCCAGCCGCGATCGGTGCGAGCGAGCGGGACGCGCTCGATGACCCCGCCGGCCTCCTCGACGGTGTCGAAGAACGGCGGGTACACGGGAGTCATCACCACGACGCGCTCGCCGGGCTCGATCACCCGGCGCAGGATCTCGACGACACCCATCATGACGTCGCCGGTCCAGAAGATGTGTGCCGGGTCGACATCCCACCCGAATCGGCGCGCTGCGAAGCCCGCGAACGCCTCGCGGACGCCCGGATCCGGCGGCGTGTACCCGGTGTCGCCCAGACGGACGGCACGTGTCAGGGCCTCGGTGATCGGGGGCGCCAGCTCGTAGTCGGTCTCAGCGACGAAGAACGGCAGCACCTCTTCCGGGTACTTGCGCCATTTCGTGCTGGAGCGCTGTCGCAGCAGTTCGAGGGGCAGTGCCTGCAGGGGGGTGACGCTCATCGGACGAGCCTATCGACGGGCCGCGGAGATCTCATTGCGCCCGTCATGCGGGGTAGTCCGGCTCAGATGGCGAAGCCGAGAGCGCGCATCATGTCGCGACCGTCGTCGGTGATCCGCTCCGGACCCCACGGCGGCATCCACACCCAGTTGATGCGGAATCGTTCCACGACCTCGTCCAGCGCCTGGGCGGTCTGCTCCTCCAGCACGTCGGTCAGAGGGCATCCTGCGCTGGTCAGCGTCATGTGGATCACCAGGGCGTCGTTCTCGTCGTCCCAGCCCAGATCGTAGATCAGTCCGAGGTCGACGACGTTGATCCCCAGTTCGGGGTCCATGACGTCCTTCAGGGCTTCTTGGACCTCGTCGTACTTCTCGGGTGCGAGCGTCGCGGTCATAGGGTGATCCTACGCGTCCACTTCGATGTCGGCCTCGGAGCTCGTCGACGCGTCCAGGAACCGGTCGTACCCCTCGTCCTCGAGGCGGACTGACAGTTCGGGTCCGCCCTCTTCGACGATCTTGCCCGCGACCATGACGTGCACGAAGTCGGGGTGGATGTAGCGCAGGATGCGCGTGTAGTGGGTGATCAGCAGCACCCCGAGATCGGTGTCGGCCTTTGCGCGGTTCACGCCCTCCGAGACGATCTTCAGCGCGTCGACGTCCAGACCCGAGTCGGTCTCGTCGAGCACGGCGATCTGCGGCTTGAGCAGCTCGAGCTGGAGGATCTCGTGCCGCTTCTTCTCACCGCCGGAGAATCCCTCGTTGACATTGCGCTGGGCGAACTTGGGGTCCATGCGGAGGTTCTTCATGGAGTGCTTGACGTCCTTGGTCCAGGAGCGGATCGCGGGCGCTTCGCCGTCGATCGCGGTCTTGGCGGTGCGCAGGAAGTTCGTCACCGTCACGCCGGGGATCTCCACCGGGTACTGCATCGCGAGGAACAGGCCGGCGCGCGCGCGCTCGTCCACGGTCATGGCGAGCACGTCTTCGCCGTCCAGCGTGATGGTGCCGCCGGTGACGGTGTACTTGGGGTGACCGGCGATCGTGTAGGCGAGGGTGGACTTGCCGGAGCCGTTGGGACCCATGATGGCGTGGGTCTCACCCTTGCGGATGGTCAGGGTCACACCGTTGAGGATCGGTGTGGTGCCGGCATCCGTCTCGACCGTCACGTGCAGGTCGCGGATCTCGAGGACAGACATGGTGGCTTCTTTCGTCAGACTGCTTTTTTCACGGCGGGGTCGATGAGCACATCGTCGCCGTCGATGGTGACCGCGAAGACCGGGACCGGCTCGTACGCGGGGAGATTGAGTGGCTGGCCGGTGCGCAGGGAGAACGCGGAGCCGTGCGCCCAGCACTCGAGGGTGTCGCCGTCGACGAATCCCTCGGCGAGGGAGATGTCGCCGTGCGTGCAGACGTCGCCGATGGCGTGGACCTCGCCCGCGGAGTCGAGGACGACAGCCATAGCGACGCCCTCCACCTCCACACGGATGGCGGAATCCTGCTCGAGCTCGCTCAGTGCGCACACGCGGGTCGCGGTCACTGCACGGATCCTTCCAGCAGCTCCGCCTCGATGGCGGTGTGCAGCTCGGCCTCAAGCGAGGGGATGCCGATCCGCTGGACGATGTCGCTGAGGAATCCGATCACGACGAGACGGCGCGCCTCTTCCTCGCTGATGCCGCGGGACTGCAAATAGAACAGCTGCTCGTCGTCGAAGCGTCCGGTCGCGCTGGCGTGGCCGGCACCTCGGATGTCTCCGGTCTCGATCTCGAGGTTCGGGATCGACTCAGCCCGCGCGCCGTCCGTCAGGACGAGATTGCGGTTGGCTTCGTAGGAGTCGGTACCCACGGCATCCGGGCCGATCAGCACATCGCCGATCCAGACGCTGCGCGCGCCCACACCTTGCAGCGCGCCCTTGTAGAGCACGTCGCCGCGGGTCTCCGGCCCCTTGTGGTGGAGGTAGACCTGGCTCTCCAGGTGCTGGCCGGCATCGGAGAACGACAGTCCGAGGAGGCGGCCTTCGGCGCCGGCACCGGCGAGCTCGACGGACGGGTTCACCCGCACGACGCCTCCGCCGAGGCTGACGACGACGTGGGTCAGCAGCGCGTCCCGGTCGACCCGGGCCTGATGGGAGGACAGGTGCACGGCGTCGTCGTCCCAGCGCTGCACCGAGACGACGGTCAGTCGAGCGCCGTCGCGGACGATGATCTCGACGTTCTGCGAGTGCTGCGCCGAGCCTGCGTGACGCAGCACGACGGTCGCGCGCGAGTTCGGCATGGCCTCGAGGATGACGTGCGCATGGGCGAGGCCACCGGTGCCGTCCAGGTGGATGATGACCGGCTCGTCGAGTTCGACGTCCTGCGGGATGCGCAGCAGGGGGGCTTCGTCCTCCTGCACCCAGGCGATCGCGGCCGGCAGGTCTTCGGGTGCGAACACCTCGCCGCGCGGGGCATCGCCTGCGCGCAGGAACAGCTGCTCGACCTCGGCCGGTGCATCGACGGAAACCTCGATGACCCCGTGCGGTCCGGCCTCGTTGCGCAGCAGCGCTGCGATCCGGTCCATCGGGGTGTGCTTCCAGTTGACCTCGCGGCCGGTGGGAACGGCGAATGCCGTCGGGTCGTACGAGGTCAACCGCTCCGAGCGGGTCTGGATGGGGGCCCAGCCGCCGTCGCTGTGCGGCGTCGAACCCGGGACGTTCGTGGGAGGCACGTTCGTAGAGGGCACCGTTGCGGGTGCCTGAGTGGTCGCCGTCATCTAGCCGACCGATCCTTCCATGCCCATCTCGATGAGCTTGTTGAGCTCCATGGCGTACTCCATGGGAAGTTCCCGCGCGATCGGCTCGATGAATCCGCGCACGATCATCGCCATCGCCTCGTCCTCGGGCATGCCACGGCTCATCAGGTAGAACAGCTGCTCCTCGCTGACCTTCGAGACCGTCGCCTCGTGGCCGAGCTGGACGTCATCAACCCGGATGTCGATCGACGGGTAGGTGTCCGATCGTGAGATCGAGTCCACCAGCAGCGCATCGCACCGAACGGTGTTGGCCGAGTGGTGCGCGTTCGCCTCGACCCGGACTTCACCGCGATAGCCGGCGCGGCCACCGCCGCGAGCGATCGACTTCGACACGATCGAGGACTGCGTGTAGGGCGCCATGTGGATCATCTTGGCGCCGGCGTCCTGGTGCTGACCGGGACCGGCGAATGCGACGGAGAGCGTCTCGCCCTTGGCGTGCTCGCCGACCAGGAAGATCGACGGATACTTCATCGTGACCTTCGAGCCGATGTTGCCGTCGATCCACTCCATCGTCGCGCCCTCGTGGGCGATGGCCCGCTTGGTGACGAGGTTGTAGACGTTGTTCGACCAGTTCTGAATCGTCGTGTACCGGACGCGTGCGTTCTTCTTGACGATGATCTCGACCACGGCCGAGTGCAGCGAATCGCTCTTGTAGATCGGCGCCGTGCAGCCCTCGATGTAGTGCACGTACGAGCCCTCGTCGGCGATGATCAGCGTCCGCTCGAACTGACCCATGTTCTCGGTGTTGATGCGGAAGTAGGCCTGTAGCGGGATCTCCACATGGACGCCGGGCGGCACGTAGACGAACGACCCACCGGACCACACCGCCGTGTTTAGCGCCGCGAACTTGTTGTCGCCGGACGGGATGACGGTGCCGAAGTACTCCGTGAAGAATTCGGGGTGTTCCCGCAGCGCGGTGTCGGTGTCCATGAAGATGACACCCTGCGCCTCGAGCTGCTCGTTGATCTGGTGGTAGACGACCTCGGACTCGTACTGCGCGGCCACACCGGAGACCAGACGCTGACGCTCCGCCTCCGGGATGCCCAGGCGCTCGTAGGTGTTGCGGATCTCCTCGGGAAGCTCCTCCCAGGAACCAGCCTGCTTCTCGGTGGAGCGTACGAAGTACTTGATGTTGTCGAAGTCGATCTCGCTCAGGTCGGCACCCCATGTGGGCATCGGCTTGCGCTCGAACAGCTGCAGGCCCTTCAGACGCGCCTTGAGCATCCACTCGGGTTCGCTCTTGAGCGTCGAGATCCCCCGGACGACGGCCTCACTCAGGCCGCGCTGCGCCGTGGCGCCGGCAGCGTCCTCGTCGTGCCAGCCGAATTCGTACTGGCCGAGGCTTTCGAGTTCGGGTCGATCGATGAGCACATCAGACATGGTCACACTCTCCTCTAGGACCGCAACGGTGTCATCCGCCCCGGCATTCCGGATCCCGTCGTGCGTTCATGCGTTCATGCGTGAAAACACTAGGGGGGGAACGTCGCTGGTGGGCCCTCTCAAGTGGCGCCGTCCTGCGCGCCTACACTGTCAGTGATGCGAATAGCGCGACTGCGCCGCATACCGAACCCCTTGATTCTACAGGTTCCGCCCCGTCCCGGGGAGCGTGGACCCCCTCCGGGCACGTCCCCGGAGGTCATTCCCAGGAGGCGAGACGCGATGTCCGCGGACCCCCGTACCGACCTGCGCCCCGGCGCGCTCCAGCGGTTGTGGAACGCGCTCCTGGGGTGGTTCCGCTGGGCGTGGCGTCAGCTGCCGTCGAGCGTGGACCGTCGGGTGATCGCGGCCGCATGGGCGACCCTGGTCGTGCAGATCGGGATCGTCGGCACCGGCGGCCTGGTCCGTCTGACCGGCTCGGGTCTCGGATGCCCGACCTGGCCCACATGCACGCCCGGATCTCTGGTGAACACGCCTGAGATGGGCATCCACGGCGTCATCGAATTCGGCAACCGCCTGCTCACGTTCGTCCTCGTGATCGTGGCGATCGTCACCTTCCTGTTCGTGGTGCGGATGCGGCGGCAGCGACGCGATCTGTTCTGGCTCGCCCTCGCAATCGGCCTCTATGTCCCGCTGCAGGCCATCATCGGCGGCATCACGGTCCTGACGAATCTCAACCCGTACGTCGTCGGCCTGCACTACTTCGCCTCGGTCGTGCTGGTCGCCCTCTCGGCCGTCCTCGTCTTCCGCGCGTACGCCGTACCAGGACCCCGGAAGCGGGCAGTGCCGGTCTGGTACGCCGTCTCGACGCACCTGACGACGCTCCTGGTGACGATCACGGTCGTGGTCGGCATCCTGGTGACGGGGTCGGGCCCGCACGCCGGTGACGGCGGCGCGAAGCGGAACGGGCTGAACCCGGAATTCATGCAGCACGTCCACTCCTGGCCGGCGTACGCGCTGCTCGCGGTCACGCTGGTCCTGTTCGCGGCCTCTTGGCGGATGCCTGCGGCGTTGCGGCTGCCGTTGTGGACCGGGCTGCTGCTGGCTGTCGAAGTCGCGCAGGTCGCGGTCGGGCTCTGGCAGGCGCGCACCGGCCTGCCGATCGTGCTGGTGAACATCCATATGGTGCTGGCCGTGCTCCTGGTGGCGGCGATGACCGCGGTCGTGCTGCATCTGAAGACGCCAACCGACTCATAGCCAACTCATTGCAACCGCACACGACGGGCTCGGTCTCGTCGGACAAGCTGAATCCCATCTCGCGCCGTCGTGCCCGAATCCCCGTCCCCCCTCTGAGGAGCCCTCCATGTCCGCACGCCCCAGTCTCGTCCGCAGCATCCCGTTCTGGATCCTGATCGCCGGATCGCTCGCCGCGATCGGATTCGGCCTGTGGCTGACCACCGACAAGCTCGGCGTCATGAGCGCCACGCTCACCGACGGCACCGCCACCGGCCTGGAGGTCTACGTCGGTCAGGTCTGGGCGATCGTCGGCGGCATCCTGATGGCGACGGGTCTGATCGGGCTCGCCCTCGCGCTCGTGCTGGGCGCTGTCCGCTCGCTGCTGCCCGCCCCCGGCGTCGCGGTCGTCGAGACCATCGCCTGGAGCGACGCGAACGACACCGCCCACGACGACATCGTGTCCGAACCCGTCGCCGTCGAGCCCGCAGCCGCGGCCGAGCCCGTCGTCGCCTTCGCCGAGCCGGCTCCCGCCGAGCCGACCGCCGCCGAGCAGACCGCCGCCGAGCCGGTTCCCGCCGAGCCGACCTCCACCGCGCGGACCGCCGCCGCCGACTCGGAGGCTGCGCCGCAGCGCTGAGCCTCCCCCGCGAACGATCCGGGCCCCCGGGGGCGGGCCGGCCACCTGAGTGGCCGTGCCCGCCCTCAGCCGGGATACTGACTGCGTGGATGCCGTTGCGACGATCAGCTGGATCGTGGCGTTCGTGCTCACGACCGTCGTCGTCACCGGTCTGGTGGGTCGCATCGGCTGGTCGGCGCCGGTGGCGCTGGTCATCGTCGGCGGGGCGGTCTCCTTCGTCCCCGCCGTGCCGCAGATCCAGGTCGAACCCGACCTGATCCTGTACGGCATCCTGCCCCCGCTCCTGTTCGCGGCGGCGATCCGCACCTCCCTCGTGGACATCCGCGCCCGGCGCGATAGCATCCTTCTGCTGTCGGTCGGGCTCGTCGCCTTCACCGTGGTCACCGTCGGATTCGCCACGCTTCTGCTCGTCCCGGCGATCACCGTCGCCGCAGCCTTCGCCTTCGCGGCGGTGATCGCACCGACCGACGCGATCGCCGTCACCGCCATCGCGGGGCGCCTGAAGCTGCCCCGGCGCGTGGTGACGATCCTCGAGGGCGAGAGCCTGCTGAACGATGCGACGGCGCTGGTCGCCCTCAACGCGGCCATCGCGGCGATCATCAGCGTCGTCGAACCCACCGAAGTCGCCCTCGACTTCGTCCTCGCGGTCGTGGTCGGCATGGCGGTCGGCCTCGCGGTCGGGTGGGTCGTCTCGCTGGTCCGGTCGCGCCTGCATTCCGCCGTGCTGGACACCTCCCTGACGCTGGTCACCCCGTTCGCCGCGTTCCTCATCGGGCAGTTCCTGCACGGCTCCGGTGTGCTGGCGGTCGTCATCGCCGGTCTCTACCTCGGCTTCAGGGCGCCGTGGGTCGCTTCGGCGGAGGCGCGTGTCGCGGAACGGCTGAACTGGCGCACCATCCAGTTCCTCCTCGAGAACGCGGTGTTCCTGTTCATCGGCCTCAACCTGCGCGGCATCCTGGCGGGCGCGATGACCACGGGTCCAGGGCTGTGGCAGACGGTGGTGATCTGCGCCGGCATCCTGCTCGCGCTTGTCGCGTCCCGGTTCGCCTGGGTCATGGCGACCACCCTGCTCTACCGCAAGGGGCCCGCCCGGCTGCGGGAGCGCGGCTGGGCGTGGGGTAGCGGCGTCGCGGTCGCCTCAGCGGGTGTCCGCGGAGTCGTCACGCTCGCCGCCGTCTTCCTGCTCCCGCCGGAGACCCCCTCGCGCAGTTATCTGCAGTTCCTGGCATTCGTGGTGGTCGTCGCGAGCCTCGTCGGCGGCCTCGCCCTGCCGTGGATCATCCGCCGCCTCAAGCTCCCGGCACCGAGCTTCACGCAAGAGCTCACCGAGCGCCGGCTGCTCATGGTCGAGGCGCGGCAGGCGGGTATCGACCGCCTCGACGAGGAGGAGGTCACCCCCGACGAGCAGCATGTCGCCGACCTGCTGCGCGGCGACGCCGGCTTCCTCGGCGAGACGCTGGACGAGTACGGCCCCGATGCGTCGATCCCCCAGCTGGAGGCCAAGCTGCGGCTGCGCAGCGCCATGCTGGAGGCCGAGCGCGCCGCGGTGCTGCGAGCACGGATCGAGGGACGCTTCCAGGAACCCGCCATCGTCGCCGCGCTGCAGGCGATCGACGCCGAGGAGACGGCGCTGCGGGCGCAGTTCCCACGGCCCGACTGAGCGTGCGGAGGACTGCCGCTCCGGTCAGAAGGGAAGCAGGGGGTCCACCGCGATCGCGACGAACAGGAGCGTGAGGTAGGTGATCGAAGCGTGGAACACGCGCATCGGACGCGGTTCGGTGCCGCGTACCGCCCGCGTGTACAGCCGGTGCGATTCGTAGATGAACCAGCCGCCGAACACGATCGCCGAGACCGAGTACACCAGCCCCATGCCGGCCACCGGGATGAGCAGCAGCGAGCACGCCACGGTCGCCCACGCGTACAGGATGACCTGCAGGCCGACCTGCGAGCCGTTGCGCGTCGCGCCCAGCATCGGCACGTGCACTTCCTCGTACTGGTCCTTGTACTTCATCGACAGCGGCCAGTAGTGCGGCGGCGTCCACAGGAACACCAGCGCGAACAGGATGACCGGCGGCCAGGCGAGCGAACCCGTCACGGCCGTCCAGCCGATCAGCACCGGGAAGCATCCCGCGATGCCGCCCCAGACGATGTTCTGCTCGGTGCGACGCTTGAGGATCATCGTGTAGATCACGACGTAGAAGAAGATGGCGCCGGCGGAGAGGGCCGCGGCGAGCCAGTTGGTGGTCAGGGCCAGCCAGATGGTGGATGCTGCGGCGAGCGTCCACGCGAAGAGAAGCGCGCCGCGCGGTGAGACCTCGCCGGTCACCAGCGGCCGGTTCACGGTCCGCTGCATGTGCGCGTCGATGTCGCGGTCGAGGTACATGTTGAACGCCGCGGCGGAGCCGGCGCTGAGGGAGCCGCCGACGACGGTCGCCAAGACCAGCCAGACGTTCGGGAAGCCGCCCTGCGCCAGGATCATCACCGGCACCGTCGTGACCAGCAGCAGCTCCAGCACGCGCGGCTTGGTCAGCGCGACGTAGGCGCGGATCGTCCGGCCGAGCGAACGCGGTCGTGTCGCGTCTGCCGCGAGCGAGCCGACCCCCGAGCTCATCGTGGTGTCCATCGCCCCCCGTTTCAGCATTCCGACAGCCTTCCGAGTCTATGGCATCGGGCCGGCTCTCCCGGTTCGCCGGAGGGGTCCGGGGTGATCATCCACGCACCGTCATACGAGGTCAACCATGGTCGGCGAAGAGGACGGCTTCGCTATGCTGAGAGGACACGCGCGCCCTGCGCGGACTGCTCCCGAACGGTGACGCGGTCCATGTCTTCGGGTGCACTCCCTCTGAGAAAGGCGGCCCGGTGTCGGATCTGCGTTGGGATGAAATCGATCGGCGCGCGGTGGACACCGCGCGGGTGCTCGCGGCGGATGCGGTGGAGAAGGTCGGCAACGGCCATCCCGGTACGGCGATGAGCCTCGCTCCGCTGGCCTACCTGCTCTACCAGCGGGTGCTGCGCCACGATCCTTCGGACACCCATTGGCTGGGCCGGGACAGGTTCATCCTCTCCGCCGGCCACTCGTCGCTCACGCAGTACGTGCAGCTGTACCTGGGCGGCTTCGGCCTCGAGCTGGACGACCTCAAGGCGCTGCGCACGTGGGGCTCCAAGACGCCCGGTCACCCGGAGTACGGCCACACCGACGGCGTGGAGATCACCACGGGGCCGCTCGGTCAGGGCCTCGCCTCCGCGGTGGGCTTCGCCTATGCGGCCCGCTACGAGCGCGGACTCTTCGATCCGGATGCCGCGCCCGGTACATCCCCGTTCGATCACCGCATCTACGTGATCGCCGGTGACGGCGACCTGCAGGAGGGTGTGACCTCCGAGGCGTCCTCCCTCGCAGGCCACCAGGAACTGGGCAACCTCATCGCCTTCTACGATTCCAACCAGATCTCCATCGAGGACGACACGAACGTCGCCTTCACCGAGGACGTCGCCAAGCGCTACGAGGCCTACGGCTGGCACGTGCAGACCGTCGACTGGAAGAAGACCGGTCAGTACGTCGAGGACGTGGCCGAGCTGCACGCAGCCATCGAGGCAGCGCAGGGTGAGACCTGGAAGCCGTCGATCATCATCCTCAAGACGATCATCGGCTGGCCCTCCCCCGGCAAGCAGAACACCGGGAAGATCCACGGATCAGCGCTCGGCGCCGATGAGCTCAAGGCCACAAAGGAAGTGCTGGGATTCGACCCCGAGCAGACCTTCGTGGTCGATGAGAACGTCCTGACCCGCACGCGCGAGCTCGTCCAGCGCGGCGCAGAGGCGCACGCGGCCTGGCAGAAGGACTTCGATGCATGGGCTACGGCCAACCCGGACCGCAAGGCGCTTCTGGACCGGCTCGAGGCCAAGGAGCTCCCCGAGGGCATCGCCGATGCGCTTCCGGTCTTCGAAGCGGGCAAGGACGTCTCCACGCGCGCGGCATCCGGCACCGTCATCAATGCGCTCGCGGCCGAGCTGCCCGAACTCTGGGGCGGTTCCGCCGACCTCGCCGAGTCGAACCTGACCACCATCAAGGACGCGAAGTCGTTCATCCCAGCCGAGTGGTCCACCCACGAATGGTCTGGTGACCCGTACGGGCGCGTCCTGCACTTCGGCATCCGCGAGCACGCGATGGGCGCGATCGTCAACGGCATCAAGCTGCACGGACCCACCCGGCCCTTCGGCGGGACGTTCCTGATCTTCAGCGACTACATGCGCCCGCCGGTGCGCCTCGCGGCCCTCATGAACATCCCGTCGATCTTCGTGTGGACCCACGACTCGGTCGCGCTTGGAGAAGACGGCCCCACACACCAGCCGATCGAGCAGCTGGCCACGCTCCGGGCCATCCCCAACTTCACCGTGGTCCGTCCCGGTGACGCCGCCGAGACGGCCGTGGTGTGGCTGGAGATGCTCCGCCGGCATGCCGGCCCGTCCGGCATCGCGTTGACCCGGCAGAACATCCCCGTGTTCGAGCGCGGGAACGGCGAAGCATCCGGTGAGGCGTTCGCCTCGGCGGACCTCGCAGCCCGCGGTGCGTACGTGCTCGCGGAGTCGCCGACCGGCACCACCGACGTGATCCTGATCGCCACCGGCTCCGAGGTGCAGCTGGCCGTCGCCGCGCGCGAGACGCTCGCCGCGGACGGCATCGGAGCACGCGTGGTGTCCGCGCCGAGCCTCGAGTGGTTCGACCAGCAGGACGCGGCGTACCGCGAGTCGGTGCTGCCGGCATCCGTCACCGCCCGCGTGTCGGTCGAAGCCGGCATCGCGATGCCGTGGCTGCACCTGGTCGGCGGCAAGGGCCGCACCGTCTCGATCGAGCACTTCGGTGCATCGGCCGACTACAAGACCCTGTTCGAGAAGTTCGGCATCACCGCCGAGGCCGTCGTCGAGGCCGCACACGCGACGATCAAGGAGAACAACGCATGAGCACCCCCACCGCACAGCTGGTCGCCGACGGCGTCAGCATCTGGCTGGACGACCTCTCCCGCCAGCGCATCATCTCCGGGAACCTCGCCGACCTGATCGCGACGCGCAACGTCAGCGGCGTCACGACCAACCCGACGATCTTCGCCGGCGCGCTCAGCAAGGGCGAAGCGTACGAGGGTCAGGTCGCGGTCCTCGCCGGCAAGGGCGCCACGGCCGACGAGGCGATCTTCGAGATCACCACCGACGACGTCCGCGCGGCATCCGACGTGTTCCGCCCCGTCTACGACGAGACGAAGGGCGTGGACGGCCGTGTGTCGATCGAGGTCTCGCCCGATCTCGCGCACGACACCGAGGCCACCATCGCGCAGGCGAAGGACCTCGCCGCTCGCGTGGACCGCCCCAACGTGTTGATCAAGATCCCCGCCACCAAGGCCGGGCTCCCCGCGATCACCGAGGTCATCGGCTCCGGCATCTCGGTGAACGTGACTCTCATCTTCAGTCTGGAGCGCTACGCCGAGGTCATCGACGCGTACCTCGCCGGCCTCGAGCAGGCGGCCGCGGCAGGCCACGACCTCGCCGACATCCACTCGGTCGCCTCGTTCTTCGTCTCCCGCGTGGACACCGAGGTCGACAAGCGCCTGACCGTGCTCGGCGGCGACGCGGAGAAGCTCAAGAGCCGCTCCGGCGTGGAGAACGCCCGCCTGGCCTACGAGCTGTTCGAGCAGAAGTTCGCCGAACAGCGCGCCCAGGACCTCGTCGCCAAGGGCGCGAACGTGCAGCGCCCGCTGTGGGCCTCGACCGGCGTCAAGGATCCGGCGCTGCCGGACACGCTCTACGTGACCGAGCTCGACGCGCCCGGCACTGTGAACACGATGCCCGAGAAGACGCTCGAGGCCACCTTCGACCACGCCGTCGTCGAGGGCGACCAGGTCACCGGCCGGTACGCCGAGGCGCACGCGTACTTCGACAGCCTGCGCGACGCGGGCGTCGACTTCGCCGATGTCACCCAGGTGCTCGAGGACGAAGGCGTGGAGAAGTTCATCGCGTCCTGGCACGAGCTGCAGGAGACCGTGGCCAACGCGCTCGAGGCTGCGAAGGCAGCGGAGAGCGCTCGATGAGCTTCGACATCCATCTCACCGGCCACGTGAAGGCGGTGGTCCACGAGACGCTTCCCGGCCTGATCGCCGACCTCGTGGCATCCGGCATCACGGCCGGCGACTCGTCCCTGTGGGGCGAGGCGGCAGAGGCGGAGGCCGCGCAGCGGCTGGGCTGGGTGCAGGCGGTGTCGGTGTCGCGCCCACTGGTCCCCGAGATCGAGGCGCTGCGCGCCGATCTCGTCGCCCGGGGTCTGACCCGCATCGTCCTGGCGGGCATGGGCGGTTCCTCGCTCGCCCCGGAGGTGATCGCGCAGACCTCCGGTATTCCCCTCGTGATCCTCGATTCGACCGCACCAGGTCAGGTGCTGGCGGCATTGGACGGCGACCCCGAGGCCGGCGGCCTCGAGCAGACCGTCCTGGTGGTCTCGTCGAAGTCCGGTTCCACGGTCGAGACCGACTCGGCCAAGCGCGCCTTCGAGGCCGCTTTCCGGGACCTCGGCATCGACCCCGCTGAGCGCATCGTCGTCGTCACCGACCCGGGCTCGCCGCTGGATGCCTCGGCCCGGGCGGACGGATACCGGGTGTTCAACGCCGACCCGACGGTCGGCGGCCGCTATTCCGCCCTCACGGCCTTCGGCCTGGTTCCCACGGGCCTGGCCGGCGTCGACATCTCGGAACTCCTCGACGAAGCCGACGCGACCCTGCTCGAAGTGGCGATCGACAGCCCGGAGAACCCGGCGCTGGTGCTGGCGGCGGCGATCGCCGGCGGCGCACCGCGCCGCGACAAGCTCGGCCTGGTCACCGACGGCACGCACATCATCGGGCTGCCCGACTGGATCGAGCAGCTCGTCGCCGAGTCCACCGGCAAGGACGGCACCGGCATCCTGCCCGTCGTCCTCCTGCCCGTCTCCCCCGAGCTGGAGACCAAGCCGGCTGATCTGCAGATCGTGCGCCTGGTCGACGAGGCCGCCCGTTTCCACCTCTTCGAGCACCACGAGGGCGAGGTGCTGATCAGCGGCTCGCTCGGCGCCCAGCTGGTGGTGTGGGAGTATGCGACGGCCATCGCGGGGCGGATGCTGGGGATCGACCCATTCGACCAGCCCGACGTCGAATCGGCGAAGGTCGCCACGCGCGGTCTGCTCGAGGCGCGTCCGGAGCCCACCGCGCCGGCGTTCGTCCTCGACGGCGTCGAGGTGCGCGTGTCGGATCCGGCACTGGCCGCCGACGGCACGGTCGCCGGGGTCCTGGACGCACTGTGGTCGCGGCTTCCCGCCGACGGGTACGTGTCGGTCCAGGCGTACGTCGACCGGCTGCGCCTGCCGCAGCTGCAGGGCCTGCGCGAGCTCGTCGCCGCCGATTCGGGACGCCCCGCCACGTTCGGGTGGGGTCCGCGCTTCCTCCACTCGACAGGACAGTTCCATAAGGGCGGCCCGGCAGTGGGCGTCTTCCTGCAGATCCTCGAGCGCACCGACATCGACCTCGAGATCCCCGGTCGACCGTTCACCTTCGGGCAGCTCATCGACGCGCAGGCCGCCGGCGATGCCGCCGTCCTCGCGGACGGGCACGGACGCCCCGTGGTCACCCTCACGCTCACCGATCCCCAGGCCGAGGTGCTCACGCTCTTCGAAGCCGCCCAATAGGAGCCGCCATCATATGACCGTCGAGATCTCGCGGGGGCACAATCCGCTGCGCGACCCGGAGGATCACCGCCTCAACCGCATCGCCGGTCCGAGCGCCCTGGTCATCTTCGGTGTCACGGGAGACCTCTCCCGCAAGAAGCTCATGCCCGCCGTCTACGACTTGGCCAACCGCGGCCTGTTGCCGCCCGGATTCGCGCTGGTCGGATTCGCACGCCGCGACTGGGAGGATCAGGATTTCGCCGAGGTCGTCAAGGAGGCCGTCCAGCAGCACTCCCGGACGGAGTTCCGCGACGAGACCTGGCAGCAGCTGCTGCAGGGCATCCGCTTCGTCTCCGGCGAGTTCGGCGACCTCGACGCGTTCAAGCGACTCCGCGAGACCGTGGAGAAGCTCGACGTCGAACGCGGGACCATGGGCAACCATGCGTACTACCTGTCGATCCCGCCGAAGGACTTCGCGATCGTCGCGGAGCAGCTGAAGAACTCCGGTCTGGTGGATGAGACGGCCGATCAGCCCGATCGCTGGCGGCGCGTGGTGATCGAGAAGCCCTTCGGCCACGACCTCGACTCGGCCCGGGAACTCAACGACGCGCTGCGCTCGGCGTTCCCGACGGATTCGATCTTCCGCATCGATCACTACCTCGGCAAGGAGACGGTGCAGAACATCCTGGCGCTGCGCTTCGCCAACGAGCTGTACGAGCCGATCTGGAACCGCAATTACGTCGATCACGTGCAGATCACGATGGCTGAGGACATCGGCGTCGGCGGTCGTGCCGGCTACTACGACGGCATCGGTGCGGCGCGCGACGTCATCCAGAACCACCTCTTGCAGCTGCTCGCCCTCACCGCGATGGAAGAGCCGATCTCGTTCGATGCGGCCAACCTCCGGGCGGAGAAGGAGAAGGTCCTGGCCGCCGTCACCCTCCCTGAGGACCTCGCGCGCTCGACCGCGCGAGGTCAGTACGCCGGCGGATGGCAGGGCGGCGAGAAAGTCCTCGGCTTCCTCGAGGAGGACGGGATGAACCCGAAGTCCACGACTGAGACGTATGCGGCCATCACGCTCGAGATCAACACCCGCCGCTGGGCGGGCGTTCCGTTCTATCTGCGCACCGGGAAGCGCCTCGGCCGCCGCGTCACCGAGATCGCCGTCGTGTTCAAGCGGGCACCCGAGCTGCTGTTCTCGCGGAACCAGACTTCGGGTCAGGGCCAGAACGCCCTCGTGATCCGCGTGCAGCCGGATGAGGGTGTCACGATCCGCTTCGGCTCGAAGGTGCCCGGTGCCGGCGCGCAGGTGCGGGACGTCACGATGGACTTCGGCTACGGCCACGCCTTCACCGAGGCCAGCCCCGAGGCCTACGAACGCCTCATCCTGGACGTGCTCCTCGGCGACCCGCCCCTGTTCCCCCGGCATGAGGAGGTCGAGCTCTCCTGGAAGATCCTCGATCCGATCGAGGAGTTCTGGACGCAGCAGGGCGGACCCCTGGAACAGTATTCACCCGGGTCGTGGGGCCCGGCGTCGGCGGACGAGATGCTCGCCCGCGACGGCCGCACCTGGAGGCGTCCATGATCGTCGATCTGCCCGACACGAACGTCAGCAAGATCTCGCGCGCGCTGGTCAGCGTGCGCGAAGAAGGCGGCGCGGTCGCGCTCGGCCGTGTGCTCACCCTGATCATCCTGACGCGCGAAGGCGCCATGGAAGAGGTCATCGAAGCGGCGAACGACGCCTCGCGCGAGCACCCGATGCGCGTCATCGTCGTGATGCTCGACACGAAGGACACCGAGGATGCCCGGCTGGACGCGCAGATCCGCGTCGGCGGCGACGCGGGTGCCAGTGAGGTCGTCACGCTGCGCGTCTACGGTCAGGCGGGCGACTCGAATCTCGAGAGCCTGGTCACCGGGCTGCTGCTGCCCGACGCTCCCGTCGTGGTGTGGTGGCCGAACAAGACGCCGAAGAACCCTGCGAAGACCTCGATCGGCAAGATCGCCCAGCGGCGGATCACCGACGCGGCGACCAAGGCCGACCCCTCCGCGTGGGTCGCGGGGCTCGGCGACCAGTACTCCCCCGGTGACACCGATCTGGCCTGGACGCGGCTGACGCGCTGGCGCGAGCAGCTCGCCGCGATCCTCGACCAGCCGCCCTACGAGCCAGTCCGCTCCGTCCGCGTCCGCGGCGCCTCCGACTCCCCGTCGACGGCGCTGCTGGCGGCGTGGCTGCGCCTCGCCCTGGACGTCCCCGTGGACTGGGGCTACCTGGACGCTGAGGAGTGGCCGCACGGCATCAAGTCCGTGACGCTCGTCCGCGACAGCGGAGAGGTGCGCCTGGAGCGTCCGAGTCCTGCGGTCGCGGTGCTGACCCAGCCCGGCCAGCCCGTCCACGACCTCGCATTCCCGCGCCGCACCCTGCGCGAATGCCTCGCGGAGGAGCTCCGGCGACTCGATCCGGACGTCCTGTATGGTCGAGTGATCACCGAGGGCTGGGAGCTCTTGGGCCCACCGGCGACGCAGGAGACGCATGGCTGAGTTCACCATCGAGAAGCGGGTCGTGATCAGTTCGGATCCCGCTGCTCTGGCGGACTCGGTCGCCGTTCGGTTTCTGCACAGGGTCGCCAAGCGAACCGCTGCGGGCAATGACATGCACGTCTCCCTCACCGGTGGGTGGATGGCCGCGGCGGTGCTCGCCGCGATCGCCGCGCACCCCCGCCGCGACCGCGTCGACTGGTCACGCGTGCACTTCTGGTGGAGTGATGACCGGTTCGTCGCACGCGGCGACGCGGAGCGCAACGAGAAGCAGGCGCGCGAGGCACTGCTGGATGCCCTCCCGGGTGCGCACACGCACGCCATCGCGGCCAGCGATGACGGGATCGATCTGGATGCCGCGGCCGCGCGGTACGCGGCCGAGTTGGCGCAGCATCCACAGGTCGACGGCACGCCGTGGCCCTCGTTCGACATCTGCTTCCTCGGCGTCGGGCCGGATGGCCACATCGCCTCGCTCTTCCCGGACCGACCCGAGATCCTGGTCACCGATCGCGCGGCGGTCGCCGTGCGCGACTCACCGAAGCCACCGCCGGATCGCATCACACTGACGCGGCCCGTGATCAACGGGTCGAAGCGGGTCTGGCTCGTGCTGGCCGGCGCCGACAAGGCGGCGCCCCTCGGGCTCGCCCTCGCGGGCGCCAGCTACGCGACAGTGCCGGCAGCCGGCGCGAAGGGTCGCAAGCGCACCGTCTTCTTCGTCGACGATGCGGCCGCGGCGCAGGTCCCGCCGGAGCTCATCGACGGGGAATACTGAGCCGTTCGGGCGCGCAACGAGATCGCGGCTACGAACGGGAAAAGCGGATGCCGCGGCATCCGCTTTTCTCAGTTCTCGGTCACTCGAGCCCGCGGCGCTCCCGCAGCTGCTTGAGGGCGTCGTCCAGCAGGGTCTCGGCCTCTTCCTCAGTGCGCCGTTCCTTCACGTACGCGAGGTGGGTCTTGTACGGCTCGGCCTTGGCCAGCGCAGGCGGGTTCTGCTGGTCGCGCCCGGCTGGGAGCCCGGAGTGCGGTGAATCGATCGTGTCGGGGATCTCCTCGTCGGGGATGCCCGCGGCGAAGTAGCGCACCGTCTCGTTGCCCAACGCATCCCAGTACGAGACTGCGATGCGCTCGGCGTGGAATCCGTGGTCCTGCTCGCCCATCGGCCCGGCACCGACACGAGTGCCGCGGATCGCGTTGCCTCCGGTTGCCATCAGAGACCCTGGAACTTCGTGATCAGGCCGAGCGCGACGATCGACACGAACCAGGCGAGCGCGAGGATCACCGTGAACCGGTTGAGGTTGCGCTCTGCGAGCCCGGACGAGCCGAGTGCGGAGGTCATGCCGCCACCGAACATGTCGGACAGGCCCCCACCGCGGCCTTTGTGGAGCAGGATGAGGAGGGTCAGCAGCAGGCTGGTGATGCCCAGGAGCACCTGCAGGACGAACTCGAGGATCTGCACAGATCTACGCCTTTCACCGCGCCGGAGGGGCGCACGATCTCCCAGTATAAGCGCGGTCAGACGCCGACATGCTTCTGATAGCGGATGATCGCCGCGAACTCGTCGACGACGAGGCTCGCACCACCCACCAGTGCGCCGTCGACGTCGGGCTCGCGCATGAAGCTCGCGACGTTGCCCGATTTCACGGAGCCGCCGTAGAGGACGCGCGTGCGGTCCGCGGCATCCTGTCCCAGCTTCTCGGCGATGACGGTGCGCAACGCGGCGCACACCTCCTGCGCCTGCTCGGGCGAGGCCACCTGACCGGTGCCGATCGCCCACACCGGCTCGTAGGCCACGACGATGTCGGCGCCGGACGGCACGCCCTCCAGGGCGACTTCGAGTTGGCCGACGGAGACGGCGGTGGGTCCGGACTCCTCGCGCTGCTCCAGCGTCTCGCCGACGCAGATCACGGGCACCAGCTCGTGACGCAGCGCCGCCTGGACCTTCGCGGCGACGACCTCGTCAGTTTCATCGTGGTACTCGCGGCGCTCGGAGTGACCGATGATCACGTAGCCGCAGTTCAGCTTGGACAGGAACGCGCCCGAGATCTCGCCGGTGTACGCGCCTGCGTCGTGCGTGGACAGGTCCTGGGCGCCGAGTGAGAACGCGATCTTGTCCGCATCGATCAGCGTCTGAACCGTGCGGATGTCGGTGAACGGCGGGAACACGGCGACCTCGACCGAGCCGACCTCGTGCTTGGCGTCCTTCAGCGCCCAGTGCAGCTTCTGCACGAACGCCACCGCCTGGAGGTGGTCCAGGTTCATCTTCCAGTTGCCCGCGATCAGCGGAACCCTGCCTACGACCATCCGAGGACCTCCAGTCCGGGGAGCTTCTTGCCCTCGAGGAACTCCAGGCTTGCTCCGCCGCCCGTCGAGATGTGTCCGAACCGATCGTCGCTGAAGCCGAGTTGACGCACCGCTGCCGCCGAGTCGCCGCCGCCGACGACGCTGAGTCCGTCGACCTCGGTGAGGGCCTGCGCGACGGCCTTCGTTCCGGCCGCGAAAGGTGCGAGTTCGAACACGCCCATGGGGCCGTTCCAGAACACGGTCTTGCTGCTGCGGATCACCTCGGCGAACCGCGCCGCGGTGTCCGGTCCGATGTCCAGGCCCAGACCCGACGCGCCGAACGGCGTCTCTTCGATGGCGTCGGCGGGGGTCACCAGGTGCTCCGCGTCCGCGCCGAACTTCGAGGCCACGACGACGTCGGTGGGCAGGACGATCTCCACGCCCGAGTCCTTGGCCCGCTGGATGTATTCGCGAACGGTGTCCAGCTGGTCGGCCTCGAGGAGACTCGCGCCGACCTTGTCGCCCTCGGCCGCGAGGAACGTGAAGAGCATGCCGCCGCCGACCAGCAGACGATCCACGCGCGGCAGCAGGTGGGAGATCACGCCGAGCTTGTCGCTGACCTTCGAGCCGCCGAGGACGACCGTGTACGGACGCTCGGGTTTCTCGGTCAGACGGTCCAGGACGTCCAGCTCGGCCTCGATCAGCAGTCCGGCCGCGGACGGCAGGATCTCGGCGAGGTCGTACACGCTCGCCTGTTTGCGGTGCACGACACCGAAGCCGTCGGAGACGAGGACGTCGCCGAGCTCGGCGAGCTGTGCGGCGAACGCAGCGCGCTCCGCGTCGTCCTTCGAGGTCTCGCCCGGGTTGAAGCGCAGGTTCTCGATCACCGCGACGTCCCCGTCTTCCAGGGATGCGACCGCCTCGGCGGCGGACTCCCCCACCGTGTCACGGGCGAACGCGACCGGAGTGCCGAGCAGCTCGGACAGGCGCTGTGCGACCGGGGCGAGGCTGTACTTCGGATCCGGCGCACCGTCGGGGCGGCCGAGGTGCGAGCAGACGACCACGCGGGCGCCCTGCTGGATGAGGGCGTTGAGGGTGGGCAGCGACGCACGCACGCGGCCGTCGTCCGTGATCTGACCGTCCTTCAGGGGGACGTTCAGATCACAGCGGACGATGACGCGCTTGCCTGCGAGCGACCCCAGCGATTCGAGGGTGCGCAGAGCCATGATGACCGCCGAGGGCCTCTACAGGCTCTCAGCCACGTACTCGGTGAGATCGACCAGACGGTTGGAGTAGCCCCACTCGTTGTCGTACCAGGCGGAGACCTTGACCAGGTTGCCGCTGACGTTGGTCAGCTCCGAGTCGAAGATCGACGAGTGCGGGTTTCCCTGGATGTCGCTGGAGACGATCGGGTCCTCCGTGTACTGGAGGTAGCCGGCCAGACGCCCGTCCGCAGCCGCAGCCTGGTAGGCCGCGTTGACCTGGTCGACCGTGAGTCCCTCGGTGGGCGTCACGATGGTGAGGTCGACGATGGAGCCGGTGGGAACCGGGACGCGGTACGAGGAGCCGCTGAGCTTGCCGTTCAGTTCTGGCAGCACGTGGCCGATCGCCTTCGCAGCTCCGGTCGAGGCCGGAACGATGTTGATCGCGGCTGCACGGGCGCGGCGCAGATCGCTGTGCGGGCCGTCCTGCAGATTCTGGTCGGCCGTGTACGCGTGTGCGGTCATCATGAAGCCGCGCTCGATGCCGAACGCGTCGTTGAAGACCTTGGCCAGCGGGGCGAGGCAGTTCGTGGTGCACGACGCGTTGGAGATGATGACGTCGGTCTCGGGGTTGTAGTCGCCCTCGTTCACGCCCATGACGACGGTCACGTCGTCACCGGTGGCCGGAGCCGAGATCAGGACCTTCTTGGCGCCGCCGGCGACGTGCTTCTTGGCATCCTCGGCCTTGGTGAAGCGGCCGGTCGACTCGATGACGATGTCGACACCGAGCTCGCCCCAGGGGAGGTTCGCGGGGTCGCGCTCTTCGAAGACCTTGATCTTCTTGCCGCCGACGGTGATCGAGTCCTCGTCGTAGGTGACCTCTTCGGCCAGCGGACCGCCGACCGAGTCGTACTTGAGCAGGTGAGCGAGGGTCTTGTTGTCGGTGAGGTCGTTCACCGCCACGATGTCGAGGTCCGCACCCTGCGCGAGAGCCGCGCGGAGGTAGTTGCGTCCGATGCGGCCGAAGCCGTTGATTCCGATCTTGACAGCCACGGATTTTCTCCTGAGATGTGTCGTGCGCGAGTGCGCGATTGTTGCGGTGCAGAGATGGACAACGGCGTCCCGGCGGAGCTGTCCGCCGGGACGCCCACGCTTGTTACGACAGTACCAGCAGGCCCGTCGTCTTCTCGCGGGCCGTGGTGAAGCGGCTCTGAACGTTCTCCCAGTTCGCGATGTTCCAGACTGCCTTGACGTAGTCGGCCTTGACGTTCAGGTAGTCCAGGTAGAAGGCGTGCTCCCACATGTCGAGCTGGAAGATCGGCACCGTGCCCTGCGCGGTGTTGGACTGCTGATCGAACAGCTGCTGGATGAGCAGCTGCGAGCCGATCGGGTCCCAGCTGAGCACCGCCCATCCGGAGCCCTGGATGCCGGTCGCGGCGGCCGTGAAGTGGGCCTGGAACTTCTCGAAGCTGCCGAAGAACTCGTCGATCGCCGCAGCCAGCTCGCCCTCGGGCGCACCCCCGCCCTCCGGCGACAGGTTGGTCCAGAAGATGGAGTGGTTGACGTGGCCGCCGAGGTTGAACGCGAGGTCCTTCTCCAGCTTGTTCACATTCGCCAGGTTGCCGCTGTCGCGGGCCTCGGCGAGCTGCTCGAGCGCCGTGTTCGCCCCCGTCACGTACGCCTGGTGGTGCTTGTCATGGTGCAGCTGCATGATCTTGCCGCTGATGTGCGGCTCGAGTGCCGCGTAGTCGTACGGGAGGTCGGGGAGCGTGTAGATCGCCATATTCTCTTCTTCCTGTCGGCGCTGCGCCGAGGTTCTCGGGCAGCGAGAATGACCTTTTCATCCTATCGACGAGCAACACCGCCAGCACGGGGTTGCTTCCCGATGGATCAGTCTTCGGCGCCCACCGGAACGGCCGCTTCGGTGTCGGGGATGCCCTCCACCTCGGCCTTCTTGTCGGCCATCGCCAGCAGCCGACGGATGCGCCCTGCGACGGCATCCTTGGTCAGCGGAGGGTCGGCGTGGTGGCCGAGTTCGTCCAGGCTCGCATCGCGGTGGGCCAGACGCAGTTCGCCCGCTTCGCGCAGATGTTCGGGAACGTCCTCGCCCAGGATCTCCAGTGCCCGCTCCACTCGCGCGCACGCGGCCACAGCGGCCTGCGCCGAGCGACGGAGGTTGGCGTCGTCGAAGTTCACCAGGCGGTTCACGCCGGCGCGGACTTCGCGACGTTGACGCAGCTGGTCCCATTCCCCAGCTGCTCGCTGTGCGCCCATCTGGGCCAGGGCGGCGCGGATCGCCTCGCCCTCGCGGACGACCACCCGCGGGACCCCACGAACCTCCCGGGCCTTGGCCGGGATGCCGAGACGGTGCGCGGCGCCGACCAGCGCCATCGCCGCCTCGGGCGCGGGGCAGGTGATCTCCAGCGCCGCGGATCGACCGGGCTCGCTGAGCGTGCCTGCGGCCAGGAATGCGCCACGCCAGATCGCTGCCAGGTCGGAGCGTGAGCCGGTGGTGAGCTTGTTCGGCAGACCGCGCACCGGACGACGACGCTGATCGAGCAGACCCGTCTGACGTGCGAGGGTCTCGCCGCCGTCGATGATCCGGACGGCGTAGTGGCTGCCGTTCCGGGCGCCCGAGCCCTGCACGTGCACCAGTTCCGGGCGGACCCCGTAGATCTCCATCACGTCGCGGGCGACGCGTCGGGCCAGGATGTCCGAGTCCAGTTCCGCCTCGACGGCGACCCGGTTGGCGATCGAGTGCAGACCTCCCGAGAACCGCAGCAACGCCGTCAGCTCCGCCACCCGAGCTGTGGGACTCGGGTCGCGTACGGAGGTCAGTTCGGCCTTCACGTCGGCGGTCAGCGACACGGATCTCCTTGCGTGTTTCGTGCGTTCTGCAGTCGACCTGCGGAACGAATCCCCGGCGAGGGGAACGAGGGTCCAGCCTACTCGCGACCCAGATCGCGATGTTTCACACGGACGGCGACGCCGGGAAGGCTCGAGAGCCGATCGGCCAGTTCCCGGGCCATCACGACCGAGCGGTGCTTGCCGCCGGTGCAGCCGACGGCGATCACCGAATGTCGCTTGTTCTCGCGCTGGTAGCCGTCCAGAACCGGCGTGAGCGCCGCCGCGTACGCGTCGATGAATTCCGCAGCGCCCTGTTGGGCGAGCACGTACTCGCGAACCGCCGGGTCCTCGCCGGTCAGAGCGCGCAGCTCGTCGTTCCAGAACGGGTTGGGGAGGAACCGCATGTCGGCCACTGAATCGGCGTCCGGGGGAAGTCCGTACTTGAAGCCGAAGCTCATCAACGTGACCGTGTGCTTGGCGGCGTTCTCCGCGGAGAACATCTCGACCACCTGCGAGGCGAGCTGGTGGATGTTGAAGTTCGATGTGTCGACGATGACATCGGCGCTCTCGCGCACGACCGCCAGACGGTCGCGCTCGAGCCGTATCCCGTCCAGGATCGTCCCGTCGCCCTGCAGCGGATGCGGGCGTCGGACCGCCTCGAATCGGCGCACGAGGACCTCGTCGGATGCGTCGAGGAACATCACCCGCACCGGCCGGCCACGGCGGAGCGCGCGCGTGATCTCCGGCAGCTCGGCGAACAGATCGCGTCCGCGGACGTCGACCACGACCGCCACCCGCGGGAGCGCGCTGGCCGCCAGTGCGGTCAGGTCCAGGAGGGGGCGCAGCATCTGCGGCGGCAGGTTGTCCACCACGTACCAGCCGAGATCTTCGAGCGCGTCGGCCGCGGTCGAGCGGCCGGCACCGGACATCCCGGTGACGATCAGCACCTCACCGGTGGGATCGCTCGTCGCCGCAGCGCTGTCCTCAGCGTCGGTCATGACCACCCCCGTCGTCCGGGTTTCAGCCTAGTCATCCGAGAGATGGGCGTAGACCGCGGCCGCCAGCTTCGGCCCGATGCCCGGCAGCTCTGAGATCTCCTCCTGGCTCGCCTTCTTGAGCGCGGCGACGGAGCCGAAGTGCCGCAGGAGTGCACGGATGCGTGCCTGTCCGAGGCCGGGGACCTCAGCGAGCACGCTCGAGATGTCGCGCCGTCGACGACGGCGCTGATGCGTGATCGCGAAGCGGTGCGCCTCGTCGCGCAGTCGCTGCAGGAGGTAGAGCGCCTCGCTGGTGCGCGGCAGGATCACGGGGTACTCCTCCCCCGGCAGCCACACCTCCTCCAGCCGCTTCGCGATGCCGCACAGCGCGATCTCCTCGTGGCCGGCGTCCGCGAGCGCTCGTGCGGCGGCGGCGACCTGCGGCTTGCCGCCGTCGACGACCAGGAGCTGCGGCGGGTATGCGAACCGAGGCCGCTTGCGGGTCGTCGCCACCGTTGCGTCGTCGGTGGGATCAGGCACGGGTTCGTCCTGCTCCTCCGGGCGGTCGAGGTACGCGAGGCGACGCATCAGGACCTGGTGCAGCGAGTCGGTGTCGTCCGTGGTCTCGGCGACGCCGAACGAGCGGTACTGGTCTTTGCGCGGCAGACCGTCCTCGAAGACGACCATCGAAGCGACCACGTTGGTGCCCCCGAGGTGCGACACGTCGTAGCACTCGATCCGCAGCGGCGCTTCGGCCAGGCCCAGCGCTTCCTGCAGATCCGTGAGCGCCTGCGTGCGTGCGACGTAGTCGCTGGTGCGACGCGTCTTGTGCACGATGAGCGCCTGCTGTGCGTTGAGGGACGCCGTCTTCATCAGCTCGGCCTTGCGACCACGCTGCGCGACCTGGATCGTCACCTGCTTGCCACGGCGATCCCGGAGCCATTCCTCGAGGTCTGCCGCATCGTCGGGGAGTTCGGGCACCAGCACCTGGCGCGGGATATCCGCGACGGGAGCATCGCCGTACGCGCGCTGGAGCACCTGATCGACGAGGTCGCCGCCGGTGATGTCGAGCTCCTTCTCGATGGTGGTGGCGCGGACACCGCGCACCCGGCCACCGCGGATCACGAAGTGCTGGACGGTCGCGGCCAGTTCGTCTTCCGCGATGCCGAACAGGTCGGCGTCGGTGTCCGGAGCCAGCACCAGTGCGCTCTTGGACAAGACGGCGTCGATCGAGACCAGGCGGTCGCGGTACACCGCCGCGGACTCGTAGTCCATCGCCGCGGATGCCTCGCGCATCCGTGCGTTCAGCTCCTTGGCGAACCGCTGGTCACCGCCGGCCATGAACGCGACGAAGTCGTCGACGATGGCTCGGTGCTCCTCGATCGTCACCCGCATCGAGCAGGGGCCACCGCAGCGGCCGATCTGCCCGGGGAAGCACGGCCGCCCCGTCACCATCGCCTTGCGGTACGAAGCGTCGCTGCACGTGCGGATCGGGAAGACCTTGATCATCAGATCGATCGTGTCGTGCACGGCCCACACCTTGGGGTACGGGCCGAAGTACTTCGCCCCGGGGATCCGCCGGTTGCGCGTGACGATCACTCGAGGCGCTTCGTCGCCGAGCGTGATCGCCATGAACGGGTAGGACTTGTCGTCCTTGTAGCGGACGTTGAACGGCGGATCGAACTCCTTGATCCACATGTACTCCAGCTGGAGGGAGTCGACGTCGCTGGCCACGACGGTCCATTCGACCGATGCGGCCGTGGTCACCATCCGGCGCGTGCGCTCGTGCAGCGTGTGCAGGGGCGCGAAGTAGTTCGAAAGCCGCGCGCGCAGGTTCTTCGCCTTGCCCACGTAGAGGACCCGTCCCGCGGCGTCGCGGAAGCGGTAGACGCCGGGGTTGGTCGGGATCTCACCCGCCCGCGGCTTGTAGGAGAGCTGCTGGGCCATGACGCTGTACGGCCGGCCTTCAGCCGGCCTTGCGGCGCTGGGCCGGGCTCTCCAGGACCTCGGCGAGGAAGGCGCCGGTGAAGCTCTTCTCCGACCGGGCGACCTGCTCGGGCGTCCCGACGGCCACGATTTCGCCGCCGCCGGACCCGCCTTCCGGGCCGAGGTCGATGATCCAGTCCGCGGACTTGATCACATCGAGGTTGTGCTCGATGACGATCACCGTGTTGCCCTTGTCCACCAGACCGTTCAGGACCTCGAGCAGCTTGCTGACGTCCTCGAAGTGCAGACCGGTCGTCGGCTCGTCGAGCACGTAGATGCTGCGGCCGTTGCTCCGGCGCTGCAGCTCCGTCGCGAGCTTCACCCGCTGCGCCTCGCCGCCGGAGAGCGTCGTGGCCGACTGGCCGAGTCGCACGTAGCCCAGTCCCACATCGACCAGTGTCTTCAGATACCGGTGGATCGCCTGGATGGGTTCGAAGAAGTCGGCGGCTTCGGAGATCGGCAGCTCGAGCACCTCGGCGATGTTCTTGCCCTTGTAGTGCACGGCGAGGGTGTCGCGGTTGTAGCGCTTGCCGTGGCACACCTCGCAGTCCACGTAGACATCCGGCAGGAAGTTCATCTCGATCTTGATCGTGCCGTCGCCGGAACAGGCCTCGCACCGGCCGCCCTTGACGTTGAAGCTGAACCGGCCGGGCTGATAGCCGCGGACCTTCGCCTCCGGGGTCTCGCTGAAGAGCGTGCGGATGCGGTCGAACACGCCCGTGTAGGTGGCGGGGTTCGAGCGAGGCGTCCGGCCGATCGGCGCCTGGTCGACGTGGACGACCTTGTCGAGGTTGTCCAGCCCGGTCACGCGCGTGTGCTTGCCCGCGACGCGACGCGCGCCGTTGAGCCTGGTCGCGAGCACCTGATAGAGGATGCCGTTCACCAGCGACGACTTGCCCGAGCCGCTGACCCCGGTCACGGCTGTCAGCACCCCGAGTGGGAAGTCGGCCGTCACGTTGCGCAGGTTGTTCTCGCGCGCACCAACGACCGAGATCATCCGCGACCGATCGATCTTCCGCCGCTTGCGGGGCGTCTCGATCTCGCGACGACCCGACAGGTAGTCGGCGGTGAGCGAAGATGTGTCCTCGAGGAGGGACGCCAGGGGCCCGGAGTGCACGACCGACCCTCCGTTGACCCCGGCACCGGGGCCGATGTCGACGACCCAGTCGGCCGCGTGGATCGTCTCCTCGTCGTGTTCGACGACGATCAGCGTGTTGCCCAGATCGCGGAGGGTGACCAGCGTCTGGATCAGACGCCGGTTGTCGCGCTGGTGCAGGCCGATCGACGGCTCGTCGAGGACGTAGAGGACACCTGTCAGGCCCGAGCCGATCTGCGTCGCCAGCCGGATGCGCTGCGCCTCGCCACCGGAGAGGGTCGCGGCCGCCCTGCTGAGACTCAGATAGTTCAGACCGACCTGGATGAGGAAGTCCAGGCGTACCCGGATCTCGCGCAGCACCTGCGCCGCGATCGTGGCCTCGCGGTCGGTGAGGGTCAGCTGTGCGAAGTACGCGCGCGCGTCGCCCAGGCTGAGCTTCGCCGCCTCGGCGATCGAGTGTCCGTGCACCATGACGGCGAGCACCTCGGGCTTGAGGCGATCCCCGTGGCACACCGGGCACGGCACCTCGCGGAGGTAGTCCGACCAGCGCACCCGCTGCGTGTCGGACTCGGCCTGCATGTACTGCCGCTCGATGTAGGGCACGACGCCTTCGAAGCCGGACGAGTAGCGCATCTCGCGCCCGTACCGGTTCTTCCACTTCACGGTGACCTTGTAGTTCTCGCCGCGGAGCACCGCCTCCTGCACATCGAGCCGGAGATCGCGCCACGGCGTGTCGAGAGAGAACTTCAGGTCGGCGGCGAGGCCCTCGAGGAGCCGCTCGTAGTACTGGAAGAGTCCCTTGCCCTGCGTCGTCCACGGGATCAGGACGCCCTCGCGGATCGACAGGTCCTCGTCGCCCAGCATCAGGTCGACGTCCACCGACATACGCGTGCCCAGTCCCGAGCACGCCGGGCACGCGCCGAACGGTGCGTTGAACGAGAAGGTCCGCGGCTCGATCTCGGTCAGCTGAAGCGGATGCCCGTTGGGGCAGGCGAGCTTCTCCGAGAAGGACTGCCACGCCGCGTCGCCCTCCTCATCGACGAAGTTGATCTGCATGATGCCGTCGGCGAGCCCCAGCGCGGTCTCGACGGAGTCGGTGACGCGCCCGAGCGTGTCGGGTCCGGCCACCAGCCGGTCGACGACGACGGCGATGTCGTGCTTGTAGCTCTTCTTCAGGACCGGGGGCTCGGCGAGCTGGATCAGTTCGCCGTCGACGACGGCACGCGCGTACCCCTTCGCCGAGAGCTCCTTGAAGAGGTCGACGAACTCGCCCTTCTTCTGCGAGACGACGGGCGCGACGATCTGATAGCGGGTCCGCTCCGGCAACTCCACGAGCTGGTCGGCGATCTGCTGCACCGTCTGGCGCTGGATGATCTCGCCGCACACCGGGCAATGCGGCACGCCGATGCGCGCCCACAGCAGACGCATGTAGTCGTAGATCTCGGTGATGGTGCCGACCGTGGACCGCGGGTTTCGGTTGGTCGACTTCTGGTCGATGGAGACCGCGGGGCTGAGCCCTTCGATGAAGTCGACGTCGGGACGATCCACCTGCCCGAGGAATTGCCGCGCGTACGCGCTGAGCGACTCGACGTAGCGGCGCTGGCCCTCCGCGAAGATCGTGTCGAACGCGAGACTGGACTTCCCCGACCCGGACAGACCGGTGAAGACCACCAGGGAATCACGGGGGATGTCGAGATCGACGTTCTTCAGATTGTGGACGCGAGCGCCCCGAACGCTCAGCGTTCCACTGGTGTTTCCGGGCGCGGCGACAGGAACGATGGGCACCTCTCAAGTGTACGTGGGGCCTCCGACACGAGGCTGGGTCGGTGACCGCACGGGCCCCGGTTTCGCCACGAGCGTGAACGACGGATGCCGCGGGGCGTCGCCCCGCGGCATCCGTTCGTTCGTCAGTCTGCTACCAGATCAGCACCGGGATCTTCGGGCTGTCCGAGGGCTTCAGCTGATCGTTGCCGGCGAAGGACGCCCACAGCCGGTGCACGCCCTTCCCGAGCGGGGGCAGCGTCACCTTCGCGGTCCCGTTCGTCACCGTCGTCGTCGCGATGGCGGTCGCGCCGTCGAACACGGTGACCTCGCCCGAGCCCGCACCGGCAGCCGACGCGACGACGACGGTGTACTGGATCGTCGCGCTCTGGCGGGCCAGCAGCTTGCTCGGGAAGCCGATCGTGTATGACTTCTCCTTTTCGAAGACCGTGATCGGCACGGTTACCTCGGTGCCCGTGGCGGCGCCGGTGAGCACCAGCTCGGCAGCGCCCGAGGGCACGTCCGCCGGCAGCGCGACCGAGATCGCCGCCGTGCCGTAGTCGTCGTACACCGCGGTGCCGATGGTGTTGTCCACCGGGAACGTGCCCAGCACCTGTCCGCCGAGCGAGACGGAGATCTCCGTGTCCTTCACGTCCGCCGCGGTGGACATCGCCCACGACTTCACGCCGAATGCGACCGTGCCCGAGGGCTCGTAGGCCGTGGGGGCCGGGTCGGGGAAGGTGACCTCCACGGCGTGCTGCGAGTAGTCGACCGGAAGCGGTGCGGTCGAGGCGAACTCGTCCATGTAGTCCACCATCGCGGCGAGGTCGATCTTGCCCGTGTCGCGCTTGTTCGCCCCGTTCGCCAACTCGCGGAAGTTGTCGCCTCCGGTGGAGAGGAACGAGTTGACCGTCACCGAGTAGATGGCCGCCTCGTCGATCGGCTCGCCGTTCAGCCACATGCCGGTGATCGTGCCCTCCGGCGCCTGGTACGGCGTCGCGGACTCGTCGGCCGGCGTGCTCGGGTTGTCTGCCGCCTGTTCCGTCACGATCTTCTGCGTATAGGTGTACTCGAACCCGTCCGAGACACCGAGGCGCAGGAACGGACGCGTCGGCAGCGAATTGAACGTGTCGCGCTGCCACTGCTGCTCGAGCACGGTCTTGATCTGCGCACCGGTGAGCTGCAGGTTCACGAGGGTGTTGGCGAACGGCTGCACGACGGCCGCCTGCTTGTACGTCAGCGTCCGGGGGTACGAGCCATCGCCCGGATCGGTGCCCACCATGTCCTGTCGCAGGCCGCCCGGGTTCATGAACGCGATCTGCGCTCCGCCGGACTCGGGGGCCGACGTCGCCCAGCGCTGGACCTCGGCGACCTTGTTGCCCAGGGTGGATTCCCCGCCGCGGTTCTCCGCTCCGCTGCTCAGCCGGGCACGGTTGAACGCGCCGGCGACCTCGCCGAGCGGCACAGCGCCGAGCACATCGGCTTCGGCTGCCGCCTTCGTGACGATGGGGGTCACCGCGGGATCCGCCGGGTAGTTCCCGGCGAGGGCGAGGATCTTGTGGGACGAGGATGTCACCGCTCCGGTCGCGCCGTCGACCTCGAAGATCAGCTGGTTGAGGTTGGTCCCGTACTGACCGGCCGAGACGACCGGTCGCTCCGTGATGGCTCGGCCCTCCGTCGCCCACTCGTCGACCGGGAAGGAGCAGTCGTACGCCAGGTGGGTGTGACCGGAGACGATCGCGTCCACGTCGGGCGAGACGTTGTTGACGATGTCGGCCCACTTGCCGGAATCGTCCATGGTCGCGCAGTCGGTCGACGGCGCACCTTCGTGGACGAGCATCACGACGAGGTCGGCGCCCTGGTCCACGAGCGCCGCCGCTTCGGTGTTGACCGACTGCACGATGCCGGCGACATCGATCTCGGTGATGCCACCGGGGCTCACGAGAGAGGGAAGCTCCTCGGTCACCGCTCCCACGAAGCCGACCTTCACGTCGCCGAACTCCTTGATCCAGGTCGGCGGAACGGCGGGATCCTGCGTCCCCGTCAGCTTCAGGTTCGCCGCGATGTACTGCCACTGCGCACCGCCGTACGGGTTGGTCGTCGCATCGTACGGCGCCATCACGCGGTTCACGAGATCGTCGTATCCCTGATCCAGCTCGTGGTTGCCCACCGCCGACACCTCGAGCCCCGCCTCGTTGAGCGCGTCGATCGTCGGCTTGTCGGACTGGATGAACGATTCGAACGTCGATGCGCCGATCAGGTCGCCCGCGGCGGCGAACACCGTGTTCGGCGTCTCGCCCCGCAGCTGCTTGACGGCGCCGGAGAGCACCGCTGCGCCCGCCTGCGTTCCATCGGCGAGGATGCGGCCGTGGAAGTCGTTGGTCGCGAGGATCTGGATCTTCGTCGGCTCCGCCTGCGCGGCCGGCGCGACCAGGACGCTGGCGCCGAGGGCGGCGATCGTCGCAGCCACGACGCCGAGGCGACGCCATCGCGCGGAGCGGATGGAACGGGACGGGAGTTCATCGGAGCGAGAGCGCATGGGGCTTCCTCTGTAGTGCGGACCGAAGGGGGATGCAACGCCGAGGGGCGCGCCACCATCGGCGACGTCCCGTCGCATCCGAGCCTATGAGTCAGCCGAGAACGCGCAACGAAGATGAGAAAGTGTTCATCGAACGTGCGTGAACCGAACCAGCGCGTCGCGGAGCCCCGCAACCTCCGAGGCATCCATGCCCACCCGTTCCATGATCTGCCCCGGCACCTCCTCCGCCCGCTCGCGCAGGTCGCGGCCGGCCGGTGTGAGGTCGATGTCGAGTACCCGCTCGTCCTCCGCGCTTCGCCGGCGACTGACCCTCCCGGCACTCTCCAGCCGCTTCACGAGCGGCGAGAGCGTCGCGGGCTCCATGGCCAGCTGATCCGCCAACTCGCCCAGGGATCGCGGGGCACGTTCCCACAGCGCGAGCATCACGAGATATTGCGGATGCGTCAGCCCGAGCGGTTCGAGCACCGGACGGTAGATCGAGACCACGTTGCGCGCGGCGGTCACGACCGCGAAGCAGAGCTGATTCTCGAGGGCGAGCAGATCCTGGTCACGAGCGGTCACGAGAAGATCCTACCTACACGAATTGTTAGTACACTAAGAATCATGACGAAGGATGGCACGACGCTCCGCGATCGCGTGCGCGCCGCCGGCGGGTGGTACCAGTGGATCAACGCGAAGCTCATCCGCGCAGCCGGACCCGCGGCGGTCGGACCCTACGAGACGACTCCCCCGCCGACGGTCCAGGAGCGTGCCGCGCGGGCGTGCCCGCTGTGCGGCGCTGCGATGACGGCCCACACCTTCGACCGGACCGGCCCGAAGCCGCTCATGCACTGCCCATAGCCGCCCGGCCACCCAGGCGGCCTGGCAGGCACGTCACGGCGTCGCGAGGTGACGCCCCGCCGGGCGCCGCGCTCAGGCGTGCCCTGCCCGCTCCATCGCCCGCAGCTCCTTCTTCATGTCCTGCACCTCATCGCGCAGGCGTCCTGCCAACTCGAACTTGAGCTCTGCGGCGGCCGCCAGCATCTGATCGGTGAGATCGGCGATGGTGGACTCGAGCTGCTCGGCTCCCTCGGCGGCGATCCCCTCCCGACGCAGCCGGGGCGTCGGCGACTTCCCCTTGCCGGACTTCAGCTTCGCGGCGTCGCGCTTGGACATCATCGCCGCCGTGTCGGCGCCCTCGCGGGCCAGCGCGTCGGTGATGTCGGCGATCTTCTTGCGCAGCGGGGTCGGGTCGATGCCGTTCTCGAGGTTGTACGCGACCTGCTTCTCGCGTCGGCGGTCGGTCTCGCCGATCGCGGCCTTCATCGAGTCCGTGATCGTGTCGGCGTACATGTGCACCTCGCCCGAGACGTTTCGCGCCGCTCGCCCGATCGTCTGGATCAGCGACGTGCCCGAGCGGAGGAAGCCTTCCTTGTCGGCGTCGAGGATGGCGACCAGCGACACCTCGGGGAGGTCGAGACCCTCGCGCAGAAGGTTGATTCCGACGAGCACGTCGTAGACGCCGGCGCGCAGCTCGGTCAGCAGCTCGACGCGCCGGAGCGTGTCGACATCGGAGTGCAGGTAGCGGACGCGCACGCCGTGCTCGCCGAGGAAGTCGGTGAGCTCCTCGGCCATCTTCTTCGTGAGTGTCGTGACCAGCACGCGCTCGTCCCGCTCGGCGCGAACCCTGATCTCTTCGAGGAGATCGTCGATCTGGCCTTTCGACGGCTTGACCACGATCTGCGGGTCGACCAGGCCCGTGGGACGGATGATCTGCTCGACGACACCGTCGGCGATGCCCATCTCGTACCGCCCGGGCGTCGCCGACAGGTACACGGTCTGCCCGACGCGGTTCTTGAACTCGTCCCACCGCAGCGGGCGATTGTCCATGGCGCTGGGCAGCCGGAACCCGTGCTCGACGAGGGTGCGCTTGCGCGAGGCATCCCCCTCGTACATCGCCCCGATCTGCGGCACGGTCGCGTGGGACTCGTCGATCACGACGAGGAAGTCGTCGGGGAAGAAGTCCAGCAGGCAGTGCGGGGCCTCACCTGGCATGCGGCCGTCGAGGTGACGCGAATAGTTCTCGATCCCCGAGCAGAAGCCGAGCTGCTGCAGCATCTCGAGATCGAAGGTCGTGCGCATCCGCAGCCGCTGCGCTTCGAGCAGTTTGTTCTGGGACTCGAGCTCCTTGAGCCGTTCCCCCAGTTCGTGCTCGATCGTGCCGATCGCCCGCTGCACGGTCTCGGTGCCGGCCGCGTAATGCGTCGCCGGGAAGATCGGCACCGATTCGAGGCGCTGGACCACGTCGCCGGTGAGCGGATGCAGCATGTACAGCGCCTCGATCTCGTCGCCGAACAGCTCGATGCGGATCGCGTACTCCTCGTACACCGGGATGATCTCGATCGTGTCGCCGCGGACCCTGAAGTTGCCGCGCGAGAAGTCGACGTCGTTGCGGTTGTACTGCATGGCGATGAACTTGCGGATCAGCGCATCGCGGTCGTACCGCTCCCCCACCTGCAGCGCCACCATCGCGCGGAGGTACTCCTCCGGCGAGCCGAGGCCGTAGATGCACGAGACCGTGCTCACCACGATCACGTCGCGGCGCGACAGCAGCGAATTGGTCGTGGAGTGGCGGAGCCGCTCGACCTCGGCGTTGACCGAGGAGTCCTTCTCGATGAACGTGTCCGTCTGAGGGACGTAGGCCTCGGGCTGGTAGTAGTCGTAATACGAGACGAAGTACTCGACTGCGTTGTTCGGCATGAGATCGCGGAACTCGTTGGCCAGCTGGGCGGCGAGCGTCTTGTTGTGCGCGAGGACGAGGGTGGGCCGCTGGACCTGCTCGATCAGCCACGCGGTCGTCGCCGACTTGCCGGTTCCGGTCGCGCCGAGCAGGACGACATCGGTCTCGCCCGCGTTGATGCGTGCGGCGAGATCGGCGATCGCCTGCGGCTGGTCACCCGAGGGGACGTATTCGCTGACGACCTCGAACGGCCGCACGGAACGTGTCGTCTGCATCAGTCCAGGTTAGGCGGGGCCACCGACACCGCGGGCCGTCGTTCGCCGCCGGCGGATCACCTCATGCCTAGGGCCAGATGCCTGCTGATCCCGCACCCGGGCGCTGATGCATGCGTCCCGCGTCGAGCGGCGCCGACTAGTGACCGACCAGCTCCTGCACCCACAACGGCTGTTCGTCGATCGCGACAGATCCGACTCCGACCGAGAAGTACGACCGCACGCCGTCGACGGTCAGGAAGGCGGATGCGACGGGGCCGAGCACACCCGCGCGGGTCATCGCGGCACGCGGGTCCGCGACCGGTGCAGCATCCGCCGCGGTGCGGCGCACCTCCGCGCTCCGGATGAATCCGGCGAGCACGTCGGGCTCTGCCGAGGCCGACTCGCGCTCGTCGTCGGGGAGGAAGGGCCGAAGCTGCTCCAGCAGGTCCTCGCACTGCGCGGCCGCAAGGCCGCCGAACACCGTGATGTGCGCCGCCTCGACGATGCTGCTCGGCAGCACGTCCAGCAGATAGATGTAGTGGGCGATCTGCTCGTATTCACGAGCGCGCGCCCCGGATCCTCTGCCCCGAGAACTTGTCCATCTCGCATCTCCCACGGTGGGCAACCAGGGTACGCCGGAGACGGACCCCCGACCAGGGGTTCACCGATCAGCGCGAGCGGCGCTCGGCGATCAGCCGCGGCAGGGCACGCCAGAGCTCGTCGGCCTGCCGGAGCGTGTCCTGCAGCGCGCCGCCGGTGTCGACGACGACATCGGCCAGCGCCAGACGACGCTCGTCGGGAACCTGGGACGCGATCCGCGCGGCGGCGTCGTCATGGCTCAGGCCGCGCAGCGCGACGAGACGCTGCATCCGCACCTCTGCAGGCGCGTGCGCGACCACGATGAGCTCCCACGGGTCCGCGAGGCGCGCCTCTGCCAGCAGCGGAACGTCGTACACGACGATCGCATCGGGGTCGGCTCCGGCGGCCGCCTCGAACCGTCGCTTCGATTCTTCGCGGACGGCCGGATGCACGATCGCATTGAGGCGCTTCACTGCGTCGGCGTCGCCGAACACGCGTGACCCGAGACCGGCGCGATCCAGCGAGCCGTCCGCGAGGATGACGTCGCCCCCGAACTCCGCGGCGATCGCGGCGAGGACCGGCGAACCCGGACCCTGCACGTCGCGGACGATCTGGTCGGCGTCGACGATCACGGCGCCGTGTTCGGCGAGGCGCCGGGCGATCGTGGACTTGCCGGACGCGATTCCTCCGGTGAGAGCGATCAGGGGCATACACCGAGGATGCCAGAGCCGGGTCCTCTCGTCGTCACGATCGGGGGTCATTCCGGCTGAGAACCTGAGGTCATCCTGAGGATCCTTTGCGGATCGCTTGCGGGTGCCCGGGTAGCGTCGGATTCACCCGAAAGGGAGTGAGACCACTCGGGCGGCACCTGGGGAGGACTGCGATGGTGGGTGGACGCGAATACTCGTCGTCCATCGGTCACGTCGCCTGCCGCCGGTGGCATCGCGTGGATCCGCGCGGTGCCGAGGCTCGCTCCCGGACCGGCGAGGTGACGAGCGTGGGGGCGCTCGTCACCTCGGCACCACCTCCGCGCTCGCGCGCGCTGCCCCCGGCCGGTCCTCGGTGACAGACCCCGATCTCCCGAACCCCGACTCGTTGTGGGATATCCTGACCGACGTCCAGGCGGCGGCGAGCGTCGAGCCCGGCGCGGAGGGTGAATCGGTGGAAGAGGAGCGCGTCGCGGTCGTCATCGAAGACGAGGCGGACATCCGTTCGCTGCTGTCCGCCGTGCTCGCCCAGGCCGGCTTCACCGTCCACGGGGCGGGTACCGGCGAAGACGGCCTGGAACTGGTGCGCGAGCATCAGCCGCTGGTCACCACACTCGACGTGAACATGCCCGGCATGGACGGTTTCGAGACCGCCAAGCGGATCCGCACGGTCAGCACGACCTACATCATCATGCTCAGCGCCCGCACCGAGGAGATCGACGCCCTGCAGGGACTGGAGTCGGGTGCCGACGACTACGTCGCCAAACCATTCCGCCCCAGGGAGCTGCGCGCACGCATCGACGCGATGCTGCGGCGACCGCGGCACCACATCGACGCCGCTCCGGTACGCGACGAGCCCGACGGGACTCCTGCTGATGCTGAGGTCTGGCTCGCCCACCAGGGCGTGCGGCTCAATCCCGAGATGCGGATGGTCACCGTCGACGGCGCCGATCTCGAGCTCACGCGGAGCGAGTTCGACATCCTGGCCGACCTGCTCCGGTCGGGCCGACGTGTGCGGGCGAAGTCGGATCTGGCCATGATGCTGCGCGGCGAGGTGTATACCGGGACGGAGTACGTCAGCGACAGCGATGCCCGTGCGATCGAGGTGCACGTCGCGAACCTGCGTCGCAAGCTCGGCGAGTCGCCCACCAGCCCGCGCTGGATCGAGACCGTACGCGGGGTCGGCTACCGTCTGACGGCGGCCTGAGATCGGATGCCGCTAGTCGGCACCGCCGATCAGCACCGAGCTCTCGATGCTGACGGCCGCCCGCATAGCGGCATCCCGAGCCACGCGCGAGAGCCTCGACGCCTCGTAGCCGGTCACGTCACTGAGCGCGACGCCGATCCCGAGGACCGGGATCACGCCGCCGTCCACGAGACCGAGGTCATCGAACAGTCCGCGGTAGATGACCGCGGCCTGGCGCCGCGCCTCGCTGGCCGACGTGGTCAATGTGGCCAGGAGCAGGCCGGTCGGCCCGTCCTCCGCGATGAACGCGTTGGACGGCGCGTGGAGGCGGACTCCGGTGCGCCAGGTGTCGGAGATATCACGGGCGACGTCGCTGCCGAACGCGCCGGAGATCTGGTCGAGGTCGTCGATCCGCACGGCCGTCACCGCGACGAGCTCCGAGCGGCGCTCGGCACGCCCGCACAGCGCGGTGAGCGCTGCGTCGAAGCTGCCACGCTCCAGGAACCCCTCCGGCTCCGGCCCGAAGCCGGGCGTGCGCAGATATCCGCGGACGGGCGTCCGCGTTGCCCGCAGCACCGAGGTGGCCACGACCGCCACGATCGTCAGGATCACCGTCAGAAAGCTCGTCGGGATCGTGCCCACCAGCGCCCCGAACACCTCACTGTCGGCTCCGGCGGCCAGGAAGATCGCCGTGCGGACCACGAAGAAGACGGACTCGAGGGCGAGCACTCCCCCGAGGACCCAGGCTGTGCCGGAGATGCGCATCGATCCGCGCATGCACTCGAATGCGCCGGCGCCGGAGAAGGCGACGAGCGGGACGAACATCCACAGTGCGCCCGCCCAATCACCGCCATCGGCTCCGGCGCCCCAAACGGCCCCGAAGGCCGCCAGCGCCGCGGCGGCGACCAACACCGATGACCAGAGCATGCGACGGCCGTTGAACCGACGGCATCCGAGCCACATGCAGCCGGTGCCCGCCACGAAGGTGGCGTTGCCGATCGCGATCGGCCACCATGCATCGGGGTACTGCGCCCACACCACGTAGGCGAGTGTCGTGAGCATCGCGGCGAGGAAGCCCAGTGACCAGACGCGTCCGGCGCCTTCGTCGCGGCGCAGCAGCGTCTCGGTGATAAACAGGATGCCGCTCACATTGACCACCAGCGCGGTGATCGCCTGCACGCTCAGGACATCGAGGATCATGACGGCGGCCTTCCGGTCGAGGTCGTGGGGAGTTTGACGGTGAACGTCGATCCGATCCCCGGCGAGCTGTCCACGGTGATCTCCCCGCCGTGAGCGCGGACGATGTCGCGACTGATCGCGAGGCCGAGGCCGGTTCCGGCCCGGCGCGCGGGGTTCGCGCGGTAGAAGCGCTGGAACAGCCCGGCGAGCTCGTCGTCGTTCATCCCGACGCCCGTGTCGCGCACCACGATCCAGCTCGAGAGGCCATCGGTGCGCGATTCCAAGAACACCGTGCCGCCGTCCCGGTTGTAGGCGACCGCGTTGGAGGCCAGGTTGTCCACGACCTGACGAAGACGCAGCGCGTCCGCCCACACGGGCGCAGATTGAAGCGCCGACGTGTCGACGGAGATCGCCCGCGCTGCCGCTCGAGGGGCCAGCGCCTCCGCGGCGGCCAGGACCACATCGCGCGCGTCCAGGATCCCCGGCTCCAGCGACGCCTGCACGACGGAGGCCGCACTGGATGCGGCGAGGATGTCGCCGACGATCGCCAGCAGCCGCTCGGCGTTGCGCTCGGCGATGTCGAGATTGGCGCGGACCTGCTCGGTCGTCTCCGGGTCCTCGATCGCGAGATCAAGATAGCCGAGGATGGAGGTCAGGGGCGTGCGCAGCTCGTGCGTGACCGAGGCCACGAGCTCGTCGCGGGCGCGGAGCGCGCTCAGCTCCGCCGTCACGTCGCGGGAGACCAGCACCGCCCCCGCGTCCGTGCCCGAGGGATCGGTCAGCCGGCGCACAGTGACGCTGAGTGCCTGACGCGGTCCCGGTTCCGCACCGAACCAGACGACCTGCCCCTCGAAGGCCTCGCCGCGCAGCGCGCGCTGGAGCGGCAGCTCGTCATCGGGAAGCGGGGTGACGCCGTCGTCCCGGAAGGCGGTGGTCTCGGCATCCGCGTCCTCGGCGCTCCGCCGCGCACGCTGCAGCCGACCGTGCGCATCGTTGGTGACCGCGATGTCTCCGTCCGCAGCGATGCGGATCACGCCGAAGTCCACCGCGTCCAGCACTTCGGTGACCTCCTGCTCCTGCCGGCGAGTGCGCTCGATGACCCGGCGCAGCAGAAACGCCTGCTTGCCGAGCAGGGTGCGCTGGGCGGCGGCACGGCCGGCGCTCAGATAGCTCGTGACGCCGACCGCGATCAGCACGACCGTCAGGAGCAGCATCCCGTCGGTGAACTGCTGCGCGGTGAGGAGATCGACGCCGACGACCACGACGACGGCCGACAAGCCCAGCATCCCGAACCCCGCCGCCAGCCACATCGTCGGGAAGATCCACAGTAGCCCCACCGCGCCGCCGGGCGTTGCGAGGCGCATCACGCCGATCGCCAGCATGTCCAGCAGCGGTATGAGGGCCAGCCAGCCCACCGCGAGGCGGTTCCACGGGATGACGAAGGTGGCCCCGGTGATGAGGAAGATGAGCACCACTCCGGCAAGGAACAGCAGCACGTCACCGGAGAAGGGTCCGACGCCGACCAGGATGAAGAGGACGAAGACAACGGCGCACAGGAGCACCTGGTTGAGGATCGCGGCGCGCTCGCGCGTGCGGTCGCCGCGGCGCTCCAGCGCCCATGGCGCGCTCGCCCGCGGCGCGCGAGCCGATTCTGCCGCGCGCGCGTCAGGGACTGCCATACCGTGACGCTAACGGATGCCGGAGGCCGACGCGCGGCCCCGCTCCGAGCATCGCTCGGAACGCGAAGCGAACGGGCCGCCACCCGGAGGTGACGGCCCGTTCGACGGTTTCAGATCTTCAGATCAGCGACCCGACAGCTTCTCGCGAAGCGCGGCGAGCGCCTCGTCGTCGGCGAGGGTGCCGATCGAGCTGTTGTCCGAGGTGAACGAGCTCGAAGCCGAGCTCGTCTCGGTCGGTGCGTTCGCCTCGGCCTCGAGGGCCTTGGCGACGGCAGCCTTGTGCTGCTCCCAGCGAGCCTGAGCAGCGGCGTACTCCTGCTCCCACGCTTCGCGCTGAGCATCCGAGCCCTCGGTCCACGCCTGCGTCTCGACGTCGAAGCCCTCGGGGTACTTGTACTCGCCGTTCTCGTCGTACTCCGTGACCATGCCGTACAGCGCCGGGTCGAACTCGGTGCCGTTGGGGTCGACCGACTCGTTGGCCTGCTTGAGCGACAGCGAGATGCGACGACGCTCCAGGTCGATGTCGATGACCTTGACGAACACTTCTTCGCCGACCGAGACGACCTGCTCGGCGAGCTCGACGTGCTTGCCGGAGAGCTCCGAGATGTGCACGAGGCCCTCGATGCCGTCCGCGACGCGCACGAACGCGCCGAACGGGACGAGCTTGGTGACCTTACCCGGGGTGACCTGGCCGATGGCGTGGGTCCGGGCGAAGACCTGCCACGGGTCCTCCTGCGTCGCCTTGAGCGAGAGCGAGACGCGCTCGCGGTCGAGGTCGACCTCGAGGATCTCGACGGTGACCTCCTGGCCGACCTCCACGACCTCGGACGCGTGCTCGATGTGCTTCCAGGATAGCTCGGAGACGTGCACGAGGCCGTCCACGCCGCCCAGGTCCACGAACGCACCGAAGTTGACGATCGAGGAGACCGTTCCCTTGCGGACCTGACCCTTGTGCAGGTTGTTCAGGAACGTGGTGCGCGACTCGGACTGCGTCTGCTCTAGCAGTGCGCGGCGCGAGAGCACGACGTTGTTGCGGTTCTTGTCCAGCTCGAGGATCTTCGCCTCGATCTCCTGGCCGAGGTACGGGGTCAGGTCGCGGACGCGACGCAGTTCGATCAGCGACGCGGGCAGGAAGCCGCGCAGGCCGATGTCGACGATGAGTCCACCCTTGACGACCTCGATGACGGAGCCGGTGACGACGCCGTCGGTCTCCTTGATCTTCTCCACATCGCCCCAGGCGCGCTCGTACTGTGCGCGCTTCTTGGACAGGATGAGGCGACCTTCCTTGTCCTCCTTCTGGAGAACGAGGGCTTCGACCTCATCGCCGACCTTGACGACCTCATTGGGGTCGACGTCGTGCTTGATGGAGAGCTCGCGCGAGGGGATGACGCCCTCGGTCTTGTAGCCCACGTCGAGGAGCACCTCGTCGCGATCGATCTTCACGACGACACCCTCGATGAGGTCTCCGTCGTTGAAGGACTTGAGCGTCAGTTCGATCGCCGCAAGGATGTCTTCAGCAGATCCGATGTCGTTGATCGCGACCTGCTTGGTGGCCGGGGCGGCCGTTGCGATAGTCATGTAGTGGGTTGTCCTTGTTGGATTGGTGTCGGGCCAGGTCCGGCCGGCCGCACGAGGGCGAACGGATGCTCCGAACCGAAGCGGGTGGATTGATTGCGAGTCATGCGGGCATGGCTGTAGAGCCACACGAGTGACGTTCAAGGGTACCAGAACGCGCGGGGCGAGTGCATTATGCCCGGCCCTACGCTGAGACCATGACCGAGGCCTCCCCCACCGCCCCGCTCGGCGCGGCGACGGTGCATGGAACATCGCTGGACGGTGTGGACGTGTTCCGCGGCATCCGCTACGCCGAGCCGCCCGTGGGCGAGCGTCGCTGGCGCGATCCGTTGCCGGCCGAAGACGGCGCCGGCCCGGTGGACGCCACGCGCTTCGGACCGGTGGCGCCGCAGCTGACCAACCCCGCGCTGAACCTCGGCCCCGACGCGGTTCAGGACGAGGACTGCCTGTTCCTGAACGTCTGGCGTCCCGCCGGCGTCGACGGGCAGCGCCCGGTCATGGTGTGGGTGCACGGGGGCGCGTACACGTTCGGCTCGTCGAGCCAGCCGATGTACGACGCCCGCCGGCTCGTGACCGACGGCGATGTCGTCGTCGTCACGGTCAACTATCGGATCGGCGCGCTGGGCTTCCTCGACCTGTCGTCCTTCAGCACGCCGGAACGTCGGTTCGACGGCAACCTCGCGCTGAAGGACATCCTGCTGTCGCTGCGGTGGGTCCAGGCGCACATCGCCGGTTTCGGCGGCGATCCCGACCGGGTCACCGTGTTCGGCGAGTCTGCAGGGGGCGGGCTGGTGACGACGCTGCTGGCGACCCCGAGCGCGGACGGCCTGTTCTCCCGCGCGATCGCCGAATCCTCGCCGGCGACCAGCATGTACGGGACGGCGAGATCCCGGCAGGTCGCAGAGCAGTTCCTCCGCGAGGCGGGCACGGACGCGGCATCCGTCCGTGACCTATCCATCTCCGATATCGTCCGGGCCGGCATGGCCGTGTACTCCGCGGTCCCCACCGAGGCGCCGGGCACGCTCGCATTCGCCCCGATCGTCGACGGCGACCTGGTCCCCGAGGCGCCGGTCACCGTGCTGAAGTCGGGACGCGGTCTGCCGGTGCCGCTGATGATCGGCACGAACCGCGACGAGGCGTCGTTCTTCCGGTACATGAAGAGTCCGCTGATGCCCGTCACCCGGGCCGACATCGAGCGCATGTTCGCGGATATGCGCGCGGAGAATCCCGACGTGCAGCTGCCCGCCCGCGACGACGTGCTGGCCGGCTATGAGGGCGTGCGTCAGAGGCTGCTCGGCCTCGGCATCGCGCGCGACATCGCCTTCCGCCTCCCGTCGCTGTGGATCGCCGAGGGTCATTCCGCGGCGGCGCCGGTCTGGCTTTACCGCTTCGACCACGCGACCCGCTCCCTCGATCTGATCGGGCTGGGCGCCACGCACGGCGCCGAGCTGCCCTACGTGTGGGGCAACTTCTCCACGGCACGCAAGGACCCGACGTTCTGGCTGGGCGGGCGGCGCACCGCGGAGCGGATCTCCGCGCGCGTGCGCACGCGATGGACGGCATTCGCGCACGGACGAGCACCTGATGCCGCGGATGCACCGCCCTGGCCCCCCTACGAGCCGGCGGCGCGCGAGACCCTCGTCATCGAGACCGAGGATCGCGTCGCCGCGGACCTGGACGCGGCGCTGCGCGCCGGCTGGGGCGATGACGTGCTCGCGTTCCCCTGACGGACCGTGCTCCGGACGGAACGAGCCTGCGGCTCAGCGACCGCTCGCACACGGCACGCAGAGCGTGGCGCCCGGCAGCAGCTCCAGCCGCGCGGGCGGAATCGGCCGACCGCACGACGCGCAGATCCCGTAGGTGCCCGCGGCCACTCTCTCCAGCGCCGTGCCCAGGCCCGCAAGCTCTCGCGCGACGTCGGCGCGCTGCCCCTCGACGCCGGACCACTCGGAGGACAGCGTCGACCCCTCCGGATCGTGCTCGTCGTCGGCCGTCGCGTCGCTGCGCGCGTTCCGGATCGCGGCGAGCTGCTCCTCGAGCGACCGCAGGCGGGCGTTCAGCTCCGCGGCGCGGAGGGTGATCCCGCGGGCGGGGTCGATGCTCACGCGAGGGCGTCGGCGATCGAGACGTCGCCGGAGTTGAAGCGGATGGTGCGCCCGACGGTCGCGGAGGTGTTGAGCGCGGCAGCGATGACCAGGGCGACGTCGGCACGTCCCACCGACTCGGACTCGAGCGCCGCCACATCGATCCGGCCGGTCGGCGGATCCAGCGTCAGGGTGCTGGGGGCCAGGATGGTCCACTCCAGCGCGGTCGCTTCCAGATGCTCGTCGGCGGCCGCCTTCGCCTCGGCGTATGCGAAGAAGGGATTCTCGGGCGGGACGCCGTGGTCGCGTCCGGCCCCGAAGTAGGACACCATCACGTAGCGCCGTGCACCCGCCGTCGCGGCGGCATCCATCGATCGGATCGCGGCGTCGCGGTCGACGGCGTACGTCCGCTCCGGGCTGCCGCCACCTGCCCCCGCCGACCAGATCACGGTGTCGTGACCGGCGATGACGTCTGCGAGCCCTGCCTCGTCGAGCTGTTGCACATCGGCCACGATGGGGGTCGCGCCCGTCGCGGCGACATCCGCAGTGTGATCGGGGTTGCGGATCACCGAGGACACGTCATCGCCGCGTTCCACGAGCAGTGGCGCCAGCAGCAGCGCGATCTTTCCGTGACCGCCGATGATCAGAATCCGTGACATGGGTGCTCCTTGGTTCGTCAGTCCAGGCTAGGGGCCGGCGAGGCGCCCCGGGTCGCCGCCAGCCTGCCGGCGATGTCGGTGATCTCCGAGACCGCACAGCAGTCGACCCCGACCGCCAGCACCTCGGGGACGGATGCCGCGATCGCGAAGGCGTCCCGCAGCGACTCCCCGGTCCGCAGCGCGCCGCCCGCGACCGTGACGCTGATCCATGCGCGAGCTCCCAGGCCGTCCAGCTCGCGGCAGACGGCCTCCAACTCCGCGAGGGACGGGATCGCCTCGACCCGATCGGTAACGGCGGTGTCCGACATCCGTCCCGCAGACCCTCCGCCGGTCGATCGCTGGTTGACTGGAGGCATGGCGGACGTCGCGATGTTCCCCCTCGGTACCGTGCTCTTCCCGCATACGCCACTGGCGCTGCGGATCTTCGAAGAGCGTTACCTGATCATGCTCGGCCGACTGCTGGACGACGAGGACCCGCAGTTCGCCGTGGTGCTGATCGAACGCGGCAGCGAGGCCGGCGGCGGCGACCAGCGCTTCGGAATCGGCACGATGGCGCGCATCACCAACGTGATGGCCGGCGAGAGCGACATCCACGTGATCGCCGTCGGCGGGACGCGGGTGGAGGTGCGCGAGTGGCTCGACGACGAGCCGTATCCGACGGCGGCGGTGCGCGAGCTGCCGCCGCTCGTCTGGGACGACGCCCTGACTCCCCTGCGCGACGAGGCGGAGCGCATCGTGCGGCGGGTGCTCTCGCGCGCAGCGGAATTCTCCGATGTCCGCTGGGACCCCGACATCGAACTCTCCGACGATCCGCTGGAATCCAGCTGGCAGCTCTCGGCGATCGCTCCCCTGGGCGAACTGGACCAGCTGCACCTCCTCGCATCGACGAGCCTCGGCGGGCTGCTGCGCGAGCTGATCGACCTCACGCTGGCCGCCGAGCCCGCGTTGACGGCGGTGCCGCGCGGCGATGAGTTCGACGCCGCGCTCGGTCAGCTGCTGGAGGATGCCGAGGCGGCCGAGGACGACGGACCGGACGATGAGGAGCCCGACGAGACCGACCCGGATGCGGCATCCGGAACAGACTCACCGCCCCGCTGAGCCTGCGCTCACCACCCCATCGAACCCGGCACGCCCTTGAAGGGGCCGGCGAGGTCGGCCGTCACCCATCCGCCGTAGAAGCCGCCGGGCTGCGGCGCGACGATCTCACCGTCCACGCTGCACTGCTGCATCCGGGCGGCATAGACCGCCACCCGATCGGCCAGCAGACCGTAGCCGTGCGAGGGATTCGGGTAATTCCACGCGGCACCGGGAGCGGTCTGATCGCCGCCGTGCACATCGAGGTAGCGGGCAGACCCCTTGAACTCGCAGAACGAGCTGCCGGAAGCGGCAGTGAGGGAACCCGCGCGGAAGTCGGAGATCCGCAGGTAGTAGACGGGCGGGTGGCTCGTCTCCAGGACCCGGACGACATCACCGGTCTCGACGATGCGCACTCCGCCGAGGTCGATCGCCACGGTGCGGTCCACCCGCTCGATCCGCGGCGGTCGCGGGTAGTCCCAGACCGACTCCTGGCCGGGGGCGACGGGATCGGGCTGTGGTCGCGACATGCGTCCACGCTACGCGCGATCGCCGGTCTCAGGGCGGTCAGAAGACCTCGCCGTCGAGGTAGAGCCAGCGACCGCCGCGCCGTTCGAACCGGCTGGTCTCGCGCAGGACGCCGCGCTCCCCCGAGCGCGTCACCCACGACGCGCGGAACTCGACCGTGCCGGCCGCCTCCCAGCGGCCCCGCCCGTCGAGCGGTCGATCTGCAAGCCGGTCCACGTCAGACCCGGATCGATCTGCACGCGCTCGGGGCGGGTGCGCGGATGCCAGGTGCGTTCGAGGTGATCGGCGTCCCCCAGCACGAACGCCGTGTACCGCGACCGCATCAGCTGTTCGGGCGTCGTCGCAGCGCCGCCGGCGAGAACCGGCGCGCAGCATCCGCTGAACAGCGCCCCGCTCCCGCAGGGGCAGCGGTCGTCGGCGCGCGCGCCGGAGGAAGCTGCCGATCCGAACGTCACGTCACGTCACTCAGACAACCACAGGGGTCCGCTCGGCCACGATTGCGGCGACCGCAGCCCGGCCGGCGCGATTGGCGCCGATCGTGGACTGGGACGGCCCGTAGCCGATGAGGAACAGGCGCGGCTCGTCGATCGACCGCCCGTCCGACACCCGGTACCCGCCCTCGCGGGTCCGCAGCCGCAACGGGGCGAGGTGGTCCACGGCCGCCCGGAAGCCGGTGGCCCACAGGATGGCATCCGCCGGCACGAACGAACCGTCCGGCATCCGCACGCCGTCCTCTTCGATCGCCGTGAACATCGGATGCCGCACCAGCACTCCGCGCTCCTGCGCCGCGCGCGCCCAGGGCGTCCAGTGCATGCCGGTGACCGCGATCACGCTGCCGGGCGGCAGGCCACGCCGGACCCGTTCCTCGACACCGGCGATCGCCGCGACGCGCGCGGGGATGTCGAATGCCTCGTCCGACCAGTCCGGCTCGCGACGGGTCACCCAGAAGGTCCGGGCGACCCGGGAGATCTCATCGAGCAGCTGGATCGCCGAGATCCCCGCGCCGACGATCACGACCCGCTCGCCGGCGAACTCGTCGGCCGAGACGTAGTCGGCGACGTGGAGCTGACGACCGCGGAACCGCTGCTGCCCCGGATAATGCGGCCAGAACGGCCGCGTCCAGGTGCCGGTGGCGTTGATCACGTACCGGGCGGCCCAGCTGCCGGCATCGCTCTGGACGATCAGGCGTCCGCGCGGGTCGTCATCGGCGCGGCGCACCGCGCTCACCTTCACCGGCCTGCGCACGTCCAGGTCGAAGCGCTGCTCGTACGCCGCGAAGTACGGCGGCAGCACATCGCGGCTCGACGCGTCCGGATCCGCCGGCGGCACGGCGAAGCCGGGCAGCTCGTGGATGCCGTTCACCGTCGCCATGCGCAGCGAACGCCAGCGGTGCTGCCATGCACCGCCCGGGCCGGCGTTCGCATCGAGGACGACGAACGCCGGCTCCCCGGCGGCTGCACGCGCGAGCGGCACGTATCCCCGACGCTGCAGGTGATAGCCGGCCGACAGGCCCGCCTGGCCAGCGCCGATCACCGCGACGTCGACGGGTACGGGCTCCACGCGCGTGTCAACACCGTGCCGAGCGGGCCGATTCCCTTCGGCTCAGTTGAGCGCGCGTGTCGACGCGGGGATGACGCCGCCGCCGTACAGCTCGGATGCCACGTCCTGCAGCGCGGTGAGCGCGACACGCTGCGTCATCGGCCCGTAGGACATGCGTGCCACGCCGAGGTCCTGGTATTCGCGTGACGAGAGCGACCCGGGCAGGCCGATGACGCTGATCTTGCGCTCGCCGATGCCCTCGACCAGCTGCCGGGTGACATCGGCATCAAGGATCCCCGGAACGAACACGATGTCCGCGCCGGCGTCGAGGTAGGCGCGTCCGCGGGTGATGGCGTCGGCGATCGATTCCTCCAGCGGGCGGTCCCCGGCACGGACGAACGCATCCGTGCGGGCGTTGAGGACGAAGGGAACGCCTTCGGCCTCACCGGCGGCGATGACCGCTGCCACGGCGGCGACCGAGTCCGAGAGCGGACGCAGTCGGTCCTCCATGTTGGCGCCGACTGCGCCGGCGGCGATCGCCTTGCGTGCCGTCTCGCCGGGGTTTCCGAAACCGGAATCGAGATCGGCCGAGACGGGCAGGTCGGTGGACTCGGCGATGCGTCGCACCATGTCCAGCATCAGCTCGAGCGGGATGTTCTCGCCGTCCTCGTATCCGAAGGTCGCCGCGATGGAGTGGCCGGCCGTGGCAAGGGCCTTCGTCCCCGGAAGGGCGGCGATGGTCTTGGCCGAGACGACGTCCCAGACGTTGACGACGCTGAGGATCTCGGGAGCCGCGTGCAGGGCGGCCAGGGTCTGTGCCTTTTCGATCTGAGTGGTCATGGTTCAACGCTAGCGGGGCCTGCGGGAGGTCGGCCTACGCTCGGAACATGCGAGTGAGCACAGGCGTCCGGTCCGCGCAGCGCGCGCCGCTTCTGCAGGTGGCGAAGTCGGCGATCGCGACGGTCGCCGCGTGGCTGGTCGCGGGCTGGCTGATTCCCGGGCCTCCGCCCGTGTTCGCCGCGATCGCCGCGCTGCTGATCGTGCAGCCGAGCCTGAACCAGACGCTCACCAAGGCGTTCGAGCGCACGGTCGGCGTCATCATGGGCGTCGTCATCGCCTCGCTCCTGGGGATCGCGCTTGGCGGATCCACCTGGGTGATCCTGGTCGCGACAGTGATCGCGCTGCTGATCGCATGGGCGTTGCGGATGACGCCGGGGACCTCGAACCAGGTCGCGATCAGCGCCCTTCTGGTTCTCTCGCTCGGAACGGCGACCCCGTCGTATGCGCTGGACCGGGTGCTCGAGACCCTCATCGGCGCCGTCATCGGCATCCTGATCAACCTCGCACTGGTTCCGCCGGTGTCGGTGACACCGGCGCGGACGTCCGCCCTGGCGCTCGGCGACGAGCTGGCCGATTCACTGGAGAGGCTCGCGACGGCACTGCAGACGCCCCAGTCGAGTGGACAGCTGGAGGAACTGATGGTGCAGGCGCGCCTGATGAGGCCGATGCGGGATGCCGCGGACGCGGCGATCGACGTGGCCACCGAGTCCCTCATGCTCAATCCGCGCAGTCGCGCGCATCGCGAACGCCTCGAGGCGACGCAAGGGCTGCTGGATCGAATCGGACCCATCGTGACCCAGACGATCGGCATGACCCGTGCGCTGTACGACCACTACGACGCGACCATCCCGCAGGAACCCGCGGTGCGCGCGATCGCCGAGCAGCTTCGACGGGCCGCGCACGACGTGCGGTTGGGTGTGCACCGAGCGGATGCCGCGGCCGCCAGCCAGCCGCTGGACCCCGAGCCTCCCGCCCTGACTGCACCGTTGGCGATCCACGCACCGTCGGCGGACCACTGGGTCCTGATCGGCTCGCTGCTGGAGGACCTCCGCCGCATCCACGAGGCGCTCCGCGAGCCGGCGTAGCGGGACTACTTCGCCGAGACCTCGACGGTGAACTCGAGCGGCTGGATGCCGCCGTCGGAGTTGGTCATCACGACGGTGGTGGAGCCTTCGGCGAGCGCGGTCACGCCCGGGTTGTACGTCGTACCGCCCTCCTCGCGGCCGGCGACGAACTCGGCGACCGAGCCGTCTTCGACCTCGCCGGTGTAGCTGTCCACTGCCAGGTCGCCGGTGTTGATGTTCAGGACCTGGCCGACGACGAGGTCGACGGTCGCCCCCTGCAGGTCGTTGGCGTCCATCGTGACGGGCGCGATCACGGGCGTATCGCCCTGGGCGCAGCCGCCCAAGCCGAGACTGAGCCCGGCGGAGAGCGCGAAGACGGCAGAGGCGACGAGGAGCTTCGAGGTTTTCACGCGGACAGTATGACAGCGCCGCCTCGAACGGTGTGGATAAGTTCGGCGGACACCGCGTGTTCACGGCTACCGTTGTGGCGTGATTCCCCGGCTGCTCCCGTTGACCGTGGCGCTGGTGCTGGCATCGGCTGCGCTGAGCGGATGCACGCCTCAGCCCGCGCCGACGCCCACGCCCGCTGGCTTCGCGACTGAGGACGAGGCGTTCGCGGCCGCCGAGGAGACGTATCGCGCCTATGTCGACGCGCTGAACCAGGTGGACCTGAGTGATCCCGAGACGTTCGAGCCCGTCTACGCCTGGACGACGGGCGAGGCGAACGCCGGCGCGCGCAAGACGTTCACACAGATGCACGCGGACCAGTGGACAGTCACGGGCGTGAGCGAATTCGACAACTTCACTCCAACCGACTTCTCTCCGAGCAAAGCGGCGGCGACCGTAACGGCCGAGCTATGTCTCGATGTAACGGCTGTGATGGTCACGGACGCTGACGGACAATCCGTCGTTCCATCAACTCGGAAGGATCGCCAGGCGGCAATAGTGACCTTCAATACCAGCGCCACGCCGAGCGGACTGGCGATCGCCTCCAGCGAGGCAAAGGACGACTCAACGTGCGGTTGATCTTCGCCGTCGTGCTCGCAGTTGCTGGCCTTGTCCCGTCAGCAGTAGCCGCCAACGGCTGCGGTCTCGAGTCTGCTTGGACTCAGTGCGAAGTAGGGAACTCCGGCTCCCAGATCGACATCGGCGCCGGCATCACCAATCCCGGCAGCGAGTTCAGCGACGACCAGAACGAGGGCGCCGACGACGTCAGCGCACCAGCGCCTCAAGAAGACTGCTTCTTCGACCGCTGCGACCTCGACTACACGGTGGTGGGTCTTCCCGACGTCACGTTGGCCGACCTCGTGTCGTTCGTCCCCGCACGCCCGACGCTCCGCGGTGAGCCCGCCGGCGTGGGAGTGGTCGGCATGCCGACGAATGTCGTGGCCGCGGCATCCGCACAGTCCATCCCCGGCCGCCTGCTCGATCACGACGTCGTCGTCGGTTTCACCCCCGTCGCGTTCCGCTTCGACTACGGCGACGGCACGTCGCAACAGGCGCCGAGCGGCGGTGCGTCCTGGGCAGACCTCGGTCAGGCGCAGTTCACGCCGACTTCGACGAGTCACGCCTACGCCGCGCGGGGAACCTACGTCGTCGCGGTGACCGTGCTCTACAGCGCCGCGGTCGACTTCGGAACCGGCTGGCGCCCGGTCGCGGGCTTCGTCGAGTCCACGACGGGCGGCTACGACGTCCGGGTCGTCGAGGTGCGCACTGCGCTCGTGGACAAGACCTGCATCGAGTATCCAACAGGTCCAGGCTGCTGAACCGGGCTCAGCGCAACGGCGAGCCGACGACCTCGAACCGCGTGCCGCCCATCACGCCGGACAGCAGGGGTCGCGCCTCGGCGATCGCCGCCTGCACCGACGGCAGATCCAGCGACGCGCGATGCGCATCGGCCGATTCCCACAGCTCGGCCACGAAGACCGTGTCCGGCTCATCGTCGGAGACGCCGACCTCGTAGAGCAGGCATCCGATCGCGGCCAGTTCCGCGCTCGGCCGCGTGAGCAGCGTCACCAACTCGTCTCGCTTTCCCGGAACGGTGCCCAGACTGCCGATGTTCGCGAAGGTCATGCGCCGAGTCTGGCACCGACCACCCGCATCGCGTCGCGCGCTGTCGATACTCTGGCGTCATGGCCGATCGACTGATGCTCCTGGACAGCGCTTCGCTGTACTTCCGCGCGTTCTATGGCGTACCGGACACGGTGCGCGCCCCCGACGGCACACCGGTCAACGCCGTCCGCGGCTTCCTGGACATCATCACCAAGCTCGTGACGATGTACGAGCCGACCCACCTGATCGCCTGCTGGGATGACGACTGGCGTCCGCAGTGGCGCGTCGATCTGATCCCGACCTACAAGACGCATCGCGTCGCCGAAGTCGTGGCCGCCGGTCCCGACGTCGAGGTCGTCCCCGACCCGCTGGAAGTGCAGGTGCCGATCATCCGGCAGACGCTCGACGCGCTGCGCATCCCGATCATCGGCGCCGCCGAGCATGAGGCCGACGACGTGATCGGCACGCTCGCCACCCTCGCGACCCTCCCCGTGGACGTCGTCACCGGAGATCGTGACCTGTTCCAGCTGGTCGATGACTCCCGCGACGTGCGGATCGTCTACACCGCCCGAGGGATGAGCAACCTCGAAGTGGTCACCGACGCGACCGTCGTCGGCAAGTACGGGGTGCTGCCCACGCAGTACGCCGACTTCGCCACCCTGCGCGGCGACGCGTCGGACGGATTGCCCGGCGTCGCCGGCATCGGCGAGAAGACCGCAGCGACGCTCCTGGCGGCGCATGGCGACCTGGCCGGCATCATCGCGGCCGCCGAAGCCGGCGAGGGGATGTCGGCGGGTCTGCAGTCCAAGATCACCACCGCACTGCCCTACCTCGAGGTTGCACCGACCGTGGTGGCCGTCGCGAAGGACCTCGACCTCGGCGAGGTCGACTCCCGCGTCCGAGCACCCGACGACAAGACCCGAGCGGATGCCGCGGCCCTGGCCGACCGGTGGGCGCTGGGGACGGCGATGACGCGCATCATCGACGCGCTGGGAGCGGCAGGCGCCCGCTGACCGGCATACTCCCAAGGGAGTATCCGAGCGCTCCGCCCACTCCCCCGGGCGGACGAAACGCCCAGGGTGCCCGGCGTACGATCGAGCGCATGCCGGGAGAGCTCTGGGAAGAATCCGGGTCGCGTTTCCGGCCACCGCCCGCGGTGACCCTCCTCGTTCCGGTCTTCCTCGCGCTGCTGGTCCAGGTCGTCGGGACCATCGCGATCTGCGCGTGGCAGGGCGTGCCACCGCGGTTCGCCGCGGGCAGTGTCGCGCTGGCCGCGGCATCCGCTTTCGCCCTTCTCGGCGCGCGCCGCTGGCCCGGTCCGACCGTCGCCGTCGTGTCCGCCCTGACCCTCGCGGATCTGTTCGTGCCGCCCGACGCGAGCCCGCCGTTCCTCGCTCTGGCGTTCGCCATCGTCGGCGCGATCATCCGCGGCGCCCGCGCCTGGGCGCTCGTCTCGGTCGGCTCGGCCTGGCTGGCCGCGATCGTGACCGCCGGCGTGCTCGATGTCCGCGTGCACCCCCTGCGGGTCGCCCTGACCACGCTCGCGCTCGCGCTGTGCTTCGCGGTCGGCGAGGGCGTGCGACGACGCCTCGAGCGTGGCAGAGCGCATCGCGCGCAACTCGTCGAGCGCCGGCGGGCCGCCGAACAGGACGAGCGCGCCCGGATCGCGCGCGAACTGCACGACGTGCTGGCCCACTCCCTCAGCCAGATCGCCGTGCAGTCCGGCGTTGGACTGCACCTGTTCGACCGCGAGCCGGAGCGCGCGCGCGAGGCACTCGCCAGCATCCGCGGCCTCAGCGCGACCGGACTGGACGAGGTCCGCGGTGTGCTCTCATTCCTCCGCGGCGACGACGCCTCCCCGCGCACCGCGCCGCTCACCCCGCAGCCGCAGCTGGCCGATCTCGGCCGGCTCGTCGACCAGCGGTCGGCACTCGGGCTGACGGTGACCCTTCACGACCGACTCGCGGGGGCACTGCCTCCGAGCGCGGTGCAGACCGCGGCGTACCGCATCGCCCAGGAGTCGCTCACGAACGTGGTCCGCCATTCCGGTGCGACCAGAGCAGCGGTGACGCTCGAGCGGCGCGCCGAGGGCGAGGACGATGCGCTCGTGGTCACCGTCGACGACGACGGCACCGGCACCGCGTCGGGCGGCTTCGAGGGTGCGGGCATCCGCGGCATGCGCGAGCGTGCACAGCTCGCCGGCGGCGAGGTCTCGCTGTCCTCCGGTACCACCGGTGGAACGACGGTCATCGCTCGACTGCCGTGGGCCGGCGCCGCGTGATCCGCGTCGCCATCGCCGACGACCACCAGCTGGTGCGCGCCGGATTCCGTGCGCTGCTGGCCTCCGAGCCCGACATCGACGTCGTGGCCGAGGCCTCCGGCGGGCAGGCGCTGCTGGAGGCGATCCGGCGGAAGAACGTGGATGTGGCGCTGCTGGACATCCGGACGCCGGACGGCGACGGACTCTGGACGACCGAGCAGATCGCGGCCGACCCCTCCCTCCGGGATGTGCGGGTCATCATCGTCACGACCTTCGAGCTGGACGAATACGTCGCGCGGGCGATCCGGGCCGGCGCGAGCGGATTCCTCGTGAAGGACACCGAACCCGTCGAGCTGATCCGCGCGGTGCGCGTGGTCGCCGCCGGCGATGCCCTGCTCTCCCCGGGGATCACGCGGCGCCTCCTCGAGCGCGCGGCCGCAGGCCTTCGCGACGAGCACGACCCGGCCCGCATGGCTGGGCTCACCGAGCGCGAGACCGAGGTCCTGCGGCTGGTGGGTCACGGGCTCACGAACGACGAGATCGGCGCGCAGCTGTTCCTCTCGCCGCTCACCGCCAAGACGCACGTCTCGCGCATCATGCAGAAGCTGCACGCCCGCGACCGCGTGCAGCTGGTCGTGACCGCGTACGAGTCCGGACTGGTCGCTCCCGGCTGGCAGTAGCGCCGATCACCGCGGTACTCCGGCGGGAGCAGCCGGGTTCGTCCGCCGGTCGGATTCGCCGACGCCCCGCCACGTGTGGACTCGGAGCATCCGATCCGCCGCGGGCTGCGCGGCGACGGGGAACCGAGAGGAAGCACATGTCCACGACCATCTCCGCCCTCACCGCAGCGGCGGCCGCACACGCCCCGACCCACTTCGGCCCGTGGGGTCCGGGCTTCGGGTGGTGGTTCCTGCTGATCCCCTTGTTCTGGGTCCTGCTGTTCGGAACGCTGTTCGCCATCTTCGGACGCCGGTGGCGGCGCTCGGCGGCGCAGAACGGCTACGGACCGTACGGGCGGACGGCTCCCGCCCGTCAGGCCGAGACGACGCTCGCCGAGCGGTTCGCCAAGGGCGACATCGACGAGGTCGAGTACCGGGCCCGGCTCGAAGTCCTGCGTGCGAACGCGGCCGGTGCCTCAGGAGCCTGAGCGGCGCCCGGTCCACTCCCGCAGCCGCTCCAGCGGCCAGGTGGTGACGATGCGCTCCGGCGGCACGCCGGAGCGCTCGGCCCGCTCGGCCCCGTAGTCGATCAACGAGAGCTGGCCGGGCGCATGCGCGTCCGAATCGATCGAGAACAGGCATCCGAGTTCCAGGGCGATCGCGATCAGCTCGTCGGGCGGGTCCTGCCGTTCGGGGCGGGAATTGATCTCCACCGCCACTCCCGCGTCCGCACACGCGGCGAACACGGCGCGCGGGTCGAAGCTCGACTGCGGGCGGGTCCCGCGCGAGCCCTCGACGAGCCGGCCGGTCACGTGGCCGAGGACGTCCACGCGGCGGTCGGAGACCGCCCGCACCAGCCGGCGCGTCATCGGGCCGTGCTCCATGCGCAGTTTGGAATGCGCCGAGGCCACCACCACGTCCAGCTCGTCGAGGAGATCCGGCTCCTGATCCAGCGTGCCGTCCTCGAGGATGTCGACCTCGATGCCCGACAGCAGCGTGAAGCCGTCGCCGCTGAGGTCTGCAACGATCGACAGCTGCTCGCGCAGCCGCTCCGGCGACAGGCCGTTGGCCACTCGGAGCCGGGGCGAATGGTCGGTCAGCGCCAGGTATTCGTGCTTCAGATTCCGGGCTGCCTCGACCATGAGATCGATCGAGGTCAGCCCATCAGACCACTCACTGTGGCTGTGCAGATCGCCGCGCAGGAGCCCCCGCAGCGTCGACTCGCGCTGCACGCCTGCGCGTTCACGAAGATCGACGAGATACGACGGAACCCCTCCCGCCAGCGCCTCCTGGATGACGGCGAACGTCGAGTCGCCGATGCCCTTGCGCCGCTTCAGCGCGGCGGTGTCGCGCAGCTGTGCGTCGCTGAGCCCTTCGATGGTGTCCGCTGCGGTCCGGAACGCCTTCGACTTGTACCGCGAGGACCGTTCGCGTTCGAGGAGCGTCGCGATCTCGGTGAGCGCGTCGTGCGGGTTCACCTCGTCACCGTGCCGCAGCCCATGGGCTTCACGCTATCGCCGCACGACGGCCGTGGAAAGGACGCTCATCCGAACGATCGGGTGGTCTGGACCCAGTCCTCGAGCTTGCGGGCGGCAGCACCGCTGTCGATCGCCGCGGCCGCGGCATCCTTCCCCTCGGCCAGGCGCTCCAGGATCGGCCGCTGCACCTGGCCGGCGTCCTGCGACAGCCGGAACGAGACGATGCCGGCCGCGGCGTTGAGCAGCACGATGTCCCGGACGGGGCCCGCTTCGCCGCTCAGCACCCGGTGCACGATCGCTGCGTTGTGGTCCGGGGCACCACCCAGAAGGTCGTCGATGTCGGCGAGCGGGATGCCGAGGTCCCGGGGATCGAGGTCGTGCTCGTGGATGTCGCCGCGGCTGACCTCCCACACCCGGCTGTGCCCGGTGGTGGTCAGCTCGTCCAGCCCGTCGTCGCCGCGGAAGACCAGCGCCGTCGCACCGCGCGTGCGGAACACGCCGGTGATGAGGGGAACGCGGTCCAGGTGCGCGACGCCGACCGCGTTGGCCTCGGCGCGGGCGGGATTGCACAGCGGTCCGAGGAAATTGAAGACCGTCGGCACGCCGAGTTCGGCTCTGGTCGGGCCGGCATGGCGGAACCCGGGGTGGAAGGCCGAGGCGAAGGCGAACGTGATCCCGGCCCGGGAGAGCGTCTCGGCGACCTGGTCGGGAGTGATCGTCAGGTCCAGCCCCAGCGCCGAGAGCACGTCGGAGGATCCCGACGCGGAGCTGGCCGCCTTGTTGCCGTGCTTGACGACGGGGATCCCGGATGCCGCGGCCACCACGGCCGCCATGGTGGACACGTTCACCGTGCCGAACCGATCGCCGCCGGTGCCGACGATGTCGAGCACGTTGGCATCCACCGGGAGCGGGAGCGCGGCCTCCAGGATGGCGTCGCGGAAGCCCACGATCTCATCCACGGTCTCGCCTTTGGCCCGGAGCGCGACCAGGAATCCGGCCAGCTGAGAGGGCGTCGCCGACCCCGCCATGATCTGGCGCATGGCCCACGTGGACTCCGACACGCTCAGGTCACGACGCTCCAGCAGCGTGGTCAGCACATCGGGCCAGGTGGAGAGCTCTGCCATGCCGTCGAGCCTACTTGCGGGAGGCGGCAGCTCTCAGCAGACTCGGGGCTTCCTCTTAGGCGGACCTAAGTCGAATCGTTGCCGAATCGCTGTCCCGGATGCGAAACTCCCTGCCCAAAGATCGGCCATAATGGGGAGCGTGACGACCACGCCAGCGACCTACTCTCAGGCCATGCGCTCCGTCAAGCGTCCCGATCCGGTCGCTGTCGGAACGATCGTGTGGCTGGGCAGCGAGGTGATGTTCTTCGCGGGTCTGTTCGCGATCTACTTCACCCTTCGCAGCACCTCCCCCGAACTGTGGGCACAGGAGTCTTCGCTCCTGAACATCCCCTACGCGACGGTCAACACGATCATCCTCGTGCTGTCCTCCGTCACGTGCCAGATGGGCGTCTTCGCCGCCGAGCGGTTCCAGCCGTACACGGTCAAGTCGAACTCGTTCTGGCAGCGCTGGGGCATGGTCGAGTGGTTCTTCCTGACCTTCGCGCTGGGCGCGATCTTCGTCTCCGGCCAGGTGTGGGAGTACGCCCAGCTGGTCGCCGAGGGCATGCCGATCAATGCGAACTCCTACGCATCGGCGTTCTACCTCACCACCGGCTTCCACGCCCTGCACGTGACCGGAGGCCTGATCGCCTTCCTGCTCGTGATCGGACGCGCCTATGCCGTCAAGAACTTCGGGCGCAAGGAGATGACCACCTCGATCGTCGTGTCGTACTACTGGCACTTCGTGGACGTCGTCTGGATCGCCCTGTTCCTCGTCATCTACTTCCTGAAATAGAAGCGGAGCTGAACCCGAAATGGCACGCGAGACCAAGCGCCGCTCATCCGGACGCCGTAGCCCCTGGGCAGCGGCCGCCCTCATCGGCATCGGCCTCCTGATCACAGGCGGCGTATACGCCGGCGCCTCCGCCGCGATGGCGGCGGGCTCCGACGACACCGTCGCCTCGGCGCTCACCGTCGAAGACGGCAAGAAGCTGTTCCAGGCCAACTGCGCGACCTGTCACGGACTCGACCTCCAAGGCAGCGACACCGGCCCCTCGCTGTACGGCGTGGGCGAGCTGTCCGTCGAGTTCCAGGTCGCCACCGGCCGCATGCCCCTGCAGGCGCAGGCCCCGCAGGCCCCGCAGAAGCCGGTGCAGTTCACCGAGGACCAGATCAAGGCGATGGCCTCGTACGTGCAGTCGATGGCGCCCGGCCCGACCTACCCCGACGAGGAGATCCTCGACGGAGAAGGCGATGTCGCCCGGGGCGCCGAGCTGTTCCGCATCAACTGCGCCATGTGCCACAACGTCGCCGCTGCCGGCGGCGCCCTCACCGAAGGCAAGTACGCCCCGTCGCTGGGCGGCACGAGCGCCCTGCACATGTACGCGGCCATGGTCACCGGCCCGCAGAACATGCCGGTCTTCAACAACCTGACCCTCACGGCCGAGGACAAGCGCGACATCATCTCGTCGCTGCTGTATCTGCAGCAGAACGAGTCACCGGGCGGATTCTCGCTCGGCTCGCTCGGCCCCGTCTCCGAGGGCCTCTTCATCTGGATCTTCGGGATCGGCTCCCTCATCGGACTCACCGTGTGGATCACGGCGAAGTCCAACTGATCCCCCCACGCACGAGCACAGACACGCACGAGGAGCACCCCATGGCACACGAGGACGACCCGCTCGAGCATGAAAGGGCTTCCTGGAAGCCCTCGCCCGGGCTCGCCGTCGCGGTCCCGGACCCGGTGCTGACCCCGGAGCTCCCGCCGCACCGTCAGCGCATGACGGACAAGGACCCCGCGGTCATGAAGCGCGCGGTCCGCACGGTGTACACGCTGTTCTACCTCTCGGTCGCCGCGAGCATCTGGGCCATCGCGGCCTACATGATCTTCCCGATCGAGAGCGGCCAGATCGTCGACATCCGCAACAACAACCTCTTCATCGGGCTCGGCATCGGCCTGGCACTGCTGGCGATCGGCATCGGCGCCATCCACTGGTCCAAGGCCGTGATGTCCGACAAGGAGTTCAGCGAGCCCCGTCACGCCACGCGCGGTCGTGACACGACCCGCGCCTCCGCGGTGCAGGCGTTCGCCGACGCGAACGAGGAGTCCGGCTTCGGCCGCCGCGTGATGATCCGCAACTCACTGATCGCCGCCGTCATCGCCTCGGTCGCCCCGGGGATCGTGCTGTTCCGCGGTCTCGCGCCGCAGGACACCCCCGAGCGCCCCAACGCCGGAAACCCGGTCTTCCTCCTCAGCCACACGATGTGGGAAGAGGGGATGCGCCTGGCCCACGACCCCGAGGGAACGCCCATCCGCGCTGCGGATGTCACCCTCGGCTCGGCCGTGCACGTGATCCCCGCCGCCCTGGCCGAACTCGGTCACGAGGAGGGGTACCTCGAGGAGAAGGCCAAGGCGATCGTCCTGCTGATGCGGATGCTGCCCGAGCAGATCACCGAGACGCCCGAGCGCGCCGACTGGTCGTACGACGGCATCGTCGCCTACTCCAAGGTCTGCACGCACGTCGGCTGCCCTGTCGCTCTGTACGAGCAGCAGACGCACCACCTGCTCTGCCCATGCCACCAGTCGCAGTTCGACGTGGCAAACGGCGCCGCCGTCATCTTCGGCCCCGCCGCCCGTCCGCTGCCGCAGCTTCCGATCACGATCGACGACGAGGGCTACCTCATCGCGCGCAGCGACTTCACCGAGCCCGTCGGTCCGAGCTTCTGGGAGCGCCATTGAGCACCTCGACTCACCCCACTGAAAACCTCACCCAGGAACCCGCCGTCAAGGAGGACCTGGTCACCATCCCGGCGGGCAAGAACGGCAACCCCCTGGGCGGCCGCTTCCTCGGCGCGACGGCGAACTACATCGACGAGCGCACCAGCCTCTCCGGCATGGTCAAAGAGCTCGGCCGGAAGATCTTCCCGGACCACTGGTCGTTCATGCTCGGTGAGATCGCGCTGTGGAGCTTCGTCGTCGTCCTGCTCTCGGGAACGTTCCTGACGTTCTTCTTCCAGGCCTCGATGGTTCCGACCCACTACACCGGCGCGTTCATCCCGATGCGCGGTGTGGAGATGTCGGCCGCGCTGGATTCGTCCCTCCGGCTGTCGTTCGACATCCGCGGTGGGCTCCTCGTCCGCCAGATCCACCACTGGGCCGCCCTCGTGTTCATCGCCGGCATCGGCGTGCACATGCTGCGTATCTTCTTCACCGGTGCGTTCCGCAAGCCCCGTGAGCTGAACTGGGTGATCGGCTTCATCCTGTTCATCCTCGCGATGGGTGAAGGATTCACCGGCTACTCCCTCCCCGACGACCTGCTCTCCGGCAACGGCCTGCGCATCATCGACGGCATGGTCAAGGGCATCCCGGTGATCGGCACCTGGATCTCATTCCTGCTGTTCGGTGGAGAATTCCCTGGGACCGCGATCGTCGGACGCCTCTACACGCTGCACATCCTCCTGCTCCCCGCGATCCTTGTCGCCCTGCTGGTGCTGCACCTCATGCTGATGGTGATCAACAAGCACACGCAGTTCGCCGGCCCGGGCCGCAAGAACAGCAACGTCGTCGGCTACCCGATGATGCCGGTCTACATGTCGAAGATGGGCGGCTTCCTGTTCATCACCTTCGGTGTGATCGTGCTCATCGCCTCGCTGTTCACGATCAACCCGATCTGGAACTACGGGCCCTACGACCCGTCGCCGGTCTCGGCCGGTACGCAGCCGGACTGGTACATCGGCTTCGCCGACGGCGCCCTCCGCCTGGTGCCGCCCCACCTGGAGAGCGTGTTCCTCGGCCACACCTGGTCGTGGAACATCCTGATCCCGCTCGGCGGCCTCGGCCTGTTCATCGTCCTCGTCCTGATCTACCCCTTCATCGAAGCGTGGGTCACCGGAGACAAGCGCGAGCACCACATCGCGCAGCGCCCCCGAAACGCCGCGACCCGAACCGCGATCGGCGCGGCCGGTGTCACCTTCTACGCCGTGCTGTGGGCCGCGGCATCCTCCGACATCATCGCCACGCACTTCTACGTGACGATGGAGGGTGTCATCCACACGCTCCAGGCGCTGCTGATCCTCGGCCCGGTCATCGCGTACTTCGTCACCAAGCGCATCTGCATCGCGCTGCAGAAGAAGGACCGTGAGATCGCTCTGCACGGCTACGAGTCGGGCCGTATCGTCCGCCTCCCCGGCGGCGAGTACATCGAGGTCCACCAGCCCGTCGACGAGTACGAGCGGTGGAAGCTGGTCGACAACGAGAACTACGAGCCGCTGGTCGTTCGCCCGAACTCGCGCGGTCGCATCCCATGGCACGAGAACATCCGCGCGTCGATCTCGCGGTGGTTCTTCGAGGATCGCCTCTCCCCTGTCACGCAGCCCGAACTCGATGCGGCGCTCGCACACCAGCACCACGAGCTGGAGCACATCGCCACCGAAGAGGACGCGGAGCTGCAGGGAGCACACGAGCGCGCGGGCGTGCCCGATGCGCCCCACGTCCCACTCGATGACGGACACAGCTCGGAGACGGCGGTGCGTCCCTCGAACGTGATCATCCCGGAGTCCGGCAGGACCGGTAAGGACGACAAGCCCTCGAGCTGACTCGGCAGTATTCCGACGGCGCCTGGCGCTTCCTCGCAGGAGGGAGGCCGGGCGTTCGTCGTAGCGTGGAGGAATGACCGACGCGCTCGCCTACTTCTCCGCCAAGCTCGCCCACGAGACCGACGCCTCCGATGTCTACGCCGCTCAGAAGGGCGGAGAGGCGTTCGTACTGGTCGACGTCCGCGGCGACGAGGCCTGGGCTCAGGGCCGCATCAGCGGGGCGATCCACATGCCGCACCAGCAGATCGCGGAGCGTGCACCGCAAGAGCTCGACCCCTCCACCCCCGTCGTCGTCTACTGCTGGAGTCCGGGCTGCAACGGGGGCGCCCGAGGTGCCCTCGAGTTCGCAAAGCTGGGCTACGCGGTCAAGGAGATGATCGGCGGATACGAGTACTGGATCCGTGAAGGACAGCCCACCGAGTCGGACGAGGGCGCCGCTGAGCGCACATTCGACCCGCAGGTCATGGTCGTGCGCGCTGCCGTCGCAGGCTGATCACGCAGTCTCCAGCTCTTCGCAGAAGCGGGTCGCTGCGGCACCGTAGAAGCTCGCTCGCTGCGAGATCGCGGTCTCCGCACCGGCGGAGCGCACATCGCAGACCACCGCGGTGACGTTGTCCCGCGTACCCGCCTGGAGGGCCAGACCGACCAGCGAGGCCGCCGCCACCTCCGGGCCGGCCGCTGCGGCCAGCAGCGCCGCGATCTCGCCCTCGGGAAGGTAGTCCGTCAGCCCATCGCTGCACAGGAGCCAACGATCACCGTCGACCGCGACGCGGTCGACGACGGATACCGCATCCTGCTCCCGGCCGGACAGCGACGCCGTGATGATGTTGCGGCGGGGGTGGGATGCCGCCGCTTCCGGCGCGAGAAGGCCGTGATCGATCAGGGCCTGCACGTATGAGTCGTCGCGTGTTTCCCGGGTGAGCCGGCCCGCACGAAGCAGATATCCTCGCGAGTCACCGGTGTGCGCGAGCAGCAGCCCGCCGGCATCGGAGACGAAGATTCCGGTGAAGGTGGTCGCCATTCCCACCAGCGAGCTGTCGCGCTCCGTGTGAGCGCGCAGGTCCCAGTTCGCCTCGCGGATCCGGACGGCCAGGCTCGCGGCATCCGGCATCGCCCCACGCCCCGCGACCAGCCGGTGGATGAGCGTGGCCGACGCCAGATCTCCCGAGGGCCCGCCGCCGACGCCGTCGGCTACCGCGGCACCCCAGGTCGCCGTGAAGGCGGCGTCCTGGTTGACGAGCCGATGCTCGCCGACGGCCCAGACGGCAGCGCCGTGGAGCCGGAGCGGAGGGGTCATCCCGACCGCCCGATCAGCGGGCGAAGTAGCCCCGGTAGTACTCGTACACCCAGCCGACGATGGCGACGGCGAAGATGGCGATACCGATGGGGAGCATCCACGTCCCGATGGCGAGGCCCATCATCGCCACCGCCGCCGAGGCGGCGAGCACGATCGGCCACCACGACCACGGGCTGAACTCGCCGAGCTCGGGGTCACCGTCGTCGATGTCGGAGGTCAGGATGTCCTCGGGCAGTTCGCCGCCCTGCGCCTTGTGCACACGACCGATGTAGAACGCGATCAGGGCACCCATCAGGGCGGTGAACAGCAGCGCGACGGAGCCGACCCATTCGATCGACAGCACGATCGTCTCCGACAGCTGCTGACCACCGGTGGCGTTCGTGTCCCAGTGGGAGACGAGGTTCCAGGTCGTGTAGACGAGAAACATCAGGAAGAAGAACCCGGTGAGCAGCCACCACAGTCCGGTGTTGGCGCGCATCTACTTGACCTCCGCCGTCTCGGCGTCCACGACAGGCGCGTCGGGGGCGTCCTTCGCAGGACCCACGCCGACCGGGATGCCGGCTTCCGGGTGGTTCAGGTCGAAGGCGGGTCGCTCGCTGCGGATCCGCGGGATCGACGTGAAGTTGTGGCGCGGCGGCGGGCAGGAGGTCGCCCACTCCAGCGATGCCCCGTAACCCCACGGGTCGTTGACCGTGACCTTCGGCGCCTTGCGTGCCGTGATCCACACGTTGAACAGGAACGGGATCATCGACGCGCCCAGGATCATGGCACCGATCGTGGACACCTGGTTCTGCCAGGTCCAGCCGTCCGCAGCCGAGTAGTCGGCGTAGCGGCGAACCATGCCGTCCACGCCAAGCCAGTGCTGGATCAGGAAGGTCATGTGGAAGCCGATGAACAGCATCCAGAAGTGGACGTAGCCCAGCCGCTCGTTCAGCATGCGGCCGGTGAACTTCGGCCACCAGAAGTAGAAGCCCGCGAACATCGCGAACACGACGGTGCCGAACACGACGTAGTGGAAGTGCGCGACGACGAAGTACGAGTCGGACAACGCGAAGTCCAGCGGCGGGGATGCCAGGATCACGCCGGTCAGACCGCCGAAGACGAAGGACACCAGGAAGCCGAGGGCGAACATCATCGGGGTCTCGAACGTCACCGAGCCTCGCCAGAGCGTGCCGATCCAGTTGAAGATCTTCACGCCGGTGGGCACCGCGATGAGCATCGTCATCAGGGCGAAGAACGGCAGCAGGACCGCGCCGGTCACGTACATGTGGTGCGCCCACACCGCGACCGACAGCGCCGCGATGGCGATCGTCGCGTACACGAGGGTCTTGTATCCGAAGATCGGCTTCCGGCTGAAGACCGGGAAGATCTCGGAGACGATGCCGAAGAACGGCAGCGCGATGATGTAGACCTCCGGGTGCCCGAAGAACCAGAACAGGTGCTGCCAGAGAAGCACGCCGCCGTTGGCCGGGTCGTAGATGTGCGCACCGAGGACACGGTCGGCCGCGGCGGCGAGAATGGCGGCGGCGAGCACCGGGAAGGCCATCAGGACCAGGATGCTGGTGATCAGCGTGTTCCAGGAGAAGATCGACATCCGCCACATGGTCATACCCGGGGCGCGCATCGTGATGATCGTCGTGATGAAGTTGACGGCACCGAGGATCGTGCCGAAACCACTCATGCCGAGGCCGAGCATCCACATGTTCCCGCCGATACCCGGCGAGAAGCTCGCGTTGGCCAACGGTTGGTAGGCGAACCAGCCGAAGGCGGCGGCACCCTGCGGGGTGAGGAAGCCGGCGACCGCGATCGTCGAGCCGAAGAGGAACAGCCAGAAGGCGAAGGCGTTGAGCCGCGGGAACGCGACGTCCGGCGCGCCGATCTGCAGCGGCATGATCACGTTGGCGAATCCGGCGAACAGCGGCGTCGCGAACATCAGCAGCATGATCGTGCCGTGCATCGTGAACAGCTGGTTGTACTGCTCCTTGGTCGGGATGATCTGCATGCCCGGCTCGAACAGCTCGGCCCGGATGATGAGGGCCATCACGCCGCCGAGCATGAAGAAGATCACCGACGCGATCAGGTACATGTACCCGATCGTCTTGTGGTCAGTGGAGGTGATCCACTTGACGACGATGTTGCCCTTCTGCTCGACGCGCGAAGAGCTCAGCAGCGCGGCCTGACGGGGCGGGAGAGTCGTCGGACGACCGGGCGAGGTCTCCTGCAGAGGAAGTGTGGTCGCCATGGTCAGTCGCCTTCCTGGCGCTCTTGAGCGCCGGTGCCCGGGTAGTTGCCCAGCCGGTCGTATGCGTCGTTGATGTCACCGGTCTGACCGGCATCGCGGAGCGTGTCGAGGTAGTCCTCGTACTCGGCGTCGCTGACGACCTTGACGTTGAAGAGCATCGCGGAGTGGTACTCGCCGCACAACTCGGCGCACTTGCCGGCGTACGTGCCCTCGCGGGTCGGCGTGAAGGACCAGAAGTTGTCCTTGCCGATGTACATGTCCTTCTTGTAAAGGAAGTCGATGATCCAGAACGAGTGGATGACATCGCGCGATTGCAGCTTGATCTTGACCGTCTTGTCGACGGGCAGATACAGGGTGGGCAGCTTCGCCTGGTCGACATCGCCGTTCTCGCCCGGCTGCGCCTGGACGCCCATCGTCCACACGGCGTCGGCGTTGTCCTCGTCCTCGCCGTCGTACTGGAAGTCCCACGCCCACTGCTTGCCGATCGCCACGATCGACACGTCCGGGTCGTCGTACTGCGTCTCGAGGATCGTCTGGTCGCGTGCGGTGAAGGCGAAGAACCCGATCACCAGGATCAGCGGCACGATCGTGTAGAAGATCTCGATCGGCATGTTGTAGCGCAGCTGAACCGGGAGTCCCGACTGGCCCTTGCGGCGGCGGTAGGCAATGGCGGCCCACAGCATGAGACCCCACGTGATGACGCCGACCGCGAGCAGGACGATCCAGGAGTTGACCCAGAGCCCTGCGATCATGTCGGTGTGGTTGGTCGCGGGGACGGCGTCAGCGTCCTCGAAGCCGGGGAGGAAGCCGTGCAGCTCCGTCGAAGAGCAGCTCGCGAGCGCGACGGCCGCAGCGGCCCCGAGCGGCAGTGCTGCCCAACGGAGGCGGCGTTTCGAGGGCACTCGATTCGAGGGCACAATGCACCTTTCCGGACGTGATTCAGACATCCTCAGTCTAGGGCAACCTCCCTAGGGATTCAGGCCAACCGCTCAGGATCAGGACCGGAAATCGGCGCGAAAAAACCGGGCCCGGCCGCTCGGTGAGCGGGCCGGACCCGGCAGAAAAGATTTCGTCGGAACGCGCGCTGAGCGCTCAGTGGAAGCTGTCTCCACAAGCGCAGCTGCCGGCGGCGTTGGGGTTGTCGATCGTGAACCCCTGCTCGGAGATCGTGTCCTTGAAGTCGATCTTCGCGCCGTCCAGATACGGAACGCTCATGTCGTCGACGATGACCTCGACGCCGTCGAAATCCACCGCCTTGTCACCGTCGAGGAAGCGCTCATCGAAGTAGAGCTGGTAGATCAGGCCGCTGCATCCACCGGGCTGGACGGCGACGCGCAGACGCAGATCGTCGCGGCCCTCCTGCCCGAGCAGGGTCTTCACCTTCAGCGCGGCGGCATCGGTCAGTTCCACGCCGTGGGCGCGAACGGACAGGTCGCTCGACAGTGCAGTGTCGGTCATGGCACTCCTCGGTACGGGCCGCGGACGCGGCGTGATGGCTCGATTCTACGCCTGCCGGCTTGGAGACGGCTCGGAACGGCGCGGGGCGTCCTTCCCGCGATCAGGAGTCGGTCGTGCGTGCGTCCAGCTTCTCCAGCAGCAGCGCCTCGGTGAGCACGGCGTGTCGGAAGGTGTCCAGATGCAGGGACTCGTTCGGGCTGTGAGCGCGCGAGTGCGGATCCTCAACGCCGGTCACCAGGATCTGCGCGGAGGGGAAATCGCGTACCAGGTCCGCGATGAACGGGATCGACCCGCCGACGCCGATCTGGACCGGCTCCACGCCGTATCCCTCGTGCATCGCCTCCAGTGCGGTTCCCACCGCCCAGCCGCCGGTGTCGACGAGGAACGCGTCGCCGTAGTCCTGATCGAGGAAGGTCAGCTCGGCACCGAACGGTGCGTGCGCGCGCAGATGCCCTTCGATGGCCGCGTACGCTTCGCGAGCGGGCTGACCCGGTGCGACGCGAGCGCTGATGACCACGGTGATCTCGGGGCTGAGCGTGTTCGACGCGTTCGCGACGCTCGGCGCATCGATGCCGGTCACGGTGATCGACGGCTTGTTCCAGATCCGGCTGAGGATCGCGCCCCGTCCGATCGGGCTGACGCCGGAAGGGAGGCCGGCCTCGTCGCGCAGTGTCTCCTCGGAGTACTCCGGCGTCGCGGCATCCCGCTCGGTCAGTCCTGCGACCGCGACCGCGCCGTCCTCGTCCCACAGCGTTGCGAGCAGCTTCACCGTCGCCATCAGGGCGTCCGGCACCGCTCCCCCGAACATGCCGGAGTGCGATGCATGATCGAGTGTGCGGATCTTCACCGTGAAGCGCGTGTTGCCACGAAGTGAGACCGTGAGGGCGGGGGTGCGGGCGTCCCAGTTGCCGGAGTCGGCGACGACGATCACATCCGCACGCAAGGCCTCGGCGTTGTCGGCGAGGAACTGCGCGAACGAGCGCGAACCGGCCTCCTCCTCACCCTCGATGAAGAGCGTGACCCCGAGGTCGAAGTCCGCGCCCAGCGCCTCCTTGATCGTCCGGAGCGCGCCGATGTGCGCCATGACGCCGGCCTTGTCATCGGCAGCGCCGCGACCGTACAGTCGGCCGTCGCGGACGGTGGGCTCGAACGGCGCAGACTCCCAGAGCGATTCATCGCCGGCCGGCTGCACGTCATGGTGCGCGTAGAGCAGGATCGTCGGTCGACCGTTGCGCGCAGCGCGTGCGGCCAGCACCGCCGGCTGGCCGGCCTCGTCGGTTCCGGGGATGTCCGCGCGGGTGATCTGCACGCTGTCGAACAGTTCCAGACCCTCGACGAGGGCGGCGACGGCTTCGGCGCTGCGCTGGACTTCGGCACCGTCGAACCCGGGGAACGCGATCGAGGGGATGCGGACGAGGGCGCCCAGATCGGCCAGGGCGGCGGGGATGCCGGATGCCGCGGCTTCGCGCACGGCATCCTTTCGGGTCAGCTCAGAGGTCATGCGGGTAATCTTAAGGTGCTTCCCGATTGAAACTCCGAGGACCTCCCGTGGCCAAGACTCCTGCAGCTCCCGCATCCAACGATGCTCCTTCCGAGGGAACGGTGCTGAACGGCGTGCCGCTCACCCCGCCCACGAAGGGTCGCCCGACCCCCACCAGGGCCGAGCAGGAGGCTGCTCGACGTCGGCCCCTGGTCGCCGACACCAAGGAGGCGAAGGCGCGCAACAAGTCGGAACTGGCCGCGCAGCGCGAGAAGGCGCGCCTGGGCATGGCGGCGGGCGAGGACAAGTACCTTCCCGTCCGCGACAAGGGTCCGCAGCGCAAGTTCGTCCGCGATTTCATCGACTCGGGCTGGCACCTGGGCGAGGCCGTGATGCCTGCGATGGTGCTGGTGATCCTCGCGACCTTCGTGCCGCTCCCCGCGATCCAGTACTACTCGTTCATCGGGCTGTGGATCTTCATCCTGTTCGTCATCGGCGACATGATCATCTCGGCGATCCGCATCAAGCAGGCGGCGAAGAAGAAGTTCGGCGAGGACAGGGTCGAGAAGGGTCTCGGCTGGTACGGCGCGATGCGGATCATCCAGATGCGCTTCATGCGGCTCCCGAAGCCGCAGGTAAAGCGCGGGCAACACCCCGCCTAACGCCCCTGCGCCAGCCCTCGGTTGATCTGGCGCGCCCAGAGCGGGCCGCGGTAGAGGAACGCCGTGTATCCCTGCACGAGGGTCGCGCCCGCGTCCAAGCGTGCTCGCACGTCCGCCGCGGTCTCCACACCGCCGACCGAGATCACGACGAAATCCGCGGGGACCGCGGCGCGCACGATCCGCAGCACCTCCAGCGCGCGGGCAGCCAGCGGCGCACCGGAGAGTCCCCCGTCGCCGGCGGCCGCGATGACGGGCGGTGCCGTGCGCAGGCCGTCGCGCGAGATCGTCGTGTTCGTGGCGAGGAGTCCGGACAGTCCCAGCTCCACGGCGAGGCGGGCGATCGCCTCGATCTCGTCGTCCGGCAGGTCCGGGGCGATCTTCACCAGCGCGGGCGTCGCGCCCGCGGCATCCCGCACCGCCTCGAGCAGGGGGCGGAGCGTCTCCACAGCCTGCAGGCCGCGCAGCCCAGGCGTGTTCGGGGATGAGACGTTCACGACGAGATAATCCGCCAGCGGGGCGAGGAGCTTCGCGCTCCGGACGTAGTCGGCGGTCGCATCGGCGACGTCGATCACCCGCGACTTGCCGATGTTCACGCCGAGGACGGCGCGACGGTGACGGCGACGGAGCTTCTGCAGCCGCTTCGCGGCGGCCTGCGCACCGGCGTTGTTGAATCCCATGCGGTTGATCACCGCGCGATCCGGCACCAGGCGGAACAGCCGTGGCCGCGGGTTGCCGTTCTGCGCGATCGCGGTGACCGTTCCGACCTCGACATGCCCGAATCCCAGCGCCCAGAGTCCCTGCGCACCGGAGACGTTCTTGTCGAAGCCTGCCGCGACCCCGAACGGCGAGTCGAACGTGAGGCCGAGCGCCTCGGTGCGAAGCGCCGGATCGGGCCTGGTCACCGAGCGTGCGATCGCCGCCAGCGGCGCGAACCCCAGCATCCGGATGACCACCATCGCCGCGTGGTGGGCGGTCTCGGGGTCCATGCGCGCGAGCACGGTGCGGAACATGAGCGGATACATTCCGTCCAGGGTATCGGCTCGATCAGTCCGTTCGCGGCCCGTGGCCGTGGTCCACGCGCAGCTGCCCGATCGCCGATTCGAAATCCTCGAGCGAGTCGAACGCCTGGTAGACGCTCGCGAATCGCAGATACGCGACCTCGTCCAGGTCGCGGAGCGGTCCGAGGATCGCGAGCCCGATCTCGTTCGTGTCCACCTGCGACGACCCGGTCTGCCGCACTGCTTCTTCGACCTTCTGCGCGAGGACGGCGAGGTCGCCTTCGGTCACCGGGCGACCCTGGCAGGCCTTGCGCACGCCGGACATGACCTTCTCGCGGCTGAACGGCTCGATCACGCCCGATCGCTTGATGACGTTCAGGCTCGCCGTCTCCACCGTTGTGAACCGCCCGCCGCACTGAGGACACTGACGACGCCGGCGGATGCTGAGACCGTCGTCACTGGTCCGCGAATCGATCACGCGTGAGTCGGGGTGACGGCAGAACGGGCAATGCATGGCGAGGAAAGACTACGCCACGACGTCGGCGTCGGCGTCGGTCGGCTGTGGAGCCTGCTCCGCAGCGAAGCGGGCGAGCACCGCTTCGCCGTGAGCCGGCAGCGCCTCGGCGTCGGCGAGCGTCACGATCGCATCGCGGACCTCGGCCAGCGCCGACCGGTCGTACTCGATGATCTGCTGCGGGCGCAGGAAGGTCGCCGCGGACAGCCCTGCGGCATAGCGCGCCTGCCCCCCGGTCGGCAGCACGTGATTGCTCCCGGCGAGGTAGTCGCCGAGGCTGACCGGCGAGTCCGCTCCGACGAAGATCGCGCCGGCGTGCACGAAGGCATCGGGATTCGGGTCGACCAGATGCAGCTCGAGGTGCTCGGGCGCGTAGGCGTTGCTGAACGCGGTCGCCGTCGGAAGGTCGTCCACCAGCACGATGGCCGACTGCGTCCCCGACAGCGCAGCGGCGACGCGCGCGGCGTGGTGGGTCTGGGCGGCTCGCGGCGCAAGGCGCTCGCGCACCCGATCCGCCAGGTCGGCCGAGGTCGTCACCAGGACCGCGGAGGCCTGCTCGTCGTGCTCGGCCTGGCTGATCAGGTCAGCCGCGACGAGATCGGCGTCGGCGCTCTCGTCGGCGACGATGAGGATCTCTGTCGCGCCGGCTTCGGAATCCGTTCCGACCAGTCCCCCGACGACACGCTTGGCTGCCGCGACGAAGTTGTTCCCCGGCCCGGTGACGACATCCACGGGTGCGAGCCCGATGGACGGCACCCCGTGCGCGAGCGCGCCGATCGCGCCGGCGCCGCCCATCGCGTAGACCTCATGGATGCCCAGCAGACTCGCCGCGGCGAGGATTACGGGGTGCACCCGGCCGCCGAACTGTCGTTGCGGGGGTGATGCCAGAGCGATCTCACCGACGCCGGCGACCTGCGCCGGGACCACGTTCATCACCACGCTCGACGGGTACACGGCCTTGCCACCCGGCACGTACAGGCCGACACGACGGACCGGCTGCCAGCGCTGACGCACGATCGCACCGGGAGCGAGCCTGGTGACGATCGCCGGCGGAACCTGCGCCGCAGAGGCTTCGCGGACGCGGGAGATCGCCTCCAGCAATGCGGCGCGTACGGCGGGGTCGAGCTGGGCGACGGCGTCGTCGAGGTGCTCGCGCGGAACACGGATGTCGTGCTCCGAGGCGCCGTCGAACTGCGCAGCCTGTTCGCGAAGAGCGCCCTCGCCACGCGTGGCGACGTCGTCGACGAGCCGTTCGGCGGTCGCCAGGGCTTCCTCGCGTGCGGCCGTGGCGCGCGGGACCGCGGACAGCAGTTCGGCGGGGGTCAGCGCGCGACCACGCAGATCGATCGTGCGGAGCATCCGTCTACGCTATCGCGGGCGCGGCGCGCTCAGCCGCGCGTGACTCCGGAGACATCGTGCAGGTAGCCGATCCGGCCGTCTTCGTGGCGGACGACGAAGACCTCGCCGCGGTCCTCGAGCACGAGGGCCCAGGCGGAGGGACCGATGCGGAAGATCGGCACATCGCGATCGTCGACGATGTCGCGCTCCTCGGGAACGAGCGCCCAGAACGCCTGATGGCGCGACTCCGTCACGGGCTCATCGTCGACGACCCCGACCGACTCCGTCGGCGCCCAGGCATCCTGCGACGCGGAGGCGGGCACGGCGTCCTGGTGCTGCGCCCAGCCCGAGTCGGCAGCGTATGCGTTCGTCGCGTAGGCATCCGTCGGGTACTCCTCCGACGCCGCTGCGGCGGCAGCCGCGGCCGGCCGAGGTTCGCGCGGCGGACGTGCCGCCACGGCGCGGATGGGCCGGGCGCTGCGGTGCGCGACGACCTCGCGCCGGCCGCTGAAGTCCTCGGCGAGGCCGGGGATCACGGGAGCGAAGACGGTCAGCACGACGCCGGCCAGCATGAGGAAGAACTCCAGCCACACCACCCAGCCGTAGATCCAGACGTTCGACTCGATCGCGACGGCGACGTTGCGCCACAGGAGCGTCAGCCAGACCACCGCGGAGACCGAGAAGGCCACGGAGGCGAACTGGTCGATGCCGAGCGAGCCGACCCTGCGGATGCCGTCGGGAGAGAACCGGCGCAGCACGATCAGGAACACGGCGATCGTGGGCACGCCGATCGTGAGGATCCAATCCAGACCGTTGGTCCAGACGGACCCGCCGAACAGCAGCTGCGCCATCGCCTGCTGGCTGGCGACCGAGAAGAAGGAGACGACGAATGCGACCAGCCACACCCCGCCGAGGATGACCTCGCGAATCGAGAACGGGCCGACGCCGTACTGCGCCGGCTCACCGTCGTGCGCGGCCGTCTCGACGGGCTCTGCGGCCGAGAACTCGTCCGCTGCCACCTCTTCCGGTGCGTCGCGATCGATCGATGAGGTCTCGTTCACGTTGTCGGTCACGATGTTCCTTTCCTGCCGCGATCCGCGGCGCACGTCGTGCCGATACTACCGGCGGGTCATGAGATGGCGATGAGATGGAGGGATGCCTCAGCCGAGACACTGCGGGCCGAGGAGGCCCTTCAATTCGCCGTACAGATCGGCGGTCACCCGGACCGGATGCGGCACTTCGAACACCTTCGCCACGGAGCCGCTGTGCAGCTTCACCGTGACCTCCGTCTCGCCCTTGTGCCGGTGCAGGGTCTGCAGCAGCTCTTCGACGGTGGCCTGGCTGGCCCGCCGCTCCGGCAGCACGAGGACGAGCGGACCCGATGCGTCGATCGACCCGAGGTCGGGCGTCAGCGCCGAGACCGCGTGCAGATTCATCCCGTCGTCGCGGCGCGAGATGCGACCGCGCACGACCAGGATCGAGTCGGCCTGCAGGCTCGACTGGAACTCGGTGTACGTCTTGCCCATGAACATCACGGTGACCTCGCCGTTGAAGTCCTCGACGGTGATCATGCCGTACGGGTTGCCGCTGGATTTCGCGACCCGGTGCTGGACGCTGGTCACCAGGCCCGCGACCGTCACCTGATCGCCGTCCGCAAGGTCTTCCGAGGCGAGGAGGTCGTGGATCGAGATGGATGCGTGCTTCGCCAGGGCGATCTCGAGCCCGGCGAGTGGGTGGTCGGACACGTAGAGGCCGAGCATCTCGCGCTCGAACGCCAGCTTGTCCTTCTTGGTCCACTCGGGGCGATCGGGCACCTTCGCCGGCATGACCTCCTCGGCCTGGTCGTACAGGCTGTCGAAGTCGAAGCCGATCGCGCCGGTGGCGGCCTTGCGCTTGGTCTCGACGGCCGCCTCGGTCGCATCTTCGTGGATCTCGATGAGCGCGCGACGGGTCGACCCCAGGGAGTCGAAGGCGCCGGCCTTGATCAGCGACTCGACGGTGCGCTTGTTGGCCACATGCAGCGGCACCTTGCCCAGGAAGTCGTGGAAGGACTCGAACGGCGCTTCGCTTCGCGAGGTCACGATGCCGTCGACGACGTTCGCGCCGACATTGCGCACCGCTCCCAGGCCGAAACGGATGTCTTCGCCGACGGCGGCGAAGTAGCGGATCGACTCACCGACGTCGGGCGGGAGGACCCTGATGCCCATCCGGCGGCACTCGTTGAGGTAGACGGCCATCTTGTCCTTCGAGTCGCCGACGCTGGTCAGCAGCGCGGCCATGTACTCGGCCGGATAATGCGCCTTCAGGTACGCCGTCCAGTACGCGATCAGACCGTAGGCCGCCGTGTGCGCTTTGTTGAAGGCGTAGTCGGCGAAGGACTCCAGAACCTTCCACAGCGCCTCCTGGGCCTGCGGGCTGTAGCCGTTGGCGGTCATGCCGCCGAAGAAGTCCGCCTGCTGCTTGTCCAGCTCGGACTTCTTCTTCTTGCCCATGGCGCGGCGGAGGATGTCTGCCTGGCCGAGGGAGAAGCCGGCCAGCTTCTGGGCGGCGGCCATCACCTGCTCCTGATAGACGATCAGGCCGTAGGTGGTGTCCAGGACGTCCGAGAGCGGCTCGGCCAGCTCGGGGTGGATCGGGTCGATCGGCTGCAGGCCGTTCTTTCGCAGCGCATAGTTCGTATGCGAGTTCACGCCCATCGGGCCTGGGCGGTAGAGGGCCAGGACGGCCGAGATGTCTTCGAAGTTATCGGGCTTCATCAGCCGCAGCAGACTCCGCATCGGCCCGCCGTCGAGTTGGAAGACGCCCAGCGTGTCACCTCGGGCGAGCAGCTCGTACGAGGCGATGTCGTCAAGGGCGAGGTCTTCGAGCACCAGCTTCTCGTCGCGGTTCGCGGCGATGTTGTCCAGCGCATCGTCGATGATCGTGAGGTTGCGCAGCCCCAGGAAGTCCATCTTGATGAGGCCGAGCGACTCGCACGCGGGATAGTCGAACTGCGTGACGATCTGCCCGTCCTGCTCGCGCTTCATGATCGGGATGATGTCGATCAGCGGCTCGCTGGACATGATGACGCCGGCGGCGTGGACGCCCCACTGGCGCTTGAGGTTCTCCAGCCCGACGGCGGTGTCGAAGACGGTCTTGGCCTCGGGATCGGTCTCGATGAGCGCGCGGAACTCGGATGCCTCCTTGAAGCGCGGGTGGTCCTTGTCGAACATGCCCTCCAGCGGCATGTCCTTGCCCATGACGGCGGGCGGCATCGCCTTGGTGAGCTTCTCCCCCATGCTGAACGGGAAACCGAGCACCCGGCCGGCATCCTTCAGTGCCTGCTTGGCCTTGATCGTGCCGTACGTGACGATCTGCGCCACTCGCTCGTCGCCGTACTTCTGCGTCACGTACTGGATGACCTCACCGCGGCGCCGGTCGTCGAAGTCGATGTCGAAGTCGGGCATCGAGACGCGGTCGGGGTTCAGGAAGCGCTCGAAGAGGAGTCCGTGCTGCAGCGGGTCGAGGTCGGTGATCCGCATCGCGTACGCTGCCATGGACCCCGCACCCGAACCGCGCCCCGGGCCGACGCGGATGCCGTTCTCCTTGGCCCAGTTGATGAAGTCCGCGACGACGAGGAAGTAGCCGGGGAATCCCATCTGGACGATGACGTCGGTCTCGTAGTTCGCCCGCGCGCGGACCTCGTCGGGGATGCCGGCCGGGTACCGCACCTGCAGCCCGCGCTCCACCTCCTGGACGAACCAGCTCTGCTCGGTCTCGCCGGCCGGCACGGGATAGCGCGGCATGTAATTCGCGCTGGTGTCGAAGCGGATGTCGACGCGCTCGGCGATCGCGAGCGTGTTGTCGCACGCCTCCGGATTGTCGCGGAAGATGTGGCGCATCTGGGCGGGGGTCTTGAGGTAGAACTCCTCGCCCTCGAACTTGAATCGCTTCGGATCGTCCAGCGTCGAGCCCGACTGCACGCACAGCAGCGCCGCGTGGCTCTTCGCGTCGTGCTGATGCGTGTAATGCAGATCGTTGGTGGCGACCAGCGGCAGATCGAGCTCCTTCGCCAACCGCATCAGGTCGTTCATCGTGCGACGTTCGATGTCGATGCCGTGATCCATGACCTCGGCGTAGAAGTTGTCTTTGCCGAAGATGTCGCGGAACTCCGCCGCGGCCGCTTTCGCCGCGTCGTACTGGCCCAGTCGCAGTCGGGTCTGCACCTCGCCGCCGACGCAGCCGGTCGTGGCGATGACCCCCTTCGAATAGGTCTGCAGGAGTTCCCGATCGAGACGCGGCTTGAAGTAGTAGCCCTCCAGCGAGGCGTACGAGGACATCCGGAAGAGGTTGTGCAGTCCTTCGTTGCTCTCGGCGAGCAGCGTCATGTGCGTGTACGCGCCCGAGCCCGAGACGTCGTCGTCGTTCTGGTCGGGACTCCCCCAGCGCACCCGGGCTTTGTCGGCTCGATGAGTGCCCGGCGTGACGTAGGCCTCCATGCCGATGATCGGCTTGAGCCCTGCGTCGGTGGCCGTCTTGTAGAAGTCGAACGCCCCGAACGTGTTCCCGTGGTCGGTGACGGCGATCGCCGGCATCCCCTGCGATGCAGCCTCCTCGATCAGCGGCTTGACCCGTGCCGCCCCGTCCAGCATCGAATATTCACTGTGTACGTGAAGGTGAACGAAGGAGTCGGCTGCCACCAGAAGAGTCTACGTTCGGCCCCCGACGAAGGCTGTGCAGGATCGCGCATAGGCTCGGATCATGCCGACCCCCGACTTCGTCCTGGAGCTTCGTCGCGCCGTCGGCCACGCGCCGCTGTGGCTGATGGGCACCACCGCCGTCATCCTCCGCGAGGGGCGGATCCTGCTCGGGAGGCGATCCGACAACGGGGCGCTCACCCCGATCACCGGCATCATCGATCCCCGAGAGGAGCCGGCCGACGCCGCGGCGCGGGAGGCGCTCGAAGAGGCCGGCATCGTGATCCGGGTGGATCGCCTCGCGTGGATCCACGTCATCCCCCGCATCACCTACGACAACGGCGACCAGACCGACTATCTGGATTTCACGTTCCGCTGCACCTGGGTCTCCGGAGAGCCGATTCCGGTGGACGGTGAGATGACCGACCTCGCCTGGGTGGAGTTGGACGCGCTCGACGATCTCGAAATAGAAGCCGACATGCGCAGCCGCATCCGCCGCGCACTGGCCGACGGGCCGTCCGCCTTCGAGGGCGGCGACAGGTAGCGATCAGCGCAGGTCGAGCCGCATCAGCACGCGCGGGAACCCGCTCAGCACCGAATCCGTGTCGGAGGCCTTCGTGAAGCCCGCCTTCTCGAACAGCCGGCGCGTGCCGACGTACGCCATCGTGAGATCGACTCTCGCGCCGCCGTTGTCGACGGGATACCCCTCGATCGCCGGCGCGTGGTTGTCGCGGGCGAACTGCACGGCGCCATCAGGAGCGCGCGCGAGATGCCTTTGCCGCGATGCCCGGGACGCACACGGATGCACCACACCGACCATACGTCCAGGTCATCGACGTGCGGGATCCGGCGGTTGGTCGCGAAGGACGTGTCGGCTCGGGGATGTACTCCGGCCCAGCCGACGACCTCGTCGTCGCCGTCGTATGCCAGGACGCCCGGCGGCCCTTTCCTCATGAGCGCGGACACCTTGCGCCCGCGTGCCTGGCGATGCAGCGCGAGGTTCTCCTTCGACGGGAGACGGTAGCTCAGACACCAGCAGACATCGGAGTCCGGTTTCTTCGGGCCGACCATCGTCTTGACGTCGGCGAAGGTGGTGGCAGGTCTCACCTCGATGTCCATGCCGATACTGTGCCATCGGCGACGGACACGGCGCTAGGAGGTGCGGAGGAGCTCAAGGGCGTGCGCGAGGTCTTCGGGGTACTCCGAAGTGAACGTCACCCGGTCGCCGCTGCCCGGATGCGCGAAGGAGAGCCGGCGCGCGTGCAGCCACTGCCGGGTCAGGCCGAGTCGCGCCGACAGCGTCGGGTCGGCGCCGTAGAGGGGATCGCCCACGCACGGATGCCGGTGGGCTGCCATGTGCACGCGGATCTGATGCGTTCGACCGGTCTCCAGATGGATCTCCAGCAGCGCGGCCCGAGGAAACGCTTCGAGCGTCTCGTAGTGCGTGACCGAATCCTTGCCGTCAGGCGTCACGGCGAACTTCCACGAGTGCGAAGGATGCCTGCCGATCGGTGCATCGATGGTGCCGTTGAGCGGATCGGGGTGTCCCTGCACCACGGCGTGATAGATCTTCTCCACCTCGCGCTCCTTGAACGCCGACTTCAGCGCCGTGTACGCTCGCTCGCTCTTGGCGACGACCATGAGACCGCTCGTGCCCACGTCGAGTCGATGCACGATGCCCTGCCGTTCGGCGGCGCCCGTGGTCGCGACCCGGAACCCGCCCGCCGCCAATGCGCCCAGCACGGTTGGTCCCTCCCAGCCGAGAGACGGGTGGGCGGCGACGCCGGCGGGCTTGTCGACCACGATGATGTCGTCGTCGTCGTAGACGATTCCCAGGCCCGGCACCTCGATCGGCACGATCGTCGGCTCCTGCTTGTCGGTCCAGGTGATGTCCAGGATCGACCCGGCCGTCACGCGGTCAGACTTGCCCACCGGTCGACCGTCGACGATGACGCCGCCTGCTTCGGCGACCTCCGCCGCGAAGGTCCTCGAGAATCCGAGCATCTTCGCCAGAGCCTGATCGATCCGCGAGCCCTCGAGCCCTTCAGGGACCGGCAGCAGCCGCGAGGGCATGTCAGGAGTCGTGGCGGCGCTGGTCCGCTTCGAGATCGGCTTCGCGCTCGACTGCGCGCTGCTGGCTCTCCGAGAGCGGGGGCAGTCCGCGCTCGTCGACAGGGATGCCGGCGCTGGGGTCCGCGGTCGGGAACTCGCTCCCGAATCCGGCCACGGGCCCTCCGGGAGGAACCTCGTCGCCCGCGCCGAGGAGCGTCTCATCCTCGTCGCGAGCGCGACGTGGTTCGCGTGTTCCGTCCATGTGAACTCCGATCAGGACCAGCAGCGCGACGAGGATCATGTCGCAGACGATGAAGATGTCGGCCACGTTGTAGATGGCCGGGCTGGTCCAGAACCACATCCACGGCGTGTTGATGAAGTCGATCACGTGGCCGACCCCGAAGCCGGGTTCGCGGAGGAGCCGGTCCGTCAGATTGCCCAGGACGCCGCCGAGCAGCAGCCCCAGCACGACCGCCCAGAGGCGGGACCGCACTCTGGTCGCGGCCAGCCAGACGATGACGCACGCGACGAGCGCGAGGGCGATCGTGAAGATCCACGTCGCTCCGGCGCCGAACGAGAACGCGGCGCCAGGGTTCTTCACGAGGTACAGACTCAGGAAGTCGCCGAGGACCGGCACCGTCTCCTGCAACGGCAGGTTCTCCAGCGCGAGGTACTTGGAGAACTGGTCGGCGGCCAGCACCACCAGCGCGAGGATCGCGATGGTGATGCCGGCCGCCGCCTTGGGAAGGGGGGCTCGGCCTGGCAAAGGGCCGGCCTAGAGGCCGATGGCCGACACCGGTGTCGAACCGGATGCCGTGGCCGAGGTCTCGAGGTCGCGCAGCTGACCCTCGATGTACCCGCGCAGCTGTGAGCGGTAGTCGCGCTCGAACTGACGCAGTTCCGTGATGCGGTTCTCCAGCGTCGCGCGCTCCTTGTCCAGGCGCGCGATCTCGTCGCGCCCCTTGGCCTCGGCTTCGGCGACGATGGACGCAGCCTGCGTCTGCGCTTCCGAGACGAGCTTGTCGCGCTGGGCGATGCCCTCTGCGACGTGCTCGTCGTGCACGCGCTGAGCGAGCTCGATGATGCCGGCACTGGCAGCAACCGGTGCAGCGCCGGACTCGGGAGCGGGGGTCGAAACGGGCGCGGGAGCCGGAGCCGCGGCAACGGGCTCTTCGCTGGTCTCGGCCGCTGCGGGCGCCGGTGTCGAGCCGGACTCGTACGCCGCGAGCTTCGCCTTCAGCTCGTCGGATTCTGCGATCGTCGCGCGCCAGGCGACCACGACCTCGTCGAGGAAGTCATCGACCTCGTCCGGGTCGAAACCCTCCTTGAAGCGGACGTGCTGGAACTGCTTCGTGACGACGTCATCGGGGGTCAATGCCATGGTGGTTCCTCTTTCGAGCGTCTGGTCGCTGGCCGATCTCGGGGGCCGCGCCGCCGATTACCGACGGTCGTACCAGGCAAGCATAGCCGCGGCCGTCGAGCGTGTCGAAGGCGGTGGCGAGTGTGTCGGCAAGGGTCAGCCGGCGAGGGTTCGCGTGATGGCGAGCAGGACGAAGCAGACCAGCATCGTCAGCGTGAACCCGAAGTCGATGGCGATGCCGCCCACTCGCAACGGCGGGATCAGGCGACGGAAGAGCCGGATCGGGGGATCCGTCACGGTGTACACGAGTTCTGCGGCGACCAACCCCGCACCCTTCGGCCGCCACTCGCGATTGAAGAACGGTATCCAGTCCAGCACCAGGCGCACGAGCAGCACCAGGACGAAGAGAAGGATGAGTGCGTTGAGGATCGCGGCAATGGTGCCGACGATATTCACAAAGGAAACGCTACGGCATCACGACTGTGCGAACGGCACGGACTCCGGGTCCGCGTGCGCCACAGCGCCATCGCCGGAGACGGCGACGTTCTCGGGCGAGAGCAGGAAGACCTTGCTGGTCACCCGCTCGATGCGTCCGTACAGGCCGAGCGACAGACCGCTGGCGAAGTCGACGAGGCGACGGGCGTCCGCATCGCTCATCTGCGAGAGGTTGATGATCACCGGGATGCCGTCGCGGAAGTTCTCCGCGATCACCTGTGCGTCGCGGTACTGCTTCGGGTGCACAGTGAGGATCTCGCTGATCGCTCCCGCTGCCGGCTGACGCACGATGGCGGGCCGGTGGATCGGCGTGATGGGTGCTGCCTTTTCGATGGTTGCCTCCGTCTTACGGCCGCGCGGCTGTGGCGCGGGCTCCTCGTAGACCTCTTCCTCGTCGGCGAGGCCCAGGTACACCATGGTCTTCTTCAGCGGGTTCGACATCGCATCCTCCGTCTGTGCTCGTCTGTTCCGAGGTTAACCGTGCGGGGGCCTCTGCCCCGTGATTGCCGAGCCGATCCGCAGGTGTGTCGCGCCTGCGGCGATGGCTTGGGGGAAGTCGGCCGTCATCCCCGCTGAGATCCACGTCGCCGCCGGATCCACCGAGCGCACGACCGCGGCACACGCGGCCAGGCGCTCGAACGCCGCCGCGGGGTCTTCGTCCAGGGGCGCGACCGCCATCACGCCCCGCATGCGCAGCGTGCGGCATCCGGCGACGTGCGTTGCCAGCCCTTCCAGTTCGCGCTCCGCCACTCCCCCGCGTCCGGGGTCCGCGGTCAGGTTGACCTGCAGCAGGACATCCAGCGGCGGGTCGTCCGATCCGCCCGCGGCATCCAGGGCGTCGGCGATCTTGGGTCGGTCCACGGAATGCACGGCCGCAGCCGCTGCGCGGATCGCTTTGGCCTTATTCGTCTGCGCCTGGCCGATGAAATGCCAGCGAAGTCCCTCGCGATCTCCGATCGTGAGGGACTTCTCGCTGAGCTCCTGCTGCCGGTTCTCACCCACGTCGCGCACGCCCAGTCGGTAGAGATCCTCCACCAGCCGGGCCGGGTGGAACTTCGTCACCACGATCCGGGTGATCTCCTGCGGGTCGCGTCCTGCCGCGCGGGCGGCATCCGCGATCCGCGCGTCGACACCCGCGAGTCGATCTTCGAGCTCCACGATCCTCCGGTGGTGCTGCAGCCGCGATGGGCCTACTTGAGGAAGTCGGGGATATCGAGGTCGTCGTCGCCGAAGGCCGAGTCGTAGCTCGAATCCGGGACGGCGGCACCCACCGGGACCGGCGCGCTCTCGCGCACCGGCTCTTCTTTGGCGGCGTCCTCGGCGGATGTCGCGGGAACGACGGGGGCTGCAGGAAGGACGCGCGAGGCCGTGACCGGGTCCAGCCGGAGCGTGGGTTCGCCGTTGTCGAAGCCGGCTGCGATGACCGTGACGCGGACCTCATCGCCGAGCGTGTCGTCGATCACCGTTCCGAAGATGATGTTGGCCTCGGGATGCGCGGCCTCCTTCACCAGCTGCGCGGCGTCGTTGATCTCGAAGATGCCGAGGTTGGAGCCGCCCTGAATCGACAGCAGCACGCCGTGGGCACCTTCGATGCTCGCCTCGAGGAGGGGCGATTCCACCGCGAGCTCAGCCGCCTTAATGGCTCGATCGGCGCCGCGCGCGGACCCGATGCCCATGAGCGCGGAGCCGGCACCCTGCATCACCGACTTCACGTCGGCGAAGTCGAGGTTGATGAGGCCGGGGGTCGTGATCAGGTCGGTGATGCCCTGCACACCGGCCAGGAGCACCTGGTCGGCCGTGGCGAACGCCTCGATCATCGAGATACCGCGGTCGCTGATCTCCAGCAGGCGGTCGTTCGGCACGACGATGAGCGTGTCGACTTCTTCCTTCAGCTTCTGCACGCCGGTCTCTGCCTGGCTCTGGCGACGACGACCCTCGAATGAGAACGGCTTGGTCACCACACCGATGGTCAGGGCGCCGATCGACTTCGCGATCTTCGCGACGACGGGCGCGCCACCGGTGCCGGTGCCGCCGCCCTCGCCGGCGGTGACGAACACCATGTCGGCGCCGCGGAGCGCCTCTTCGATCTCCTCCGCGTGGTCCTCTGCGGCGCGGCGGCCGACCTCGGGGTCGGCGCCTGCGCCGAGTCCGCGGGTGAGCTCGCGTCCGACGTCGAGCTTGACGTCGGCGTCGCTCATCAGCAGCGCTTGGGCGTCGGTGTTGATCGCGATGAATTCCACGCCTCGCAGACCGAGGTCGATCATGCGGTTGACGGCGTTGACGCCGCCCCCGCCGACGCCGACGACCTTGATCACCGCGAGGTAGTTCTGGTTCTGGCTCATGCCGGCCTCCGTATGTGCTGCACCTGTCGAAAAGGGGCTCTGCGAACCGGGAGCGAAGTTTCAACTTCAACTAGAAGTTAAAACAATTGCCCGGTATGCATTTCCTCCACTGAAAGTAAGCGGAGGCGAGGCCGCCGAACGGATGCCGGTGGGCGTGTCGCGACATCCCCCGTCGAACTCGCCTCAGCGGACGACGATGGCGTTGGGCGAGGAGACGTCGTACACGCTGACGGATGCCGGGGGCCGGGCAGCCATCGCGGTGGCGAGCACCACGGCCTTGTACGCGGAATCCTCGGCGCTCCCCCATACGATCGAGGCGTTCGAGCCGCCAAGACTCAGCGTGACATCGTCGGGAGTGGTCGCGGTCACGGCGGTCACCTGGGTGAGGATCGACTCCGGGAGCGAGCGGATCACCCGCCCGACGGACTCGAATGCGCGTGAGCCCGTGCCGCCCTCGACGCTCAGCAGCGGTCTGCCCGCCGCAGGCGTCTGCGTCGTGGAGAGCACGACCCCCGCGGCATCGACGAGGCTGAAGCCGGCCGCTGTCTGGATCACGCCGACCGGCGTGCGCTCGACGATCCTGACGATCAGCTCGTGGGGCGGGCGCGCCTCGAGCGAGTACGACTCGATGAGCGGGAAGGCGACGAGCGCAGCCTTGACCTCACTCTCGTCGACCAGTGGCAACGGCGTGCCGACCTGGCCGGCCAGCGCCTCCTGCACGGCGCCGGTGTCCAGCTGCTGCGCGCCGATGATGCGGACGTCTTCGACGGCGAACAGCGGACTGTACGCGGCGCCCAGCGTCCCCAGCACGAGCAGCACGACGGCGGTCACTGCGCCGAGCCAGAGCGCGCGGCGGCGCCGCTGGCGGCCCGTGAACCGGCGCATCTCGGCGCGCAGCGCCTTGCGTCGCGCCCGGGCGGCCGACCAGACCTCCCGGAGGCGCACCGGATTGTCGTCGGCCGGAGGGAACGGCTCGCCTGCGATGGGCCGGTTCGAGGCATCCGATCCCGGTGTCGCAGACAACGGGATCACCGGCGCGATCGGAGACGACGCCTGCTCCTGGTCCGGCAGGTCGGAGGCTCGGGTCCGCGACGGCGCGCCTGAGGTCGGCTGCGCGGCCGGTGGCGCAGCCGGCGGCAGAGGCGGCGGACGACGCATCCGGCGCTACGCTCCCGCAGCGGGTTCGTCGGGCGTGCCGGCGAGCGCGTCGAGGACCTGCGGGATGAGGAGGTTCACGTTCCCGCAGCCGAGGGTGATGACGAAGTCGCCGTCCCTGGCGACCGTCGCGGTGTAGTCGGCGGCCTCCTGCCAGTCGGCGACGAAATGCACGTGCGACGGGTCGGCGAATGCGGAGCTGACCAGTTCGCCCGTGACGCCGGGGACCGGGTCCTCCCGTGCGCCGTACACGTCGAGCATCACCGTGTGATCGGCCAGCGTCTCGAGCACGTCAGCGAATTCGCGGTACATCAGCTGAGTGCGCGAGTAGGTGTGCGGCTGCTGGATCGCGATGATCCGACCGGTCCCGACCACCGTGCGCGCGGCGGTGAGCGCCGCCGCCACCTCGGTGGGGTGGTGCGCATAGTCGTCGTAGACGCTGACACCGCGCCGGACCCCGTGCAGCTCGAATCGGCGCACGGTCCCCTCGAAGCCCGCCACGGCGCGAGCGGCATCCTCGAATCCGTGTCCGAGGGCGAGCAGCACGGCCACGGCGCCGGCGGCATTGATCGCGTTGTGGTGGCCGGGCACCGCCAGGCGCACCCGGACGGTGCTCCCGCCGTGGGTGAGCGAGAATTCGACGGCGCCGTCCGTGCGCACGCCCGAGACCCGCAGGTCGGCCTCGGCGGCCTCACCGAATGTGACGACGTTCGGATGCGAGATCCGCTCGCGCACCGCGCGGGCGCCGGCATCGTCGGAGGAGATCACGACGGCCTCACGCGCCTCGTTCGCGAAGCGGGCGAATGCATCGTCGAAGGCATCGCGGGACCCGTAGTGGTCCAGATGATCGGGGTCGACATTCGTGATGAGGGCGATGGAGGTGTCGTAGAGCAGGAAGGTGCCGTCCGACTCGTCAGCTTCGATGACGAACAGCTCGTCATCGCCGGTGCCGCTGGAGACGCCGAGCTGAGCGATCACGCCGCCGTTGACGAACGTCGGATGCGCATCCATGGCCTGCAGGGCGGTGACGATCATCCCCGTCGAGGTCGTCTTGCCGTGGGCCCCGGCCACGGAGACCAGTCGGCGGCCGCCGATCAGCCAGAACAGCGCCTGCGACCGGTGGATGACCGCCAGTCCGCGCTCCTTGGCCAGCACGAACTCGGGGTTCTCCGGCCAGATGGCACCGGTGTGCACTACGGTGTCTGCGTCGCCCAGATGTGCGGCGTCATGGCCGACGTACACGGTGGCGCCGGCATCGGCCAGCGCCCGCAAGGACGGGCTGTCAGCGCGATCGGAGCCGGACACGCGGATGCCCCGCTCGAGGAACATCCGAGCCAGGCCCGACATGCCGGATCCGCCGATGCCGATGAAGTGCGCCGACTCGATCGTCGCGGGGATGGGAAGGCTCAGGTCGGGTCTGATCATGACCCGTTCATCCTAAGTTGGACGAAGGATGCCGCAGACCCGGCGCGCCCGTGCTGTCTATCCGCGCGACGCCAGCGCGGCGTCGATCATCGCGACGACGTTCTCGGTTCCATTGCGAGTGCCGGCGGATGCCGCGGCCTGTCGCATCGAGATCCGCCGCTCCGCGTCGTTCAGCAGCGGGACCACCTCGGCGCGCACGCGATCGGCGGTGAACGCGGCATCCGGAATCAGGATCGCGGCCCCCGCACGAATGGCCGACGCTGCGTTGAGGGCCTGCTCTCCATTGCCGACGGCATATGGGACGTAGACCGCGGGGATCCCCAGGGCGCTGATCTCGCTGACGGTGGCCGCACCGGCGCGGGAGACGATGAGATCCGCGAGCGCGAAGGCCAGATCCATCCGGTCGACGTACCGCAGCACGGCGTACCCCGCAACGCCCGGATCAGGAAGATCGGACCGCTCGCCGGTCACGTGCAGCAGCTGCCAGCCTGCCGCCAGGATGTCGCGCCACGCACCGCCGAACGCCTCGTTCAGTCGCTGCGCGCCGAGCGACCCGCCGAAGACCAGCAGCGTGGGCGTGCCGGCGTCGAGTCCGAAATGCTCCGCAGCCGCGGCGCGCAAGGTACCGGGCTCGAGATCGACGATCTCCCGCCGGAGTGGCATCCCCACCACCTGCGAGCCCTTCAGCCGCGTGCCCGCGAACGCCACCCCGACCTGCGCGGCACGACGTGCGCCGAGGGCGTTGGCCATCCCCGGCTTCGCATTGGCCTCGTGCACGACGACGGGCACCCGCGCGCGCCGCGCGGCGATGTAGGCGGGCGCGGATGCGTATCCGCCGAAGCCCACCACGACATCCACGGCGCGTTCGCGGAGGTGTGCGCGCACCTGCGCGACCGCGCGCCGGAACCGCGCAGGGAATGTCGCGGCCGCCCGATCGGGACGCCGCGGGAAGGGCACCTTGTCGACGAACAGCAGCTCGTAGCCGCGCTCCGGCACCAGCCGCGCCTCCAGCCCCTCGCGCGTGCCCAGGACCAGGATCTCCGCGTCGGGATTCCGGGCGCGCAACGCGTCAGCCACCGCGAGCAGCGGGTTGACATGGCCGGCCGTGCCGCCGCCGGCGAGGAGGTAGGTCGTCACTCCTCGACCCTAACGGGCGGTACTGCGACCCTTCGCACTCGGCATCATGGCGGTCTTGACCGGCAACGATCGGGCGAACGACAGCAGCACACCCGAGGCGAGCAGCACCGACAGCAGCGACGTGCCGCCCTGCGACATGAACGGCAGCGGAACGCCCAGCACCGGGAACAGCCGCAGCACGACGCCGATGTTGATGAGCGCCTGCCCGACGATCCAGATCGTGATGGCGCCCGAGACGATGCGCACGAACGGGTCGTCGGTCTTGCGGATCACATGGAAGGCGCCCACGGCGAACAGCGCGAACAGGGCGAGGACGACGGCGCAGCCGATCAGGCCGAGCTCCTCCCCCACGATCGCGAAGATGTAGTCGTTGGGCGCAGCGGGGAGCCAGTCGTACTTCTCCTTGGAGTTGCCCAGCCCCAGACCGAAGATGCCGCCGCCGGCCAGCGCCCACATGCCGTGCAGCGGCTGGTAGCAGCTGTTGACGTAGTCGGCGAGACAGTCCGCGTCCAGGAAGCTCATGATGCGGCGCATCCGGTCCGGGCTGGTGACGGCGAACAGGAACATCGCAACCACCGCGCCGAGGGCCGGCAGGATGAAGATCCGCAGCTTGACGCCCGAGAAGAACAGGGCGCCGAGGATCACCAGGACCAGGATCATCGTCGTTCCCAGGTCGCGGCCGGCCAGCACGGTGCCGATCACCAGGATGCCGACGGGGACGACCGGGATGAACACGTGGCGCCACAGACCCAGCAGCGTCTGCTTGCGGTAGAGCACGTAGCCCATCCACAGCGCGAGACCGAGCTTGAGGAACTCGGCGGGCTGGAACTGGATGCCCGCGATGAGGATCCAGTTCCGGTTGCCGTGGGCTTCCACACCCAGTCCGGGGACGAAGACGAGCAGCTGGAGGAGGACGGCCACGATGAGCGCCGGCCACGCGAGCCGTTTCCAGAGCGAGATCGGCATGCGGCTGGCGACGAACATCAGCGGGATGCCGAGCACAGCGAACACCGCCTGCTTGATCGCCGCGTCGTACGGCGCCTCCCCGGCGGCGGTCGCCGTGGCAGAGGTCGCGGACAGGACCATCACCAGACCGAATCCGGTCAGCAGCAGCGCCGTGGAGGCGATGAGCAGGAACTCGCTCGGTACCGGCGCGAAGACTCGGCCGAGCGAGACGCGCGCAGCAAGGCCGCGGCCGCCGGCGGAATCAGGCGGGTTCGCGGCCGGACGACTCGGAGTCTGGGTCGTGCTCGGCACCGGTCCCCCTCACGATCCGCTTCCGCACCGCATCGGCGAATCGCCTGCCGCGGTCGGCGTAGGAGGTGAACTGATCGAAGGATGCGGCGGCGGGGGCGAGCAGTACGACGTCCCCGTCACGTGCGATCCCGGCGGCCAGTTCGACCACCAGCGCCATGACCTCTTCAGTCTCATCGGCGTCGACCTCGAAGACCGGGACCTGCGGCGCGTGTCGTGAGAACGCCGAGACGACGTGGTCGCGCTCGAGGCCGATGACGATGGCCGCCTTCGCGCCGGACCCGCGCCCCGAGACGAGGTCGGAGATGTCCACGCCCTTCAGCAGGCCGCCGACGATCCAGACCGCACCGGGGTAGGCGGCGAGGGAGGATGCCGCGGCGTGAGGGTTCGTCGCCTTCGAGTCATCGACCCACGTGACGCCCTCCACGACCTCGACGACCTCGATGCGGTGCGGGTCCAGCCGGAACGTCCGGATCGCGGTGCCGACGGCCGCCGGGTCCACGCCGAGCGACCGCGCGAGCGCGGACGCCGCGAGCACGTTGGCGACCATGTGCGGGGCGGCGAGCCCACGTTCGGCCAGCCGGTCGACCGTCGTCAGTTCGAGGGCGGTCGTGGCGCGGTCCTCAAGGAACGCGCGGTCGACGAGGATCCCGTCCACCACTCCGAGATCGCTGGGTCCGGGCACGCCCAGGTCGAACCCGATGGCGCGCGCCCCCTCGACGACCTCGGCGTCCTCGACCATCGCGCGGGTCGCCGCGTCCGCCTTGTTGTAGACGCAGGCGATCCGGGTGCGGTCGTAGACGTGCGCCTTGGCGTCGCGATACGCCTCGAACGATCCGTGCCATTCGAGGTGGTCGTCCGCGAGGTTCAGGCACACGCTGGCGTACGGCGAGACCGGCTGCGGGCCGGTCTGCTGTCCCAGGTACCAGAGCTGGTGGCTCGAGAGCTCCACCACGAGCGCGTCGAAACCGGCCGGATCGCGAACCGCGTCCAGAATCGGGACGCCGATGTTGCCGACCGGAGCCGCACGCAGGCCGCCCGCGACGAGCATCGTCGCCGTCAAGCGGGTCGTCGTGGTCTTGCCGTTCGTGCCGGTCACCAGCATCCACTCGGCCGGCGAGCCGTCCGAGCGGACGATCTTGTCCCGCACACGCCACGCCAGCTCCACATCTCCCCACAGGGCGATGCGGCTTCGGAGCGTCCAGTCGATGATCGGATGCCGCGGTGAGAACCCCGGCGAGGCGATGACCACCGCAGGTGCGAAGTCGCTCAGTTCGGACGGGACCACATCGAGGGGCCCGATCCAGGAGCGGACCCCGATCACCGGCAGCAGCCGGGCGTACTCGGGGTCTGCCGATTCGGAGAGGACGAGCACGTCGGCGCCGAGTTCGGCGAGCGTGTCCGCGACGGAGAATCCGGTGACCGACAGCCCGAGCACGGCCACGCGCAGGCCCTTCCAGTCGGCGTACCAGCTGGTCAGCGAATCCAGGCGCTCGCCGCTCATGCCCGGGAGAGCCATTCGACGTAGAACAGCCCGACACCGGTGACGGCGAGCAGGCCGGCGATGATCCACATGCGCACGACGATCGAGATCTCCGACCAGCCGCGCATCTCCAGATGGTGATGGAACGGGCTCATCAGGAACAGCCGTTTGCCACGGGTCACCTTGAAGTACATGCGCTGCAGGATGACCGAGCCCGGGCCGATGATGAACGCGCCGGCGATGAGGACGCCGAGGATCTCGGTGCGCGAGAGGATCGACATCGCGGCGATCACGCCGCCGATCGCCATCGAGCCCACGTCGCCCATGAACACATTCGCCTTGGGCGCATTCCACCAGAGGAATCCGACCAGCGCTGCCGCAAAAGCCGCCGAGACGATCGCGAGGTCGAAGGGATCGCGGGTGGGGTAACAGGCCAGCGGTGTGTCGGCGAGGATGTCCGGCGCCTGACAGCTCTGGTTGAACTGCCAGAACACCACGAGGCTGTACGCGCCGGTCACGAAGATCCCGACGCCCGCGGCCAGGCCGTCGAGCCCGTCGGTCACGTTCGTGCTGTTGGACCAGGCGACGCCGATGAAGGTGACCCAGGCGATGTAGACGAGCCAGCCGATGATCGGACCGAGCGCGAACAGCCACAGCCAGGGCACATCGCGGAAGACGGAGATGTACGCCGATGCCGGGGTCTGCCCCCACGCGTTGGGGAAGCTGAGTGCCACCGTCGCGAAGGGCACCACCACGATGATCTGCCCGACGATCTTGCGCCAGCCGCTCAGACCGAGGCTGCGCTGACTGCGCACCTTCATGAAGTCGTCGATGAAGCCGACGGCGCCGAAGCCGACCATCATCCAGATGACCAGCCAGCCCGAGATCGTCGGCGGATTGTTCCCGGTGTAGCAGCCGACGAGGTAGCCGACGATCGTCCCGAGGATGAAGATCGTGCCGCCCATGGTCGGCGTGCCGCGCTTGGCTTCGTGACTCGGGTTGTGCACGTCCTCGGGGGTGCGGATCACCTGCCCCCATCCCCATCTGCGGAACAGCCGCAGGAAGACCGGCGTGAGGAACAGCGTGAATGCCAGGGAGATCGCCGCCGCCGTCAGGAGTGATCTCACGAGAACGATTCTCCCAGACGATCGCCGAGGAACCGCAGACCCGCGGAGTTGGACGATTTGACCAGCACGCGGTCACCGTCGCGCAGTTCACCCACCAGGTAGTCGAAGGCCTCGTCCGCCGTCTCGAAGAAGATCGCCTCGTTGTCCCACGAGCCCTGCGCCATGGCCTCCAGGAACATCCGGCGGGCGGGTGCCCCGATCACCACGATGCGCTGGATGCCCAGGCGGACCGCGAGCAGTCCGACCCGATCGTGCTCCTCATCGGCGTACTCGCCCAGTTCGCTCATCGCGCCGAGCACGGCGACGGTGCGCTCCCCTGGGCCGGTGATCTGCGCGAGTGTCCGCAGCGCCGCCGCCATGGAGTCGGGGCTCGCGTTGTAGGCGTCGTTGATGATCCGCACCCGGTCCGAGCCGAGCGGCTGCATCCGCCAGCGTTCGGCGAGTTCGACGGACTCCAGCCGCTCGACGCACGCCGCGAGCGGCACGCCGAGGCGCACCGCGACCGCGATCGCCGCGAGCGCGTTCATGACGTGGTGCTCGCCCAGGACCTGCAGGTGCATCGGCAGCGATTCGCCGCCCACGCTGACGATGCAGCGGGTGCCGGAGGCCGTCACCGCCACGTCGTCGGCGCGCACCTGGGCGTCGGGACCACGGCCGAACCACATGACATCCACACCGCGCTCGGCCGCGATCGGTGCCATCGCCGCCACGCGGGGGTCATCGATGTTGAGCACCGCGGTGCCGCCCGTCCGGAGTGCGCGCACGAGCTCGGACTTCGCGGCGAAGGTGGCTTCGATCCCGCCGAAGCCGCCGGCGTGCGCCATGCCGACCATGAGCACCACGCCCAGGTCGGGCTCGACCAGGCCGGCGAGGCGGGCGATCTCGCCCGGGGCGCTCGCGCCGAACTCGCTCACCAGGTAGCGGCTCCCCTCGGTGACGCGGAGCATCGTCAACGGCGCGCCGACGGCGTTGTTGAACGACGCGCGCGGCGCCACCGTCTCGCCCTCGGCTTCCAGGATGCGGGCGACCAGGTTCTTCGTCGTCGTCTTTCCGTTGGAACCGGTGATCCCCACGATGCGCAACGCGCCGGCACCCCGCACCGTGCCCACCACCTCGCGAGCAAGATCGGCGAGGGCGGCGACGGCATCGGCCACGACGATCTGACTGACGGATGCCGGTACTTCGCGTTCCACGATCGCCAGCGCGGCTCCGGATGCGACGGCCGCATCCACGAAGAGGTGACCGTCGGTCTCCTCGCCCGGCTTGGCGACGAAGATGTCGCCCGGGCCGATCAGGCGCGAATCGGTGTCGACCGTGCCGGAGACGACGGTTTCATCGGTGTCGTCGCCGGCGGTGTGCAGCCGACCGCCCAGCACATGGGTGATCTGAGCAAGGGAAAGGGCGATCATCGGGTTCTCCGGCCGGATCTGGCGCTGGCACTGGTTCTGGCTCTGAGTCGAGGTGCTCGGATTCCGACCGGCGGGCTCAGCCGAACTTCGGGAGCAGCACCGGAGCCGTCGTCGCGGGCATGACCCGGTAGGTCTTCAGGACCTGGGTCATCGCCTTCTGGAATGCCGGCACGTTGGCCGAGGACGAGGTTACCGTAGTCGGCTCGTCGAGGGTCACGGCAACGATGTACTGCGGGTCGTCCGCCGGCGCGAAGCCGATCAGCGTCGTGAAGTACACGCCCGCCTTGTAGCCGCCCGCGCCGTCGGTCTTCTCACCGGTTCCGGTCTTGGTCGCGATGCGGTAGCCGGGGACGGCGACGTCGTCTGCGTAGCTGGCCTGCAGGGCCACGTTCTCCAGCATCTCGCGCATCTGCGCCGAGGTCTGCGCACTGATGACCTGGGCCGGTTCGGGCAGCGTCGGGGTGACCACCGTGCCGTCGGCTTTCGTGCACGACTCGACGATGGACAGGGGCATCTTGACCCCGCCGTTGGCGATCGCGTCGTAGGCGCCGACCAGTTCAGGCACGGTGGTGGTCAGGCCCTGGCCGAACGAGGTGTTGTACAGCTGCTGGTTGTCCCACTCCGACGAATCGACGAGGTACCCCTGAGACTCGCCGGTCAGCCCCACGGCGCTGCCGGTGCCGATGCCGAACTTCTTGAGGTAGTCGTAGCGCGTCTGGGCGCTGATCCGCTCGCTGAACTTCGAGATGCCTGCGTTCGAGGAGTCGATGAGGACGCCGGCCAGTGTGTACTCGTACAGGTCGTGCGGGAACGAGTCGGTGACCCGAGCCCCGTTGGGGAAGGTCTCGTCGCCGGAGGCGATGACCGTGGACGACGGGCTCTGCCCGCCCGCATCGATCACGCTCGCGGCCGTCAGGCCCTTGAAGGTCGAGCCGGGCTCGAAGGTGTCGGCGAAGATGTGGCTCCACCGGTTCTGCGGCTCCGAGGCATCCACGTTGTTGGGGTCGACGGAGGGATACTCGGCCGCGGCTCGGATCTTGCCCGTCTTGACCTCGACGACCGTGATCGTGCCGCGCTGGGCGGCCGTGTCCTGGACCTGCTCGCCGATGAGCTGCTGCAGGTACCACTGCAGGTCGCGGTTGATGGTCAGCTGCAGCGTGCCACCGTCCACCGCCGGCGTGTTCACCTCGGTGCCCGGGATGATGACGCCGTCGCGGCCCTTCTCGAAGGTCATCGATCCGTTCGTCGAGGTGAGGCAGTCGTTCTGACTCTCCTCGAGTCCGGCGAGCGGTTCGCCGTCGACGCCCATGAATCCGACGAGGTTGCCGCCGACCGCGCCGTCGGGGTACGTGCGTGCCGGATGCTGCACGCAGACCAGGTACGGATGGTCGAGGTCCGCCAGGGCGCGATACTGCTCAGTGGTCAGTCCGCGCGCCAGCATGGCGTACCGCGATCCCGAGTCGGTCGCCAGTGCGTCACCGACGATCTTCTGCACCTCCTGGACGGCCTGGCCGGTGATCGCGGCGATCTTCGGCGACACGGTGGACCACGGCTCTGCGGTGGACTTCTCGGCGATGATGTCCGCGTCGATCTGCGTGATCAGGAGCGGGTCGAGCTGGCAGTCGTACTGCAGGACGCTGCCCGCGAGGGTCTGGCCTGTCTCGTCGACGATCGTGCCGCGGGTGCCGTACAGCGTGCGGCCGTCGCCGAGGGCGACCTCCATCGAATCGGCGATGTGCTCGTCGGCGTTGACGACCTGGATGTCCACGAGCCGCACGATGAAGCCGGCGAGCACCGCGAGCACGACGGCGAGGGCGACGACGGTACGACGGCGAGGGCTTCGGGTGCTTCTCGTGGTCATGTGATCAGTGTGTGCTCGGGGTGGGCAGTCCGTCGGTGAGCGGCGGCGGTGTGTTCGCGACTCCGTCGCCCGTTGCTCCGGCCGGCGTCTGCACCGGCGCGCCTTCGATGGTCGCCTTCGGCGCGGTGACCAGCGGAGTGTCGGTGATGAGCGCGTTCGGGACCGTCGAGCGTCCGATCGCGTCGACCGACGACGCACCGGCTGCGGCCGAGCCCGGGCCCAGCAGCGCGCCGTCGCTGAGGCGGAGGTAGCTCGGCGATTCCTCGATCACCATGCCCAGTGCCGACGCGTTGGCGGCGAGGTATTGCGGTGAGCTGAGGCCGGCGACCTCGTCGTACAGGATCTGCTTCTGCCATGAGAGCTCCCGCTGCTGCTGCGTCAGCGTCGACAGCTCGTACGAGCCCTGTGTCGTGACGATCGACAGGGCCATCTGCGCGGCACCGATCAGCAGGGCTCCCAAGAGCGCCACGATGCCGTACATCAGACGCGGCCGGCGACGTCGGGCGGGCTCCTCGACGACGCGGAGGCGACGCCCGGTCACCTCCCGGCGAATCGGCGCGCCGACGCTCGACGCGGCAGCCGTACTCAGTGTGCTCACGCGGCATCCCTCACTCGCTCGGCGGCGCGCAGTCGCACCGGTGTGGCGCGCGGGTTGCGCGCGCGTTCCTCGTCTGAGGCGAGTTCGGCGCCTTTGACCAGCAGCCGGAAGCGCGGTGCGTGCTCCGGCAGTTCGACCGGGAGTCCCGCGGGGGAAGTGGACGCGGTCGCGCGGGCGAGTTCGCGCTTGACGATCCGGTCCTCCAGCGACTGGTATGACATCACGACGATGCGTCCGCCGACCGGCAGCCTCTCCAGCGCCGCCGGGATGGCCCGCTCGAGCACGCTGAGCTCGCCGTTGACTTCGATGCGCAGTGCCTGGAAGACGCGCTTGGCCGGGTGCCCCGCACGCTGCGCGGCGTACGGCGTGGCAGCGACCAGGATGTCCACGAGCTGGCCGGAGCGCTCGATCGGCACTTCGTCACGTGACCGGATGATCGCCCGCGCATACCGCCCGGAGAGCTTCTCTTCGCCATATCGTTCGAAGATGCGGCGAAGCTCGCCTTCGCTGTACGTGGCCAGCACATAGGAGGCCATCGGGCCGGTCGTCTGATCCATGCGCATGTCCAGCGGCGCATCCTGCGAGTACGCGAATCCCCGGTCTGCGACATCCAGCTGCAGCGACGAGACGCCGAGATCGAACAGGATGCCGTCGGCCGCGTCGAACCCGCTCTCCTTGAGCGCCGCGTCGATGCCGTCGTAGACCGTGTGGACGAGGTGCACGCGATCACCGAAGCCGGCCAGCCGTTCGCCCGCGATGCGCAGCGCGTCCTGGTCGCGATCGAGGCCGACGAGGTTCACCTCCGGGAAGCGCTTCAGAAGCGCCTCGGAGTGGCCGCCCATCCCGAGCGTCGCATCGACGAGGACCGCTCCTTCGCGCGTGAGCGCAGGGGCGAGGAGCTCGACGCAGCGCTCGAGCAGAACCGGGGTGTGGATATCGCCGAGGCTCATGATGTGCGGGCGGTGTCCCCAGATCCTGATCCCCATCCGCTCCTACCTGGCACCGGGGAAGTGCGCCAGGGGTGAGCGGCTGGGAGTCAGGGTCGGGGGCTCAGAACAGGCCCGGGATCACCTCCTGCTCGAGCTCGGCGTAGCTTTCCTCGTTGCCCTCGGCGTAGGCGCTCCACGCGTCGGCGTTCCAGATCTCGGCGTGGGCGCCGACACCGGTGACGACGAGTTCCTTCTCGAGGCCGGCATAGGTGCGCAGCGTCGGCGGGATGGTGATCCGGTTCTGGCTGTCGGGCGTCTCGGCGCTCGCACCCGAGAGGAACATGCGCAGGAAGTCGCGTGCCTGCTTGTTGCTCAGCGGGGTCTCGCGGATCCGCTCGTGGATGCGCTCGAACTCGTCGGCGCTGAAGACGTACAGGCATCGCTCCTGGCCACGGGTGATGACGATGCCGTCGCCCAGATCATCGCGGAACTTGGCGGGGAGGATGACGCGGCCTTTGTCATCGAGCTTGGGAGTGTGCGTGCCCAGCAGCATCGGCCACCACCCCCTTCGTCCGGCCCCCGACGGGATAGCCGCCACTTTACTCCACTTTCCTCCACTTCGTAACCCGCGAGCGCCCCGGGACATAAAAAAGCACCGACCCGAAGGTCGGTGCTCTGGTACGGCGGGCGGGACGCTTAGGGCCCCTCCTGCCTCCGATCCCAGCGGTCGTTCATGCGATCCATGAACGACGGACTGGACGCGGTCTTCGGTGCCGGCCTGCCGGTGTCGACGGGCGTACGGGGAATACCGCGTGTGGGCGTCACTGCCAGGACTACGCCGCCCAGCATGACGACGAAGCCGAGGACGCCGACGACGATCAGCTGTGTCGACACGCCGACGATGAGGCCGCCGAGGCCGACGAGGACGAGGACGGTGCCGTACACGATGTTTCGATAGCTCAGCGTTCGACCATCGGTCGGCGCGCTCACCACATCGGCGTCATTGCGCATGAGATGGCGTTCCATCTCATCGAGCAGACGCTGCTCCTGTTCGGACAGTGGCATGCATCCCCCTCTGCTTGCTCGGATCACATGATTCTACGCGTGCCGTAGATCACTAGGCTAGGCCCGTGTCACAGTCCGAGGGTGCCGTATTGGCGGTTTCTCAGCGACTGGACATGTTCCTTTCTGCTCAGCGTGATGCCGCCGCTGAATTCGGCGCCGAAGCAGAGCTGTTCACGCAGTCCGGGATCGAGGCAGTCGGCGGCGGCAAGCGCCTCCGCGCACGTTTCTGCGTCGCGGGGTGGAGGGCAGTGGAGGAAGCTGTCGGGTCCGCCGGCGAACCGCCGGCCGCCGTGGTCGCCGCCTCCGCCGCGCTGGAGATCTTCCACGCCGCGGCCCTCGTCCATGACGACGTGATCGACAACTCCGACACGCGGCGCGGCCGCCCGGCCGCGCACCGCGGGATGGAGGCCGCACACGTGGAGAGCCGGTGGACCGGTGACGCCTCGGCGTTCGGTCGCTCCGGCGCGATCCTCCTCGGCGACCTACTCGTCGCGTGGAGCGACGACCTTCTCGAAGACGGTCTGGATGCAGCATCCCCCGCTCGCGCCCGCGCCGCCCGTCTGCAGTACGCGACCATGCGCCGCGAGGTGACGATCGGCCAGTTCCTGGACATCGCCGAGGAGTCGGCGTTCTCCACCCAGCCGGATGACACGCACGCCGAACGCGCGCTGCGCGTGGCTTCACTGAAATCGGCGCGCTACAGCATCCAGCAGCCGCTGTTGATCGGCGCCGCACTGGCGGGGGCCGACGACGCTCAACTGAACGCGTTGACCGAATTCGGACACCACGTGGGAATGGCCTTCCAACTGCGCGACGACGTCCTCGGCGTCTTCGGCGACGAGGCGGTCACCGGCAAGCCCTCGGGCGACGATCTGCGCGAGGGCAAGCGGACCGTGCTGGTCGCCTTCACCCGCGAGCGTCTCGACCGCGGAGCGCGCCGCACCGTCGACGAGCTGATCGGCGACCCGGAGCTCGAACCCTCGCAGATCGCCTCCCTGCAGCGCGCCATCATCGACACCGGAGCGCTGGAGCGCGTCGAGGAGCTGATCCAGGACTACTCGCGTCGTGCAGAGCGCTCACTCTCGGGCGCACGCTTGGGCAACGCCGCTGTCGGCGAACTGCGCGATCTCGCTCGCGCGGCGACGGTCCGCGCCACCTGAGGGTCAGGCCAGAGCCTGCGCCACCCGTCGGACTTCGCTCTTGCGGCCGGCGCGCAGCGCCTCGATGGGCGGGCCGCCGATCAGGTCTTCGTGCCCGAGCAGCCAGTCGATGGACTCGTCTGCGGAGAAGCCGGCGTCGTGCAACACGATCAGCGTGCCCCGCAGCGACACCAGCGGTTCGTCGTCGACGAGGAAGATCGCAGGGACCTTAAAGGTGCCATCCCTGCGCGAGCCGACGAGGTGGGAGTCATCCAGCAGGCGCCGCACGCGGCCGAGAGGTTCGTGCAGCACCTCGGCCAGTTCCGGAAGGGTCAGCCAGTCGGTCTCGGTGCGGGAGCCGTCAGTGGTCGCATCGTCTGCAGTCACATCAGCAACTATCCCACCTCATGCCCGCTCTCCGACACTTGCGTCGCGGAGCGGTCAGCGCGATGGTTTCACGGCGTTCACATTGGTCACACCAGTCACTTGCGTTGACACCTGTGCACTTCCGTGACACGGTAGCGGGGTCTGAAGAGGGGGGAAATCTCTTGCGAACGAGTCCTGACCGAGGCGCCACCGCCTATCGCCGCGCCCTGGCCGGCAGCATCCCCGCAGCCGTCGCCGGCTCGCTGACGCTGCTGCTGAGCGCTACTCCCGCGCATGCGGGCCAAGCCTCGGTGGCAGGCACCCACGATGCGATCGGCGAGCGGATGCTGCGCGTTCCGGCGTCGGTCGATCCATCCCCCGCGGTCCTCGGTCCGCGCGCCGTCGCCCTCCGGGTGCCGACCGAGGCATCGTCCGGCTACACCGTCGTCGCCGGCGACACGATCACCTCGATCGCCGCCGCACACGGGACGACCGTCGATGCCGTGTTCGCGGCGAACGGACTGAGCTGGTCCTCGATCATCTACCCGGGGCAGACGATCGCCATCCCGGGAGCGAGCGCGCCGGCAGAGGCCATCACCGCCCCGGCCGCCCCGCCGGCGGAGGTCGCACTACCGGTCACCGCCGGCGGATCGCACACCGTGAGCGCCGGTGACACGATCAGCTCGATCGCGGCCGCGTGCGGCCAGAGCGTCGACGCGGTCCTGACGGCGAACGCGCTCAACTGGTCCTCGATCATCTATCCGGGCGAAGTCCTGACGATCCCGGGGGCTCCGAGCTTCGAGCTCGCCGCCAGTCAGGCGCCGGCACCCCCGGCATCCGATCCCCTCGATGCCGAACAGATCGGCAACGCGCAGCTCATCATCGCGGTCGGACGCGAACTGGGCGTGCCGGACCGCGGGATCGCGATCGCTCTGGGCACCGCGATGCAGGAGTCATGGCTGCGCAACCTCGACTGGGGCGACCGCGACTCGCTCGGCCTGTTCCAGCAGCGACCGAGCACGGGCTGGGGCACTGAGGAAGAGGTGCGCGACCCGATCCGCTCGACGCGTGCGTTCTTCGGCGGGGCGTCCGACCCCAACGGCTACAGCACACTCGGCCTGCTGGATATCCCGGGCTGGGAGAGCATGTCGTTCGCCGATGCGGCCCAGGCGGTGCAGATCTCGGCGTACCCGGACCGGTATGCCGCGTGGGAACAGCCCGCGTACGCGTGGCTCGCCGCGCACGGCTGATCCGCACGCCGGTGAGGCGCTCCCCGGCCTCACAGGCACACGAACCTAGACTCGGATCGTGAGCACGAGTCAGCAGGCCGACCCGCTGATCGGCCGTCTCGTCGACGGCCGATACCGGGTCCGCGCGCGCATCGCGCGCGGCGGCATGGCGACCGTGTACGTCGCCACCGACCTGCGTCTGGAGCGCCGCATCGCGCTCAAGGTCATGCACGGGCACCTGAGCGATGACACCGTGTTCCAGAGCCGGTTCATCCAGGAGGCTCGCGCCGCCGCCCGACTGGCCGATCCACACGTGGTCAACGTGTTCGACCAGGGCCAGGACGGCGACATGGCCTACATGGTGATGGAGTACCTGCCGGGGATCACGCTCCGCGAGCTCATGCGCGAGCAGCGGCGGCTGACGATCCCCCAGACCATCACGATCATGGACGCGATCCTCTCTGGCCTCGCCGCCGCGCACCGTGCCGGTATCGTCCACCGCGACGTCAAGCCCGAGAACGTGCTGCTCGCCGAGGACGGACGAATCAAGATCGGCGACTTCGGCCTGGCGCGTGCCACCACCGCCAACACGGCGACGGGCGCGCAGCTGCTGGGCACGATCGCCTATCTGGCTCCGGAACTCGTGACGCGCGGAACCGCCGACGCCCGCAGCGACATCTACGCCCTGGGCATCATGCTCTACGAGATGCTCACCGGCGAGCAGCCGTATAAGGGCGAACAGCCGATGCAGATCGCGTTCCAGCACGCGACGGATTCGGTGCCCCGACCCAGCGTGAAGAACCCGGGTGTGCCCGAGCCGCTGGACGAGCTCGTGCTGTGGGCGACCGAGAAGAACCCCGACGACCGGCCCCTCGATGCCCGCCAGATGCTCGACCGGCTGCGCGAGATCGAACACGAACTCGGCATCGCGCCGCAGGTCGCACGGACGGTCTCCACGAGCATCATCCGCGACGAGCAGGGCAAGGGCGCTTCCGGCGATCTGACCCAGGTGCTGCCGGCGGCGCTCACCGGTCCGACGGCGGCCGTCGACGACACTGACAATGCGACGCGCTTGCGCGCGGTGACCAAGAAGCGCACCGCACGAGGGGCGTGGCTGGTGGGCCTCGTCCTGCTGCTGACGGCGCTGGCCGGCGGCGCGGGATGGTGGTTCGGGTCGGGTCCGGGTTCGCAGGTGGCCGTGCCCGAGCTGGCCGGCCGCACCTTCGCCGAGGCCCAGCAGCTGCTCGCCGAGCGGTCGCTCCTCGCCGAAGAGGTGCCGACGTACAGCCTCGACGTGCAGCCGGGACTCGTCGTGGAGACCGATCCCGGCCCGGGCGGACGACTGGACAAGGACGCAGCCGTGCGGGTGATGGTCTCGCAGGGTCCGCAGCCGGTGCAGTTGGAATCCCTCGCCGGCCGCGGGGCGGCGGACGCACGCGGCATCGCCGAGGCGTCGCAGATCACGGTCGCCGAGGACGTACCGGAGTTCTCCGACGAGGTCTCGGCCGATACGGTGATCGCCGCGACAGCGGCGCCGCGTGCTGGGGGCGACGCGGTCGACTGCAGCGCCGGCTGCAGCATCCTCCAGGGTGACACCCTGACGCTGGTCGTCTCTGTCGGCAGCGTGCCCGACGTCGCCGGTTTGAGTGAGTCAGACGCCACCGGCGCCCTGAATGACAGGGATCTGAGTGTGAACCCGGACAGCAACTTCGTCTTCGACGACGACGTTCCCGAGGGCCGCGTCCTCGGGATCGCGGAACGCGACGGCGGTGGGGCGTGGCGTCCGGGTGACACCGTGCAGCTCATCGTGTCGCAGGGTCCCGAGCTGTTTGAAGTCCCCGATGTCGTCGGCGGAACGCTCGCGGAGGCCCGCCAGACGCTCGAGGCCGCTGGGTTCACGATCTCGTACAGCCCGTTCTGGAACGCCATCGTCGATGCCCTGACCCGCGTCACGGACACGAGCCCGAAGCCGGGCGACATGGCGCCCGCCGGAGCGACGATCGCTCTGACGATCACGTCGACCTTCTGAGCCCTCGCCCTGCTCGAAGGCCGGCTCGCCGCCCTCCCGGCTCGCCGCCCTCACGCCCTTCCGGCTCGCCGCCCTGCCTCCCGCCCTCCCTCACGCCCTCCACCTCCCTCCCGCCCTTCCGCCCTCCCGCGAGACTTCGCAGATGTCACGTTCTGCGGGCTCGAATCGCACAATCGTGAAGTCTCGCGGGCTCACCGAGACTCGAGCCTGAAGTACTGGCCCGCGAGCGCTCGCCGAACGCGGGCGGCGAGGTCCGAACAGTCCGGCACGAGATCGTGTGCACCCACTTGGATGACGTGGTATCCGGCATCCTGCATCAACTGCACCCGATGCAGATCGTCCAGCCACTGCTTCCGATCCGACCGATGATGATCGCCCTGGTACTCCAGCACGACCCTCGCGTCGGGGTAGCCGAGGTCGGCGTGGCGAAGCCCCGACGCGGTCATGACCGGGACCTGCACGTCCGGCTCGGGCAGACCGCACGCCATCAGCCCGAGACGCAGTGCAGTCTCTTTCGGCGAATGCGCTCCCGCGCGGGCGAGCTCGAGCGCGATCGTCAGGGCCTTCGTGCCGCGGGCTCCGCGATTGCAGCGCAGTGCGCTCTGCAGATCCTCACGAGTGCACAGCGGCAGGCGCGCGCGGCGGACATACGGACCGGTCAGCAGGAAGTCGGCGGCAGCCACGAGCCGCGGCAGACTCAGATTGCGTTTGCGGCCGGTCTCGGCATCCGTGCCGGTGGCGCCGGGCACGGCGAGTTGGCACCACACCTCGGCCGGCGCGATGAGCGGGATCAGCCCGAGCACCGTCCGATCGATGTCGGTGCGCCTCGTCTCCCAGCCCACGACGTTCGGGCGCCGCGTCGGCGCCGCCTCGCGGATCGCGATGACGTGGAGAGGTTCGCTCGCGCTCCAGCGCGTCGGCAATGGAATCCCCCAGATGCGCGCAGCCGTCAGGTGGCTGAACCAGCGATCAGGACCGAGAAGCTGCGCGAAGGTCTCGCACCGCGAACGCAGGTCCGCGTCCTCGGCATACGGCAGGTAGAGGCCGTGGTGGGGGTGCCCGACGTCGTCGGCGCGGAGCCTGCGCCGTGAGATGCCCGCCTCCGCCGCCTCGGCGGCCCGGAACGGGCCGACGGTGAGAGAGTGCGGAAGCGGACGACGGGCCACGACCCGATGATCGCGGTTCCCCGGCGCCCGCGGCGGATCTTTCCACAGCGCTCGCCCGCCGGCCCGCGAGACTTTACGAACGACGCGAAACGCGTCGCCGATCGAGACATTTGCGAGGTCTCGCGGGCGCGAGACGCCTCGCCGGTGCGCGGAGGCGCGTCGCGGGCGCGAGGCGCGTCGCGCGCGACGGGCGGGCGGTGGCGCCTCGCGTACGAAGGCGGCGCGAGCGGGGTACGACAGCGCCCGCGGGGTCCGGATGCCGGACCCGGCGCGGTCAGCGCTTCTCGAGCTCCTCGGCCACCAGGAACGCCAGCTCCAGGCTCTGCATGTGGTTCAGGCGCGGGTCGCACAGGCTCTCGTAGCGGGTCGCGAGGGTGGCCTCGTCGATCATCTCCGAGCCGCCGAGGCACTCGGTGACGTCATCGCCGGTGAGTTCGACGTGGATGCCGCCGGGATGCGTGCCGACCGCGCGGTGCGCGTCGAAGAATCCGCGGACCTCGTCCACGACGTCGTCGAACCGACGCGTCTTGTAGCCGGTGGGCGTCGTGATCCCGTTGCCGTGCATCGGGTCGGTCACCCACAGGGGCGTCGCCCCGGAGTCGCGGACGGCGGCCAGCAGGGGCGGCAGTGCGTCGCGGATCTTGCCCGCTCCCATCCGCGTGATGAACGTCAGGCGCCCGGGCTCGCGCTCCGGGTCGAGCTTGTCGATCAGGGCGAGTGCGTCGTCCGGGGTCGTCGACGGGCCGAGCTTCACACCGATCGGGTTGCGGATCTTGGAGAAGTAGTCCACGTGCGCCCCGTCGAGTTCGCGCGTGCGCTCCCCGATCCACAGAAAATGCGCCGAGGTGTTGTACGGCGTGCCGGTGCGTGAGTCGATGCGGGTCATCGGACGCTCGTAGTCCATGAGCAGACCCTCGTGGCCGGTGTAGAACTCCACACCGCGCAGTTCGTCGAAGTTCGCTCCGGCGGCCTCCATGAACTTGATGGCGCGGTCGATCTCACCGGCGAGACGCTCGTACGCCTGGTTGGCCGGGTTCTTGGCAAAGCCCTGATTCCAGCTGTGCACCTCGCGCAGGTCGGCGAAGCCGCCCTGGGTGAACGCGCGGATGAGATTGATCGTCGACGCGGCCGTGTGGTAGCCCTTGAGCAGTCGCGCCGGGTCGGCGCGACGCGAGGCCTCGGTGAAATCGAATCCGTTGACGATGTCGCCGCGGTAGGCCGGGAGCGTCACGTCGCCGCGTGTCTCGGTGTCCGAGGAGCGGGGTTTGGCGAACTGCCCCGCCATGCGGCCCATCTTCACGACCGGCATCGAAGCGCCGTAGGTCAGGACGACCGCCATCTGCAGCACGGTCTTGATGCGGTTGCGGATCTGCTCGGCGGTGGCACCGGCGAAGGTCTCGGCGCAGTCGCCGCCCTGCAGGAGGAAGGCGTTGCCGGATGCCGCGCGCGCGAGCCTCTCGCGAAGATTGTCGACCTCGCCCGCGAAGACCAGCGGCGGCAGCGTCGCGATCTCGGCGGAGACCTCGGCGACCGCCTCGGCGTCGTACCAGGTGGGCTGCTGCTTGATGGGGAGGGTACGCCAGTGGTCGAGGGTGTCCGGCTGCTGAGGCATCCGCTCAGTCTAGCCGCGCGGCGCGTACCCCCGTCGCGTGTGTCAGGCCGCCGGCGGGGTGACCGGCGCGGCGCCGACGGCTTCGATCGGCGCGGCCGATGCGGCGGCGGACGCTGCCCGGTTCTTGACCGTGGACGCGTAGACGTCGTCGTAGCGCTGCTCGCCGAGGCGCTGCAGCGCGACCATGATCTCGTCGGTGACCGAGCGCAGAATGTAGCGGTCGCCCTCCATGCCGGCGAAGCGGGAGAAGTCCAGAGGCTCGCCGATGACCATGCCGACCCGGCCGACGCGAGGGATGCTGCGGCCGATCGGCATGATGGCATCGGTGTCCACCATCACCACCGGGATCACCGGCACGTGCGCCTCGAGCGCCATGCGCGCGATTCCGGTGCGGCCGCGGTACAGGTTGCCGTCCGGGCTGCGGGTGCCCTCGGGGTAGATGCCGAGCAGGTCGCCCCGGCCGAGCACCTGCAGGCCGGTGTTCAGCGATGCTTCCGAGGCCTTTCCGCCGGTGCGGTCGATCGGGATCTGACCGGTCGCCTTCATGAACATCCGGGTGGCCCAGCCCTTGAGCCCCTTGCCGGTGAAGTAGTCGCTCTTGGCGAGGAAGGACATCGGCCGGTCTATCATCAGCGGCAGGAACACCGAGTCCGAGACCGACAGGTGATTGCTCGCGAGGATCGCGGCACCGTCGGCGGGGACGTTCTTGCGACCGACGATCCACGGGCGGAAGATCGCCTTCACGATCGGACCGATCACGATGTATTTCATCAGCCAGTAGAACATCCGTCAGTACTCCCCACCCGGCCGCACCGTCGCCAGATCGGCCGCGCCGATGAGCCCGGCATCGTTGCCCAGCTGGGCGATGGCGAATTGCGCGACCGGACGATCGCCGTAGCCGGGCAACGAGGTCTCGTAGGCGATCCGGACGGGGCCGAGCAGATCCTCGCCGAGCTGTGCGACTCCCCCGCCGATGACGAACAGCTCGGGGTCGAGAACCGCCTGGAAGCCGCCGCATGCTTCGCCGAGCGCAGTCGCGACGCGCAGCAGCGCCTCGGTGGCGCCGGGGTCGCCGGCAAGCACCAGCCGTGAGATCGCCGGGCCGGACAACGTGCCCTTCTGCGTGCGCACCGCCGCCAGGCCGGCACCGATGCCGTCGGCCTCGCCGTCGGCGATCGCGTTGGCCTCGCGTTGCAGCGCGCGTCCGGAGGCGTACTGCTCGAGGCATCCGCTCTGGCCGCATCCGCACGGGATCCCGTCGCGGATGAAGCGCAGATGACCGAGTTCGGCCGCGATGCCGTGCCCGCCTCGATACAGCAGGCCGTTCGCGATCACAGCCCCGCCGACACCGGTGCCCATCGTGAGCATGACCATGTCATCGACCCCGCGGCCGGCGCCGAAGCGGAATTCCGCCCAGCCCGCCGCGTTCGCGTCGTTCTCGATGATCACCGGCATGTCGATGCCGGCCTCGAGGCTCGCCTTGAGCGGCTCGTTGCGCCACGCGATGTTCGGTGCGTGGATGACGGACGCCCGTTCACGGTCGATGAATCCGGCAGCGGCCACGCCGACTCCGGCGACGTCGTGCGCGGCGCTCAGGTGCCGCGTCATGTCGATGACCGCGTCCGCCAGCGCGCGGGTGTCGGTGGGCGTGTCCACCCGGAGCTTCTCGACGATGCGCCCTTCGGCATCGACGACGCCACCGGCGATCTTCGTGCCCCCGATGTCGATACCGACGTTCAGCACCGCATCCCCTTCCCGGCCGGCGCTCGGGCGACGGCGTCTTGCAGTCTATCCACGGCGCGGGTCCGCTCCCCTGCCGAGCGGTGGCGGGCGCCGGAAAGGCCCCAGACCGCCTCGGATACACTCGAAGGGATTCCACCCGAGAATGCAACCGGTACCGAAGGAGCTGCCGTGGTTCAATTCGAAGTCCCCGCCATCGTCCCCGCCGACCCGCAGGCGAATGTCACCGACCTGCTCGTCGAGCGCGTCAAGGCGACCCCGCAACTCGCCCTGTTCGCCGTCCCGGACGGCGACGGCTGGCGCGACATCACCGCCGCCGAATTCCACCGGCAGGTGATCGCTCTTGCCAAGGGCCTGGTCGCCGCCGGGATCGAACCCGGCGACAAGGTCGGCTTCATCGCCCGCACGACCTACGACTGGACGCTCGTGGATTTCGCGATCTTCTTCGCCGGCGCCGTGATGGTCCCCATCTACGAGACCAGTTCCCCCGCCCAGATCGCGTGGAACATCACCGACTCCGGCGCGATCGCCGTGATCTCGGAACTGCCCGACCACTCCGCGCGACTGGATGAGGTCCGCTCCGAGCTGCCGCTGATCCGCTCCGTCTGGGACATGCACCGCGGCGACCTCGACAAGCTGGTCGCCCAGGGCAAGGACGTCTCGGACGAGGAGATCGAGCGGCGCCGCAATCTCGCCAACGGTGCCGACATCGCGACGCTCATCTACACCTCGGGCTCGACCGGTCGTCCGAAGGGATGCGTGCTGACGCACAGCAACTTCGTGGAGCTGATCCGCAACTCCTCGAAGGCGCTGCGCGAGGTCGTCGAGACGCCGGGCGCGTCCACGCTCCTGTTCATCACGACTGCGCACATCTTCGCTCGGTTCATCTCGATCCTCGACATCCACGCCGGGGTGAAGACCGGACACCAGCCGGACACCAAGCAGCTGCTCCCCGCTCTCGGCTCCTTCAAGCCGACGTTCCTGCTTGCCGTGCCGCGCGTCTTCGAGAAGGTCTACAACTCGGCCGAGCAGAAGGCCGAAGCGGGCGGCAAGGGGAAGATCTTCCGGGCCGCCGCGCACACCGCCATCGAGCACTCGAAGCTCCTGCAGGACGGCGGGAAGATCCCGTTCGGCATGAAGATCAAATTCGCACTGTTCGACCGTCTCGTCTACAGCAAGCTGCGCACCGCGATGGGCGGCAACGTGGTCTACGCCGTCTCGGGCTCCGCTCCCCTCGGCCCGCGACTCGGCCACTTCTTCCACAGCCTGGGCGTCACGATCCTCGAGGGCTACGGCCTGACGGAGACGACCGCCCCGGCGACGGTGAACCTCGCGACCAAGTCGAAGATCGGCACCGTGGGCCCGGCGCTGCCGGGTGTCGGCATCCGCCTCGCCGACGACGGCGAGATCCAGGTGCGCGGCGTCAACGTGTTCAAGGAGTACTGGCGCAACCCCGAGGCGACCGCTGCCACCTTCGACGGCGACTGGTTCAAGACCGGCGACATCGGCACGTTCGACTCCGAGGGCTTCCTCACGATCACGGGGCGCAAGAAGGAGATCCTCGTCACGGCGGGCGGCAAGAACGTCGCACCCGCGACCCTGGAAGATCCGATCCGGGCCAACCCGATCGTCGGCCAGGTCGTCGTCGTCGGCGATCAGAGGCCGTTCATCGGTGCGCTCATCACCCTGGACAGCGAGATGCTGCCGACGTGGCTCGCGAACAACGGGCTGTCCGCCGACATGTCACTGGCCGACGCCGCCAAGAATCCCGCGGTGCACGCCGAAGTCCAGCGGGCGGTCGACATCGCCAACAAGCACGTCTCGCGGGCGGAGTCCATCCGCAAGTTCACGATCCTGCCGATCGAATGGACCGAGGCGAGCGGTCACCTGACGCCGAAGATGAGCATCAAGCGCAACGTGATCATGGACGACTTCTCCGACGAGGTCACCGCGATCTACGAAGTGCCGGTCAGCACCACCAACGTGTCGCTGAAGTAGCGCCTAGAACCACGCGGATTCGCGGATCTCGCGCATCGCGATCCGTCTCGTCTCGGCGGGAAGCCTGTCCAGGTACAGCTTCCCGTCGAGATGATCCGTCTCGTGCTGCAGCGCCTGCGCCATCAGGCCGTCGCCCTCGAGCCGCACCTCGTTGCCGTCGACGTCGATGCCGACGACCACGGCGTGCGGATACCGCAGCGCGTCATGCCACAGACCGGGCACGGAGAGGCATCCCTCCCCGACCAGCTCGGGTTCGCCGGACACCTCGACGAGCTCGGGGTTGAGCACATACCCGATCTCGCCGTCGACGTTGTAGCTGAAGGCGCGCAGCCCGACGCCGATCTGCGGCGCCGCGACGCCGGCACGGCCGGGCAGCTCGACGGTCTCGACGAGATCGCGGACGAGGGCGCGGACGCCGTCGTCGATCTCGTCGATCGGCGCACTCTTGGCGCGCAGCACTGGGTCTCCGAACACACGAATCGCGCGGACGCTCATGGCGGGCGGCTACGCAGCCGAGGCGAGGCTGCGAAGCCCCTCGACGACGGTCGCTGCCAGTTCCCGCGCCGCCTGCCGGGTCGCCGGCTGCAGCTCGCGGAACGAGATGGCGCTTCCTGCGGCGATGTGCGGGTCGTACGGCATGCGCACGACGGAGCGCGCCCGCGAACGGAAGTGCGACTCGAGCTCGTCCAGCTGCACGAGCGGGGTGCCGGGTCGGGCCGTGTTCAGGACGATGACGGCGTTGCGGACCTGCGTTGCGTAGCCGTTCGTCTCCAGCCACGTCAGCGTCTCGGAGGCGAGCCGCGCCTCGTCGACGCTGAGCCCGGCGACGATGACGATCTGATCGGCCAGGTCGAGGGTCGCACCCATGACGGAGTGGACGATGCCCGTGCCGGTGTCGGTGAGCACGATCGAATAGTAGTGCGCGGCCAGACTCGCGACGTCGTGGTAGTCGCGGTCGTTGAACGCCTCGGACACCCGCGGGTCGGTGTCCGATGCCAGCACATCCAGGCGCGTCTCGTCGCGAGCGACGATGTCCGAGATGTCGTTGTAGCCGGTGACCTCGGCGCGCACCTTCACCAGGTCGCGGACGGTCTTCCCGCTGGAGCGGGCGATGCGCTCGGCGAGGGTGCCGCGGTCGGGGTTCGCATCGACCGCGATGATGCGGTCGTCCCGGGCGTCGGCCAGCGCCATGCCGAGGAGCGTCGTGATCGTCGTCTTGCCCACGCCGCCCTTGCGCGAGAGCACCGGCACGAAGCGGGCGCCGCCGTTCAGCGGTGCCGCGATCCGGCGGTCGAGTTCTTTGCGTGCCTTGGCGCGTTTGCCGTCGCCGAGGTTGATCCGTCGCCCGGAGATCGAGTAGACGAAGTGCTGCCACGCTCCCTCGGGCTCGGGGCGGACGATCTGGTGCGGATCGAGCAGACGGTCCGCCGTGAGCAGGTCGGCGGTTTCGCGTCCACCCTCGAACTCGCCGAGCCGCTTGGAGGTCATGGTGACGTCCGAGCGGGGCACGACGCGCTCGACCGCGCGCGCGCGATCGGGACGATCGGCTCCCTCGGCGTGCTGCGCTGCGCGCCGCGTGGTGGGGGTCGAGCCGGTGATGGGCACCGCGGCGGCGGTGGCGACGGCAGCTGTTGCGGGGACGGATGCATCGGGCAGCGGCGCTTCGGCGGCGATCGGTTCGACGGGGAGGGCATCGACGACGGATGCCTCGGCTCGAGCGGCATCGTCGATGGCGGCGTCCGCCTCGATCAAGATGTCCGCGGTGATGGGCTCGACATCCAGGCTGCGGGCGTCGGCGTCATCGGCGGTCGTCGCGTCGAGCGGCTCGTCCTCGACGTTCCATTCCTCGAGCACGGCGACGTCCGCGCCGTCATCCACGGAGCCGGCGACGGCTTCGATCTCGACGGCCTCGAACGCGACCTCATCGCCGATGACGTCGTCATCGTCGAAGTCCTCGTCGTTGCCGCCGGGCAGCGACACACTGACCTGCTCGGTCTGACCGCCGAGGATTCCGATGCCCGACGTGTCGAGACTCCCGCTGTCGGAGAGCACGCCGAGATCGACGTTCTCCGGGTCGTCGGGTGTCGTCTGGTCGGTCCGATCGGGCGTCACTGCGGGTATCTCCAAGACGTTTCGAGGCTCACGCGGCGTCCGCGCACCCTCCAGGCTAACGCGCCGGGCGGATCACGACCAAAAGGTCACCGGCATCGACCTGCTGGGTGGCTCCGATCGCGAGGCGCTCGACGACCCCGTCGACGGGGGCGGTGATGGCCGCCTCCATCTTCATCGCCTCGATGGAGGCGACCGGCTGGCCCGCCGTGACGGTGTCGCCGAGGGCCGCCTTCAGGGTGACCACGCCGGAGAACGGCGCGGCGATCTGACCGGGTTTGGAGGTGTCGGCGCGCTCGGCCTGGCGCGTGTCGACCTTGATACTGCGATCGCGGACGTAGACCGGTCGGAGCTGCCCGTTCAGCGTCGTCATGACGGTGCGGATCCCCTTGGCGTCGGCCTCACCGATCGCCTCGAGTCCGACGTACAGCTGGACTCCCGGGTCGATCTCGGCGATGTGCTCCTCGCCGGGCTGCAAACCGTAGAGGTAGTCGGGGGTGCCGAGCGCCGACAGGTCGCCGTAGGCTTCGCGGTTGCTCTCGAAGTCCTTGGCCGGTCCCGGGAACAGCAGGCGGTTCAGGGTCCGGCGACGGGTGGCCGCGTCGCCTGCCAGACCGTCCTGCTCCTCGGCGGTCAGCGCCGGGACCTCGATCGAGATCTGGCGTCCGGCGAGGACCTTCGTCCGGAACGGCTCGGGCCAGCCTCCGGGCAGATCGCCCAGTTCGCCCGCCATGAAGCCGACGACCGAATCCGGGATGTCGTAGTTCTGCGGGTTCTCGGCGAAATCGGCCGGGTCGGCGTTCGCGGCGACAAGGGCGAGCGCGAGGTCGCCGACCACCTTCGAGGACGGCGTGACCTTCGGGATGCGCCCGAGGATCCGGTCGGCCGCGGCGTACATGTCCTCGATGCGCTCGAACTCGTCGGCCATCCCGAGGGCGATCGCCTGCTGGCGAAGGTTGGAGAGCTGACCGCCGGGGATCTCGTGGTGGTACACGCGGCCCGTGGGGCCCGGCAGACCGGACTCGAACGGGCTGTACAGGTGACGCACACCCTCCCAGTACGGCTCCAGGTCGCTGACCGCATCGAGGCTGATGCCGGTGTCCCGGTCGGTGTGGGCCAGCGCCGCGATCAGTGCCGACAGCGACGGCTGACTGGTCGTGCCGGAGAGCGGCGCAGCCGCGGCATCCACCGCATCCACCTTAGCCGCGCTCGCGGCGAGCAGCGTCGCCAGCTGGCCGCCCGCGGTGTCGTGCGTGTGCAGATGGACGGGCAGGTCGAAACGCTCGCGGAGGGCGGTGACGAGCTTCGCGGCAGCCGCCGGACGCAGGAGACCCGCCATGTCCTTGATGGCGAGGACGTGCGCTCCCGCGTCGACGATCTGGTCGGCCAGCCGGAGGTAGTAGTCCAGCGTGTACAGCGTCTCGGCGGGGTCGAGCAGGTCCGCGGTGTAGCAGACGGCCACTTCGGCCACGGCCGTCCCCGTCTCCAGGACCGCGTCGATCGCCGTGCGCATCTGGGAGACGTCGTTGAGGGCGTCGAAGATGCGGAAGATGTCGACGCCCGTCGACGCCGCCTCGCGCACGAAGGCGTGCGCGACCGCGTCCGGCCGGGGTGTGTAGCCGACGGTGTTGCGCCCGCGCAGCAGCATCTGGATCGGAATGTTCGGGATCGCCTCCCGGACCGCAGCCAGCCGCTCCCACGGATCCTCGGCGAGGAAGCGCAGTGCGACGTCGTAGGTCGCCCCGCCCCACGCTTCGACGGAGAGCAGGCCGGGGGTCATCCGCGCCACGTGGGGTCCGACGCGGACGAGGTCGCGGGTGCGCACGCGGGTGGCCAGCAGCGACTGGTGGGCGTCGCGGTACGTGGTCTCGGTCACGGCGAGCGGGACCTGCTCGCGCAGGGACCGGGCGAAGCCGGCCGGGCCGAGATCGCGCAGTCGCTGCAGATTTCCCGCCGGCGGTGGGACCGACAGATCGATCGCGGGCAGCTTGCTTCCGGGCGAGACCGACACGGGCTTCTCGCCGTACGGGCGGTTGACGGTGACATCACCCAGCCAGTTCAGAAGCTTCGTCGCCCGGTCGCGCGATGCGTTCACCGTCAGCAGCTGCGGACGCTCTTCGATGAATGCGGTGCTCAGATCGCCCTCGACGAACGCCGGGTCATCCAGCACGGCGCGCAGGAACGGGATATTGGTCGCGACGCCGCGGATGCGGAATTCCGCGAGGGCGCGCTTGGCGCGGGCGACGGCCGACGGGAAGTCGCGTGCGCGGCAGGTGAGCTTGGCGAGCATCGAGTCGAAATGCGGGCTGATCTGCGAGCCCGCGGCGGTGGTGCCGCCGTCGAGTCGGATGCCTGCTCCGCCGGGCGACCGATAGGTGGTGATGCGCCCGGTGTCGGGCCGGAATCCCTGCGACGGGTCCTCCGTCGTGATGCGGCACTGCAGGGCAGCGCCCCGCAGCACGATGTTCTCCTGCTGGAGCCCGAGGTCGGCAAGGGACTCGCCCGCCGCGATGCGGATCTGCGACTGGACGAGATCGACGTCCGTGACCTCCTCGGTCACGGTGTGCTCCACCTGGATGCGCGGGTTCATCTCGATGAAGACGTGCTCGCCGGCGCGATCGCCGGCGGTGTCGACCAGGAACTCGACAGTGCCGGCGTTGACGTAGCCGATCGACTCGGCGAAGGCGACCGCGTCGCGATGCAGAGCGGTCCGCAGCTCGTCGGAGATGTTCGGCGCCGGGGCGATCTCGATGACCTTCTGGTGCCGGCGCTGCACCGAACAGTCGCGCTCGAACAGATGAACCGTGTGACCGGTCGCATCGGCGAGGATCTGGACCTCGATGTGCCGAGGACGCACCACCGCCTGCTCCAGGAAGACGCGGGCGTCGCCGAAGGCCGCACCGGCTTCGCGCATGGCCTCAGCGATGGCGGGCGGCAGCGCCGCCGGCTCCTCCACGCGGCGCATGCCGCGGCCGCCGCCGCCGGCGACCGCCTTGACGAAGATCGGGAATCCGATGTCGGCGGCCTGCGCGACGAGCTCGTCGACGTCCTCGGACGCCTCGGTGGAGCGCAGCACCGGCACGCCAGCGGCGACAGCGTGGTGCTTGGCAGTCACCTTGTTGCCGGCCATCTCCAGCGCTCGCGACGGGGGGCCGATGAAGGTGATGCCGTTCTCCGCCGCCTTCGCAGCCAGTTCGGGGTTCTCGGACAGGAAGCCGTAGCCGGGGTAGATCGCATCCGCGCCGGAAGCCAGCGCCACGCGGATGATCTCATCGACGTCGAGGTAGGCGCGGACGGGATGGCCCTGCTCGCCGATCACGTACGACTCGTCGGCCTTCTGACGATGGATCGAACCGCGGTCCTCGAACGGGTACACCGCGACCGTGCGCGCCCCGAGTTCGTACGCCGCGCGGAACGCGCGGATGGCGATTTCGCCTCTGTTGGCGACCAGGATCTTTCGGAACATGCACACCTCACTGCGGCTGCCAAGATTCGGGCTGAGTGTGCTCTCAGCCTAGGGGACGGTAACGTAGTCGCTTGTGCACGTACTCTCCGTCAGCTCGCTCAAGGGCGGGGTCGGCAAGACAACCGTGACTCTGGGACTCGCCTCCGCTGCATTTGCGCGGGGAGTTCGGACTCTCGTGGTGGATCTCGACCCGCAGTCCGACGTCTCCACCGGCATGGACATCCAGGTCGCGGGGCGGCTCAACGTCGCCGACGTCCTGGCCAACCCCAAGGAGAAGGTGGTCCGTCAGGCGATCACCTCCAGCGGCTGGGCGAAGGTGCACCCGGGCACCATCGATGTGATGATCGGCAGCCCGTCCGCGATCAACTTCGACGGACCGCACCCGAGCGTGCGCGACGTCTGGAAGATGGAAGAGGCCCTCGCCACCATCGAGGCCGACTACGACCTCGTGCTGATCGACTGCGCGCCGTCCCTCAACGCCCTCACCCGCACCGCGTGGGCGGCCTCCGATCGCGTCATCGTGGTGACCGAGCCCGGCCTGTTCTCGGTGGCCGCCGCCGACCGGGCGCTGCGCGCCATCGAAGAGATCCGTCGCGGTCTGTCTCCACGCCTGCAGCCCCTCGGTATCGTCGTCAACCGCGTCCGCCCGCAGTCGATCGAGCACCAGTTCCGCATCAAGGAGCTCCGTGACATGTTCGGCCCCTTGGTGCTCTCGCCACAGCTGCCCGAGCGCACGTCGCTGCAGCAGGCGCAGGGTGCGGCCAAGCCGCTGCACATCTGGCCGGGCGATTCGGCGCAGGAGCTGGCCGCCGACTTCGACGCGCTCCTGGACCGGGTCATGCGGACAGGCCGCATTCCGACCAGCACCACGACCACCGGTTGATCCGCGCTGCGGTTCAACCGCAGCAGTGCACGCGTGCCGATTCAGGCGGTGTCGGTTCAGGCGGTGCGCGCGGCGCGGCGAGCCGACAGCTCGTCCAGGGTGTCCGGCGCCTGCGCGTCGAAGTCGACGAGGGTCGACTCCACCTCATGCAGCACCTTGCCGACCGCGATCCCGAAGACGCCCTGGCCGCGGCTGACGAGGTCGATCACTTCATCGTTGGACGTGCAGAGGTAGACCGATGCGCCGTCGCTCATCAGGGTGGTGCCGGCGAGGTCGCGGATGCCGGATGCCCGCAGCTGCTCCACAGCGGTGCGGATCTGCTGCAGGGAGATGCCGGTGTCCAGCAGTCGTTTGACCAGCTTCAGCACGAGGATGTCGCGGAACCCGTACAGACGCTGGGATCCGGATCCGCTGGCGCCGCGCACCGTGGGCTCGACCAGCTCAGTGCGCGCCCAGTAGTCCAGCTGTCGGTAGGTGATCCCGGCAGCGCGTGCGGCCACCGCGCCGCGATAGCCGACCTCGTCATCCATCTGAGGCAGCCCGTCGGTGAACAGCAGGTCGTTCTGGAACCCGGGGGTATCGGTCGCGTCATGGCCGGTCATGCGCATCCTCCTTCGGGTCTCGGATATCTCAACGCTAGATGAGCCCGAGGCATCGGGCAACGACATCCGCTTCGCCGGGCTCGGCGTGTCGCGCTCAGGAGAGCATGCGGTCCATCGCCGCCCGGGCGAACAGTGCCCGCACCTCGTCGAGGCGCTTGGCCAGTTCCGGAGCGAGCTCACTCGCCCTCGCACGCGAGGCGGTGTCGGTGCGGCGCAGGAGCGAGGACAGTGCAGACTCGATCAGCGCGACGTCGCGTTCCGCGCTCTGGCGGAGACTGCGCACGTGACGCGGCTCGATCCCGTGTCGATCGAGGGCGACGAGGGCGCGCAGGATGGCGACGGCCTGGTCGTTGTAGGCGTCGGAACCGGCCAGGACCCCGGTGCTGATGGCGTCGTTGAGAAGCTGCGGCGCTGCGCCGGAGGCGGACAGCAGCTCCTCGCGGCGGTAGCGGCGCGGAGCCGGCACGATCGACGGCGGCGGGACGGCGGTCGGCGGAGCAGGATCGCGCCCCGCGTCCACGTCGGAGAGGTATTCGCGGATGACGACGAGGGGCAGGTAGTGATCGCGCTGCAGCGTGAGGGCCAGGCGCAGCCGTTCGAGGTCGGTGGGCGAGAATTTGCGGTACCCGGACTCGGTGCGCGTCGGCGTGACGATGCCCTGCACCTCGAGGAAGCGCAGCTTGCTGGAGGTCAGGTTCGGGAACTCCGGCGAGAGCCGCGCGAGGACCTGACCAATGCTGAGGAGTCCCGCGGACGATGAACGTTCGCGGGCCGACGTTGCCGGCATCAGCCGCCCGCCGCCTGCGACAGGTCGGCAGGAGAGACGAAGAAGTTGAGGCGGAACTTGCCCACCCGGACCTCGGAGCCGTTGGTCAGCGCGGAGCGATCGACCCGCTCGCCGTTGACGTACGTGCCGTTGAGCGAGCGCTGGTCGACCAGTTCGAACGCCGCATCGGCACGGGTGATCTCGGCGTGACGGCGCGACACGGTCACGTCGTCGAAGAAGATGTCGGCTTCGGGGTGACGGCCCACCGTCGTCACATCCGTGTCCAGGAGGTAGCGGGCACCCGCGGTCGGTCCGGAGCGGACGATGAGCAGTGCGGCTCCGGACGGAAGCGCCTCGATCGCATCGAGTTCGGCCTCGCTCAGGTCGCTTCCGAAGGGGACGAAGGAGAGGTCGGAGTCGTGGCCGAACGTCTGCGTCGTGTCGGAGGAACCGAATTCGTTCCCCGCGTCGGCATTCGCACCGGATGCCCGCCGGATCTCGTCCGGCTCGGGTCGGCGATCGTCGTCCACGGTGTTCCTCCTTCGTTGCCCAGCGTATCCGATCGGCGAGTCCTCGAGAGGACGCATCCCGACCTCGTCGGGGCATTGCGCAATGTTTCTGCGTGTGTCACTCGGGATGACCCGCCGACCGCGCACGCCTAGCCTGGCGGGTATCGAACCTACTGACAGGAGACCATCGTGTCGACCCCGCACCGCCACCTTCCGCCCCTCCAGGTGCGTGAGCGTTCGGCGTGCATGTGCGTGCACGGTGCTGTCTGCTCGTCCTTCGCTCCCGGGCACGCCCTGCATCTGATCCAGACGCGGCTGGCGGCCGCGACCCCGTCAGACTGGGTCGATGCGATCGTCGAGTCCGCCGATCCGCGGACCGGCACCGTCGTCGTCCGGTCCGTCCTGGGCGACGTGCGTCAGGAACTGTGGAGCGGCGCGGGTGCGGCCGAAGACCTCGCCGCGGGCACGCCTGTCGCTGTCCACGCGCGCTATCACGTCCTGGCTGTCGGCGCCCGGCGGTTCAACGTCCTCGCCGACTGACGCGTCCGGGCCCGTCGAGGCGTCAGGCGGCCATCATGCTGTTCCTCATCGCCATGCAGGCGTCCACGCAGGCCTGGCACGACTGAGCGCACATCTTGCAGACCTCGCTCATGTCCGCGTGCTCCATGCATTCGTCCATGCACACCTGACACATCGCGATGCACGCGTCGAGCATCGCCATCATCGCCGCAGGCGTCGTGCCCTGCATCCGCAGCATCGTCCGCATCATGGTGTTGCACATGTCTGCGCAGGTCATGCACGCCGGCGAACAGTCCATCATCTGCGTCGCACACACGGTGCAGGCCTGTTCGCAGGCGGAACAGGCATCCAGGCACGCCTGCATCAGCGACATGTCCATCGTGTCCATCCCGGGCATCGATGTCCGGGACATCATGTCCTTCATCATCATCGCGTCCACGTTCCGCTCCTTGAGATCTCGATCGATTCGGCAGCGGCGTTCGTGCCGCCGTCTGCGACGCTACTCCGCGCGACCCCCCACGTCACTCCCCGTCGGCGGGCGTAGCCTGGGAAGGATGCCTACGACAACGACTTCTCCCCGACGCCCGTTCGCGCGTGCCGCCGCGGCCGCGGTGGCGGCGCTGCTCCTTTCGGCGGGCGGCCTCCTCGTCGCCTCCCCCGCCAGCGCGCACGACGAGCTCGTCTCCGCCGATCCGGCGGCGGACGCGACGCTGGACGCGCTGCCCACCCAGCTCACGCTGACCTTCAGCGGCGAGATCGCCACCGATGCCGGTGCTTCCGAAGTGCAGGTGACGGATGCCGCGGGCACGACGCTCGCCGACGGCGCGCCCGTCGCGCAGAGCAATGTGCTCACGCAGGCGCTGACGGGCGAGGCATCCGGAGCGATCACCGTGCTGTGGAAAGTCGTCTCCAGCGACGGGCACCCCATCTCGGGGCAGTACTCCTTCACGGTGTCCGGCGCCGCGACCCCGACGCCGACGCCGACCGAGACGCCCACCGCATCGCCAGCGCCGGTGAGCACTCCGAGTGAACAGGCCTCGACCGCTCCCCCGGTCGCCCCGGTGCCGGCTGAGGACACGACCACCGCGCAGGCCTGGCCGTGGGTGGTGGGCGGCATCGTGCTGGTCGCGGTCGCCGGCGGCATCGTCTACCTGCTCGTCTCACGCGCACGACAGCAGCGCGCCCTCGCCGAGAACCGCGCGAACGCCCTCGGCGACCCGGCCGGAACCAGCCGTCCGACGGGCACGCCGGACGCCACCGGGAGCGGTTCCCGGAGCGGTTCCGAGCCTCCGACCGAGCGATAGGCTTGAGGCATGCCTCATTACGATCTCGTCATTCTCGGTGCCGGGCCCGGCGGTTATGTCGCGGCGGTTCGCGGAGCTCAGCTCGGACTGTCGGTGGCGATCATCGAAGAAAAGTACTGGGGCGGTGTGTGCCTCAACGTGGGCTGCATCCCCTCGAAGGCGCTGCTGCGCAACGCCGACCTGGCGCACGTCTTCCACGATCAGGCCGACCTCTTCGGCATCTCGGGTGAGGTGTCCTTCGACTTCGGCGTGGCCTGGGATCGGAGCCGGAAGGTGTCCGAGACGCATGTCAAGGGCATCCACTACCTCATGAAGAAGAACAAGGTCACCGAGTACGAGGGGCGCGGCACGTTCACGGGCCCCAACGCCATCACCGTGACCAAGTCGGACGGCTCGACCGAAGAGGTGACGTTCGACAACTCGATCATCGCCACCGGTTCGAAGGTGCGGCTCCTGCCGGGCGTGACCCTCAGCGAGAACGTCGTCACTTACGAAGAGCAGATCATGACCCGCGGCCTGCCCGAGTCGATCGTCATCGTCGGTGCCGGCGCGATCGGCATGGAGTTCGGCTTCATCATGACCAACTACGGCGTGAAGGTCACGATCATCGAGTTCCTCGATCGCGCGCTGCCCAACGAGGATGCGGATGTCTCGAAGGAGATCGCGCGGCAGTACAAGAAGTACGGCGTCGACATCCTCACCTCCACCAAGGTGGACACGGTCGTCGACAACGGCGAGAAGGTCACCGTCACCTACACGCCCAAGGACGGCGCGCAGGCCTCCATCGAGGCCGACAAGGTGCTGATGTCGATCGGCTTCGCCGCGAATGTCGAGGGCTTCGGTCTGGAGACCACCGGCGTGAAGCTCACCGAGCGCGGTGCGATCGACATCGACGACCACATGCGCACGAACGTGCCGCACATCTATGCGATCGGCGACGTCACCGCGAAGCTGCAGCTCGCGCATGTGGCCGAGGCGCAGGGGGTCGTCGCCGCCGAGACCATCGCCAAGGCCGAGACGATGACGCTGGGCGATTACCGGATGATGCCGCGCGCAACGTTCTGCTCGCCGCAGGTCGCATCATTCGGGCTCACCGAGCAGCAGGCTCGCGACGCGGGTCACGACGTGAAGGTCGCGAAGTTCCCGTTCAGCGCCAACGGCAAGGCGAACGGCCTGGGCGAGCCGATCGGCTTCGTCAAGCTCATCGCCGACGGCGAGCACCTCGAACTGCTCGGCGGCCACCTGATCGGCCCCGACGTCTCCGAACTGCTGCCGGAGCTCACGCTGGCGCAGAAGTGGGACCTGACCGCGCTCGAGGCGGCACGCAATGTGCACACGCACCCGACGCTGTCCGAAGCCGTGCAGGAGGCCTTCCACGGCCTCGCCGGTCACATGATCAACCTGTAGGGATCACGCGAGCGCAGCGCCCTCAGTAGCCGAGCGCGCGCGCCAGTTTCGAATCGGATGCCGCGGGTCGGCCGCCCGCCGACACCACGGCGGCCTCGATCGCGCGGAAGAACTCCGCTCGGTCGGCGCCCGCCGGGCCGGCGGGTCCGAGTTCGATCTCCCATTCGCGCCATGTGCGGACGATACCGCTGCGCGCATCGGTGGCCCGCACGCGATCGTCGACGAACTCGGCGACCAGCGTGCCGTCAGCGGAGCGCAGCGCATACGCCGTGCGGAGATTCTCGATGCGGGCGAGCGGGGCGAGCCCGGCATCCGTCACCGCTGCAATCTCCGCGAGGGCGCCGTCGGGCACCCGATCCTTCTCGCCGAGCGGCCAGCCGAGCTCGACGCGGCCGTCGCCGACGCGCGGACCCTTCAGGTGCCATCCTTCGTCGGGCCCACCGGTCCGCCTGCGAAGCGCGTACCCGGCGCGCGCCAGGTGCAGCTCGCCGGTGTCGAGATACGCCGCGTCGAGTTCGCGGATCTCCGCGGCATCAGTGCGCGCCACTCCGGGCACCGCAGACCAGTCCGGCAGCGGCGTCCCATCGTCCGCGTCGAACTTCCGCTCGACCTCGACCGAGCGCGATGAGTCAGCGCCGGCGGCCACGAGGGTCAGTCGTCTCGACCGTCGGGGTTGGGGTCGATGTCGTCTTCGGACTCGACGAACCAGAACTCGGCCTCGGTGGGTCCGTCATTCTCACCGGTCTTCTCGAGGTCGCCCTTGCGCTCGTAGACCACCTGCGTCTCGCTATAAGGAACGATCAGTCGATCCAGTTCGGAGTCTTCGAGCGGGAGGAGCTGTCCGTCGAGCGGACCGCCGTGCAGACGTGCAATAGCCATGCTCTCAGCCTAGTCCCGGGCGGGACGAACGTTCCGAAGGCGAGGCAGGAGGGGCGAGGACCAGCAGAGAACTGGTTGCAGTCGCGACGACTCGGCCCGCGGCATCCGTGAGCTCCCCGTCGGTGAAGATGACGCGTCTACCTGGCTTGACCACCCTGCCGGTGGCCCGGAGCACACCGGAGGCATGGGTGATGGGCCGCAGGTATCGCACGCTCAGGTCCACCGACGTGTAGCCGACTCCCGCCGGCAGGGTCGTGTGGCCAGCACAGCCGAGCGCCGAATCCAGCAGGGTGCAGGCCAGCCCGCCGTGCACGGCGCCGATCGGGTTGTAGTGGAATTCGGCCGGCTCGCACTCGAAGACCGCCACGCCCTCGCTGACCTCGATGAGCGTGAACCCCATCAGGTTCGCGATCGGCGGTGGCGGGATCTCGCCGTCGATCATGGCCTGGAGGGCCTCCAGCCCCGTCCCGGCACTGCGCGCCTGTTCGAGGGCGGCGGCGGGATCGGACCAGTCGAAGGTGCGCGAGCGGATGTCGGTCATGCACCGATCCTGCCGCAGATCGCCGCCGCGGAGGGGGCTCCGCACGCGGGTATCGTGAACGGGTGAAGCCTTTCGTCCTGCTCGCGACGCGCGCCGAAGATCAGCCCGCCGACGAGGAGTACGCGCTGTTCCTGCGCTACACCGGTCTCACCGAGGACGAGCTGATCCGCGTCCGCCTCGAAGCGGGCCCGATGCCGGCGCTCCTCCTCGAGGACCTGTCCGGCATCTTCGTGGGCGGCGGACCCTTCAACGCCTCGGATCCGGCCGAGCGGAAGTCGACGGTGCAGCATCGCGTCGAGGCGGAGTTCGCCGCACTGCTGCGCGACGTCGTGCATCGCGACTTTCCGTTCCTGGGCGCCTGCTACGGCGTCGGGACGGTGGGGACCTACCTCGGCGCGCTCATCGACCGCACCCACTCCGAGCCGATCAGCGTCGTGCCGGTCACGCTCACCGACGAGGGTGCGGCGGATCCCCTGCTGGCAGGCCTCCCGCATACCTTCGGCGCGTTCGTCGGTCACAAGGAGGCGATCACCACGCTGCCGCCCACTGCGACGCTCCTGGCATCGTCGCCGACCTGCCCTGTGCAGATGTTCCGCGTCCGCCGGAACGTCTACGCCACGCAGTTCCACCCGGAGCTCGACGTCGACGGCATCACCACGCGCATCCACGCGTACGCCGAGCACGGCTACTTCGCGGCCGACGAGCTGGATCTGACGCTGGCGGCGGTCCGCAGCGCTGCGGTCTCGCACCCGAGCCGGATCCTCCGGACATTCGTGGAACGCTACGCCCGCTGACCGGCCGAGCCCGGCCTACAGGACCGGCGGCGTGTGCCAGATCCGGTCGATGTAGTCGCGGATCGATCGGTCCGAGGAGAAGAATCCCGACCGGGCGACGTTGAGGATGGACGACCGGGTCCAGGCATCCTGATCGGCGTATGCCGCGTCGACGCGAGCCTGTGCGGCGATGTACGACGCGTAGTCGGCCAGCACCATGAAGCGGTCGTCGTAGAGCAGATTCGACACGATCGGCTCGAACGTGGACCGGTCGCCGCCCGAGAACGCGCCGGAGGCGATCAGGTCGATCGCACGACGCAGCCCCTCGTCGGCCTGGTAGAAGTCGCTCGGCTTGTAGCCCTTCGCCCAGAGCGCCTCGACCTCGGGCTCGGTCATGCCGAACAGGAAGAAGTTGTCGTCGCCGACGAGCTGGCGGATCTCGACGTTGGCACCGTCGTCGGTGCCGATGGTGAGCGCACCGCTCAGGGCGAATTTCATGTTGCCCGTACCGGAAGCCTCCTTGCCGGCCAGCGAGATCTGCTCGGACAGGTCAGCAGCGGGGATGACGCGCTCGGCCAGTGTGACGTTGTAGTTCGGCGGGAACAGCACCTGCAGCCGGCCCTCGACCCGAGGGTCCGCGTTGACGACCGAGCCGACCGCGTTGATGAGGTGGATGATGCGCTTGGCCATCACGTAGCCCGGCGCGGCCTTGGCGCCGAAGATGAAGGTCCTCGGCTGTACATCCGCTGCGGCGACGCGACCGGACGCGATGCCTTCGTACAGCGTCACGATGTGCAGCACCTTCAGCATCTGCCGCTTGTACTCGTGCAGCCGCTTGACCATCACATCCAGCATGTGGCCGTCGCTGACCTCGAACCCGTCGCGGGTGCGCAGCACGTCGCTCAGCCGGCGCTTGTTGGCCGCCTTGACCTCGGCGAACTTCGCCCGGAACTCCGGGTCCTCCGCGAAGGCCTCCAGTCCGCGGAGTCGTTCCAGATCGACGGTCCATCCGGCACCGAGCGCTTCGGTGATGAGTGAGGCAAGCCCCGGATTGGCGAGGCGGACGAAGCGACGCGGCGTCACGCCGTTGGTGACGTTGGTGAACTTGCCGGGATAGAACTCGTCGAAATCGGGCAGGACCTTCTCGCGCAGCAGCTGCGAGTGCAGTTCGGCGACGCCGTTGACCTTCGCGCCGGCCACTGTCGCCAGGAACGCCATCCGCACCGACCGCTCCGGGAAGTCGGCGATGATCGACATGTTGCGGATGCGCATCTCATCGTCGCCGAAGCGCTCGCGCACGGCCGCGAGGAACTCGTCGTTGATGCGATAGATGATCTCGAGGTGGCGGGGCAGCAGACGACCGAGCAGGTCGACCGACCACATCTCCAGCGCTTCCGGCAGCAGCGTGTGGCAGGTGTACGCGAAGCACTGCTGGGTGATCGCCCACGCGGCATCCCACTTCATGCCCTTCTCATCGACCAGGACACGCATGAGCTCGGGAACGGCGATCACCGGATGCGTGTCGTTGAGCTGGAAGATGACGCGGTCGGGAAGATTCGCCAGATCGAAGTCGGGCGAGAGCGAGTGCTCGAGGAAGTCGTGGATGGATGCCGCGACGAAGAAGTACTGCTGCTGCAGGCGAAGCTCCTTGCCCTGGGGGGTGGAGTCCTCGGGGTAGAGCACTTTGGAGATGTTCTCGGCGAAGGTCTGCGCCCGCACAGCCTCGGCGTAGTCGCCGGCGTTGAAGATGCGCAGATCGAACGCGCTGGAGGCGACCGCGCTCCACAGCCGCAACGTGTTGACGCGGCCGTTGTGGTACCCGGGCACCATGTAGTTGTAGGGCACCGCCTGGACCGTCCAGCCCGGCACCCACCGCGAGCGCGCCACGCCCTCGTCGTCGTACTTCTCGGTGTACCCGCCGAACCCGATCGTCTGCGCCGCCTCGGGGTGGGGGAACTCCCAGGGCGATCCGAGGGTGAGCCACGCATCGGGCTGCTCGATCTGCTCGCCGTCGACGAAGGTCTGCCGGAAGATGCCGTATTCGTAGCGCAGTCCGTAGCCGGTGCTGGGGACGCTCATCGTCGCGAGCGAATCGATGAAGCATGCCGCCAGACGTCCGAGGCCGCCGTTGCCGAGGCCGGGCTCGACCTCGAGCTGGCGCAGATCGTCGATGTCGATGCCGCATGCGGCCATCGCCTCGGTCGCGATGTCGGTCAGCCGGGCGGCCAGCAGGTTGTTGTCCAGCTGACGACCGAGAAGGTATTCAGCCGAGAGATAGCAGACGCCCTTCGCCTGCACTTCGCGCTGACGGCGCTGATCCTCGAGCCACCGAGCCATGAGGTAGTCGCGCACCGTGTACGCCAGCGCCAGGTAGCGATCGTTCGGGCTGGAACTGGACAGCGCCACACCCTGCTCGTAGTTCAGGTTGTTGAGGAACTCGCGCACGAAGCCGTCCACCGAGGACGGCGGCCCGGTGACGGGCGCGACCGCCAACGGATGCGTCGCGACGGGCGCGGCGGATGCAGGTGCTGCGGTCGTGGGGGTGTGCTCCAGGGGCATGCAACGAAACTACCTACCGGCGGTGCCGATCCGCACATCGGGCCGCACTCTGGAACCGATCGTTTACAGCACCGTCATCTTTTCAGCGCTGCCGAGCGCTCCTTCTCCTCGTCGGCCCGAGCGTGGGTCAGCTCTTCAGTGGCCACTCGGACGCCATCTTCGGCGCGCTGCACCCGGCGCTGCGCGAACGTCGAGGCTCCGTGACGCGCCCGCACTCGGTCGGACTCCTCGTCCACCGAGGTGATGATGTATGCGCCGGCGATCAGGATCACCTGCGCCGAGAGGTTGATCCACAGCAGCAGCGCGATCAGGGAGGCGAACGAGGCCAGGAGCGGGTTCGACCCGGCGCCCGAGACGAACAGGCTGGACAGCTGTTGCAGCGCGATCAGGCCGACCGCGCCGAGGAGGGAGCCGGTCCACAGCGCCCGGGCGGAGGCACGCACGCCGGACAGCGTCCGGAACAGAAGCGCGATCGCGAGCGCGTCGAGCGCGAACACGATGACGACGGAGACGAGACGCGCGCCGATCACCGGAAACAGGTCGCGGTCCGAGAAGCCGAGCACGTCCCTGAGCGCGCCGATACCCGCGTTGGCCAGGAAGGTGATGGCGGCGGATGCCACGAACGCCGCGCCGATCGCGAGGGCGATCAGGAGGTTGCGCAGCAGAACCCAGAGGAAGAAGACATCGTCGTGCACGCGGTCGCCGATGACCCGGAACGCCGCCCGCAGGGAGCCGATCGCCCCGATCGCCGCACCCAGCAGACCCACGAGGGACAGGACGGTGGCGACCGTGAGACCGGCCGGCGCCTGGATGGAGGCGGGATCGATGATTCCGCCCTCGCCGTTCTGGGAGAACAAGCCTGGGATCGCGGAGTCGACGGCATCGACCAGCGCTTGCAGGGCGGCGGGGTTCCCGGCCAGGAACAGTCCGGCGATCGAGAAACCGAGCAGCACGCCGGCGAAGACACTGAACAGCGTGCGATACGTCACACTGTCGGCGAGCATCGGTCCGCGGTGCTCGCTGTAGAGCAGGAACGCGCGGACGGGTCTGCGGGCCAGCGTCCACGCGATGACGCGCGCGATGAGGTCTGCCATGGCGCCAGAGTATCCGGCCCGTGTTTCCGGCCGAGGGACTTGACAGTCTCTCCGGCACAGATGGACGCTACGCCGACACGACCGTCAACGAGCCGAGGGGCAGCACGCTCAGGACGATCGCGAGCCAGGCTCCACCGATCATCGCGGGACCGAACGGGATGCGGGTGCTGCGGGTGGCACGGCGGCGCGCCAGCAGCACGAGCGCGTGCACACCTCCGATGAGGAAGGCCGCCGCCGTCGCGATCACCAGGCCGCTCCAGCCGAGCCATCCGAGGTAGAGACCGAGGAGCCCCGCGAGTTTGACGTCGCCGCCGCCGATCGAGGTCGGGCTGGCCATCCGCAGGATGAAGTACCCGGCGAACAGCGCACCCATGCCGAGCAGGGCTCGGCCGAGTCGCTGCGGATCGCCGCCGAGCGCCGTCGCGATGCCGAGCAGTCCGACGCCCACGGCATAGCCGGGCAGCACGATGCGGTTGGGCAGTCGATGCGTGCCCGCGTCGATGACCCAGAGGACGACGCTGATCACGGCCAGATAGAGGAAGGCCAGCACGGCGAGGGCCGACGATGCAGTTTCGACGGCCGACATGACGCCCGAGCCTACGCGCGGCGCGGGCGGTGGCATCCGTTCCTGGATGATCTGTGGATAACCGCCTGCTCAGCCGTCCAGGATGTGCAGACGCACATGGACCGGACCGCCTTCGTCCAGCGATTCGGCCTTCATCACCGCCTTCTTGAGCGGGAGCGCGTACGTGCCGTCCGACGACGGGAAGATCGAGGTCGACCACTCCGAACCGCCGACGCTCACCCGCACGCGCACCGCCCCGAATCCGCGATGCGGTCTCGGGATCTCGCGGATGTCACCACTCAGTTCCAGCGGCACCGAGGTGAGGAACCAGACGGCGTCCGGCCGGGCGTCCCAGCGGAACACCTCGCTGTCGAACTCGAGGATCATGAGCCCGTGGTCACCACTGCGGGTGGATGGCCGCGCGCAGGCGCGAGTCGTAGACGTCGCGGACGACGGCGTCGAACGCGTCCAGGTCGAGCCCGGCGTTCAGCAGCTCCGCAGCATCCGCGTTGGACTCCGCCTGAGCGACGTTGCGCGCCCCTGGGATGACGGTCGTCACACCCGCCCGCGACGCGATCCAGGCCAGGGTCGCTGCGGGGAGTGAGACTCCGCTCGGGAGCGCGGCACTCAGCTCGGCGGCGGCGGCGAGGCCGACCTGGTAGTCCACGCCGGAGAAGGTCTCCCCCTTGTCGAACGCCTCACCGTGTCGGTTGAACGATCGGTGGTCGTCGGCGGCGAAGGTGGTCGCGGTGGTGTACTTCCCGGACAGCATCCCCGACGCCAGCGGCACGCGCGCGAAGATCGCGACCCCGGCCGCCTCGGCGGCGGGCAGCACCTCGTCCAGCGGCTTGAGGCGGAAGGGGTTGAAGATGATCTGCACGTTCGTGACGTGGGGGTGGGAGATGGCGGCGAGCGCCTGATCGCACGTCTCCACGGAGACGCCGTACGCGGCGATCGCACCATCCGCGACGAGCTCGTCGAGCGCGTCGTAGGTGGCATCGTCTTCGATCACGCCGGAGGGCGGGCAGTGCAGTTGGACGAGGTCGAGCGTGTCGACACCGAGGTTGCGGCGGGACCGTTCGGTCCACGCCCGGAAGTTCTCAGGCGTGTAGTTGGCGGCGACCTGCTCCATCCGCCGCCCCATCTTGGTCGCCACCGTGATCGCGGCGCCGGACCGATCCTTCAGGAAACGTCCGATGAGGCGCTCACTGCGACCGTCGCCGTAGACGTCGGCAGTGTCGAAGAGCGTGACGCCGCGGTCGGCCGATGCCGCGAGCACGGCGATCGCGTCATCCTCGCTGACCGCACCCCAGTCGGCGCCGAGCTGCCACGTGCCGAGGCCGATCGCCGAGACTTCGCGTCCGGTGTGTCCGAGCGGTCGCTGCTGCATGATTCATCCCTCCGAAACGGCCGGCGTTCGGCCGCGATCCAGCATGACATCGATCCCAGGCCGCACGCCGGGGGTTGCCGACCGCCCCACAGTGACCTACGGCCGGACGATCACCGGCGTCCCCGCCGGCAGGGCGGCGAGCGCCTCGATCGCCGCGGGGTCCACGCGGAGACAGCCGTTGGAGATCGAGCCGGATCGCTCGTCGTGGTAGTGGAATGCGGTGACGGCGACGTCGGCACCGCCGAACCCGTCGAGGGTGGGCGACTGCACTGCGAGATAGACGAGCGGGTAGCCGCGGGTGTAGCCGAACGACGGTTCCACGAGCGTGGTCATCACGTACGTGCGGCCGAGGGGCGTGGGGGTGTCCGAGGTCCCGGACGCGAAATCAGTCGCGATCCGTTCGGGGACGCCTGCGCGGACGATGTCTATCGTGCGCGCAGTGAGATCGACCTCGACGAGCGCATCCAGCGGCGCGATCGCCACGTCCTTCGTGCGCAGCCATCCCATGACCTGGGCCGGATTCCCCTGCGAAGGGACGGACTGCCGACCCACCAGCAGCACCTTCACCCAGTGCTCCTGGCGCTCGATGATCGGGGCCGTCGTCCCGCCGAACGTGTACTCGCGGGGAAGGAAGCCGACCGGTTGGCCGACCGGATCGCCGAAGACCGGAGCCCCGTCACCGATCGACGTGGCGGCTTCCCCGGTCAAGGCCCCGAACGGGTCGTCATCGATCGGGAGCCCCGCGTTCACGGCGAACACGTCGATCTGCGAGAGCGCGGCGAGATCGTAGACGGTGCTGTTGGCGGGGAACCCGGTCGGCGTCGGGGTGGGTGTCGGTGTCGGCGGAGGCGTGGGACCCGCGCTGCGAGAGGGCGACGGAGTGGGCTCGGATGCCGCGGGAACGGCCGGTCGCAGCAGCAGCGCGGTCACGATCCCCGCCGTCACGAGCACGACGACCGCGAGCGTGATCCAGACCGCACGCCGCGTGCGCGAGGCGCGGGTGCCTGACCTCGGCGCGCCGCTGACCTCCCCGTCGGTCATCACTCCCCCATCGTCCGGTGAGGCGCGTCGCGCCGCAAGTCGGACTGGATCGCTCAGTTCCCGTATCCGGGAGCGAGGTCGCCGGGCGTGAGGTCGTCGCCCTCCGGGATCCACTCGTCCCGCCGGGTCGCCTGGTCGTCGTCGCGCCGCCGCCATGCCGCGCCCTCGGGCCAGCTGGCGGCGAAGGTCGGCACGACCCGCCAGACGCGCCGCCACAGACCCCGCTGGGTCACCAGAGGCCGTGCGGAGACCGGCATCCGCAACTCTTCGTCGTAGCGCACGCCGTCCGACGGGCGCAGCCGGATGGTGAGATCGAGATCGTCGTGGATGCCGGCATTCGTGCGATCGACCCGGGTGCGCACTCGCCGCCACACCGCCGCTCGCATGGCGAAGTTCGACCCGTAGACGAGCGGGATGCCGAGGAACTTCTTGATCCAGTAGTGACCGCCGCCGATGTACCAGCGTTCGCCGAGATAGTTCACCAGCGGGCTCGATCCGTAGAACTCGGCACCGCCGGTGAGAACGCCGAGCGTCGGCTCGGCGACGAAGGCGCGGGTGAGGCGGGCGATCCAGTCCGGGTGGGGACGCGAGTCTGCGTCGAGGCGCGCGATGATATCGGCGTCCTCGAGGGCTTCGTCGTAACCGCGCGCCGCGGCTGGCCAGATGCCGATGACGCGCTCGGTGACGACGGTCGCGCCGAATCGGCGGGCGATGTCGACGGAGGCGTCGCTGCTGCCGTTGTCGACCACGATGACCCGGTCGGCAGGTCGCTCCTGGGCGGCGAGCGCCGCGAGGCAGTGGACGAGGAAATCCGCATCGTCTCGGCACGGGATGACGACCGTGACGCGCGGCTGGAGGGTCACGGGATCACGATACTCCGCCGAGGATCGGACGGCTTTTCGCCTCACCAGAGTCGATTGTGCGGACCCGGGACGCGTCGGTCAGCGCGGCAGACCGCCTCAGGTGAAGAGTCGCTCGAGACGGAGGGTGGATGCTGACATCCGAACGAACGCACGCCTCGAAGCGACCGACCGCCCGTACCAGCCCGTGTCCCGACGCAACCACGTGCGGACGAAGACAGCACCGGCCGACACCACGACCCAGATCGGCGTCCATTGCCCCCGGCGCCCGTCAGCGAGAGGCGCTGCGATCTCCAGTTCACGTCGGCAGTTCGGCATGGTGATGCACGTGTGTAAGCTCACCGTCACCCGTTTCGAGCCGGTACGCCGGCCAGCCCTCGAGTTTCAGCTTTCCTGACTTGGCAGCGTCCCACCAGTGATAGACCAGCGTGTGGGGCGGTTGGAATTCAGCGATCTCGCCCGGAGTAGGCCCGAAAGACGTCTCATCGACTGAGCGTCTCGTCGCGTCAGGGGTCCGTCAGCCGTCGCCGACGACATCGCCACCGGTTGCGCCGAGAGGCAGGCCGCCGAGGAGACCTGGTCACGAACGCATGTCGCAACCGGTCGCTACTGTGATTCGCGTCAGCGATGTGACGTGGTCCGCAGGATGGTGGATGGAGGAAACTCATGGCCGAACCGATCAGCGCAAAGCAGTTTCACGCCGAAGCGGGAACAGCCGGCTGGCACGTCCTCTACGGAGGTGCGCAGACCGTCTTTCCCACCAACTCGTTCGCAACAGGCGTGGAGTTCATCCGACGCATTGCGGTCGCGGCGGCCTCGCTCGGTCGCGAGCCGGACATCGACTTACGACCCGAAGCCGTGGTCGTTCGCACCGCGTCAACACCGCGCGGGCGACTGGACACCGCCGATGTCGAGCTCGCGCGGCGCGTCTCCGACATCGCGGCAGAACTCGGGCTCGCACCCGACCCGTCTCACCTGCACACGATCCAGATAGCCATCGCTCAAGCGGAGGGCGTCAGCACCCGGGACTTCTGGGCTGCGGCGCTCGGGTACGAATCGCTCGGCGGATTCATCGTCGACCCGCTCCGCCGCGGACCGCGAATGTGGTTCGATGAAATCGCCGCGCCAGGACGCGGACGCACCCACATCGACGTGGCCGTGCCGAATGATCGTGCGCAAGAGCGTGTGGCCGCAGTTCTCCGTGCGGGCGGGCGGCTCGCTGACGACGCCAACGCACCGGATTGGTGGACGTTCGCGTCACCGGACAACCACGGTGTGGACATCGCGGCGTGGGGCGACGTCCACGACCAGGCGTGATCGCGGAGACGACTCACCAGGTCCCAGCGCGACCGACTGTTTCCCTGCGAGGAGCGGGATTGGTGCCGGGCTGGCTCCCCTGTATCACCGACCCGCAGCAGGCCTCCTCGGTACATGGCACTCATCACCGGCATCAGCAGTGGTCTCGCCCTCGCGGTTCTCGGCGACGGCTCCCTCGCACACCTGGAGCGATCCGGCATCCGCGGGTGGACGGTCGTCCGCAGCGCGGCCGACGGCACGCGCCTGGCGGATGTGAAACGCCGACGAAGCGTGACCGACATCACGCCGCATCCGTCCGACGCGTCCGGCATCGTGCTGGTCTCCACAGCTGACAGGCTTGAAGTCTTCTCCGCAGGAGCCGTGGATCCGCTCGCCTCGGTCGCCGGGGCGACGGTCGCAACGACCTCCGCGACCGGCTCCGTCAAGGCCGTCACCGGTGGTCGACGAGCGAGGTTGTGGTCGATCGATCCGGCCTCGGGAGCGGCGGCGGACGAAGGCAGCGCACCGGCCGCGACCGTCGACGCGATCGCGCACCCAAGCGAGATCGCAACCCTCGTGCTCGCAGGCCCCATCGGCTCCAGGCGCTTGTCGGTGCTCCGCCCCGGCGTTCCACCGCAGTCGCTGGCTACACTCCCCGGCGCGACGCGACTGTCGAGCGTCGCACCAGGAAACCCTCGCATCGCGATCGGCTTCGCCGACGGTCGGATCGAGCTCCGGAACCCGGCAGCTCCCGCCGTCGGTCAGACGCTCGCGACCCTTCCCGCACCCGTATGGGGGTTGGCCTCGGGCGCCGCCGGGCTCATCGCAGGCTTCGGCAGCGACATCGACGTGGTGCCCGTCGTCGAGGCTTCCGGTGTCGAGCTGTCCCTCGCCGCCGAGCACTACCTCGCCTCGTGGACGCGGGTGGACGTGAAGCCGCGGGGCCCTGTCGCGTTCGACGACCTCGCGTTCGTGGTGGATCCCCCGCATGGGGGCCTGGTCTCGGCATCCCGGGATGCTTCGTTCGATCCTGACGCCCCGCACGTTGTCATGGCGCTCGGTGGCACGGTCGGCGACTTCACCCTGTTGGCGCTCGATGCGAACACAGGAGATGTGCTGGGCACGCAGCCGTTCGCCGTCGTCGACACCTGGGCGGGGCCGGATGGTCCGGCACTGTCGCTGGTCGGGCCGTCGGACAACGAGGCACCCGATGCGGCGTGGGGAGGCGGCGACCCGTACGTGCCGCAGAACATGAACGTGCGACCGCGTGTCGGCAACTGGCGCGTCGCGATCGTGGTCGTGGAAACCAGCGACCAGACGACGCTCTCGGCCACGGATGCGGCAACGCTGACCCAATCGCTCCGCGACGAGGTCTTCACCGGTGTCGTCCGAGGCGGCGTGGTCGAATCGACCCGCCTGTACTACGCAGCGACCTCGAGCAACAAGCTGAACCTCGTGGAAGCAGGCATCCTGACTCCGATCCGCCTGCCGAACGCCTGGGACACCTATGTCACGCCGGACATGACCACGGGGAGAACCCAGGGCGACGGCCTGCCGAACTTCAGCCGGGCCGCGGTCGCGGAGATCGTGCGGCAGAACCGCGACCTCGCGGCAGCCGGGCAGCCGCTGCTGCTGGATCTCGACGCGGTCGACTCGATCGTCTTCGTGCTGCGCTCGATCCCCGCCAACGTGATGTCCGGCTTCCCCGGCCGGCACCAGTGGCCCTACGGGACTCGTCCCGGCGGCTACCAGCTGAGCTACGTCGTCGGGGAGGACGTCTACCCCTTCCTCGGGTTCTCGATAGCCATCCCGCGCAGCCGCACGATCCAGGCGCTCACGATGCCGACCACATGGACGGCGATCAGCAATGGCCGCACGATCGCCGAGACGGTCGCGCACGAGCTCGGCCACAATTTCGGCCTGCACGATGCGTACTTCGACGCGGCCGCACACGACGCGCAGTTCCAGACCCGCGACCCGGGCGGCTGGGACCTCATGGGGAACGAAGGCGGGTCGCCGGAACTCTCCCCGGCCGAGCGCATGCAGCTGGGGTGGGTGCCCGCAGCCGAAGTGAGGACCCTGTCGGTAGGCGTCACCGGATACGTGGACGAATCGATCGACCTGCACCCCGCCGGACGCGGCGGTCCTGCGCCGGCCGGTCGTCGCCAGGCCGTCGAGCTGAGGATCGCCGACGGGCGCAACTACTACTTCGAGTACCGGCGGCGCAACGCGGGCGCCATGAGCGACCAGACGATCGCGGAGGACTTCGTCGTCGTGGGCACCGACTACGTCTCGGGCGATACGCCACCCACCAATCGTCGGCCGCTCACGCTCCTACGCGACGACGCGGATGCCGACGCCGGAACATTCGCCCTGAACGACGACTACGAGGAACGCGACACCTCCGACCCGGCGTACCCGAACGACTTCCGTCTCGAGGTCACGCAGGCCGGGAACGACATGGCACGGGTGCACCTGCGATACGCCGACGCCAAACCCGACCCCGCCTTCAGTCCGTGGGGGCAGAGCACCGGCTGGAAGAGTCCCGATCTGCGCGTGGAGAACTTCCGCAACCTGCAGGATGCGGCACTTCGGGACGTGCCATGGGAGGGCCATGACAATTGGCTCGTCGCAACGCTGCACAACAAAGGTCGCGACACGGCGAACAACATCGAGATCACGTTCGGCGTCAAGGACTTCACGCTCGGCGGAGGGGCCGAGCGACCGCTCGGGTCGGTGACGGTCGCGAGCCTCGCCGCCGGCGCCCAGATCGACGTCACCTCACCCGATGTGTGGCGACCGCCCGCGCTGTCGCTCATCCCGTTCCTCACGGTTCGACCCCACTACTGCGTCTTCGCGCGTGTGACGGCACTGCCGGATGAGATCACCCGCGACAACAACGAAGCGCAGTCCAATCACACCCGCATGGTCTCGGCGTCAGGATCGCCGTCCACGCGCGAGACCGGTGTCGTCAAGGTCACCAATCCGCATCCGGTCGAGGCCCGATGCCGCGTGGTGGTGCGCCAGACCGACCGCCTGGCACGCACGTACCTCGAGCACGCCTGGGTCGTGCTGCAGCCCGGCGAGGAGCGCGATGTGCGGTTCTGGACGGAGTCGATGATCGGGGATCCGTCCGTGGCCACGATCACGAAGGAGCGGCGGTCGATCTCGTGGGAGACACCGAACCGGCTGCGACTCACCGGAGTGGCGGATACGGGCGAAGGATGCCACGGCGACACCACCGGCGGAGCGAATGTCGATGTCGTCGCGGGCCGACGCACGCGTTTCGTCGACCTGACCGTCGGACACGGGTACGCGCGCGGCCGCGTGGAGGTCGAAGAGACCGGCGAAGGGCCATGGGGGTCGGTTGTCGTCTCCATCCGGGACGACAAGGACGGCGCCGACCTCGGAGTGTTCACGGGCGAGGTGCGCGACGGACAGTTCGGACTCGAATTCCGTGAGCAGGTCGGGGGCGGTCGCATCGCACAGGCAGAGTTCAACGGCGGTTACTCTGCGGCCCCCTGCATCAGTGAGTGGGTGGAGGTCGAACACTGATCGTCCCGAGCCGACGCGTCCCAGTACGCCGAACCGAGACCACCACGGCCGAGTGAGGCAGTCGAACGTGGCGGCGGAGGAGGATCGTCAGGGGTCGGGATCGTCCATGCGCGCACGATAAGCGCCGCTGTGGCGTGGTGAAGCGTTATGGCAACCAGAGTCCGGGCATCGTCGCGTTGAGCTCCATCGGCTCCGTCTGGCTGACCGAGCTGTGGTGACCCGATGGCTGCGCTCATGGATTCCCTAACCAAGTCCGCAGAGATCCTCGCCCGTGGGACGACGCTGCGGCCCGATCAATGACTGAAGGAGATGAGAACGCCAGTGCTGACGTTCGCGGTCGTAGAGGCCGAAATCGGTGGCGAAGTCCCAGTACGCCCACGGGAGGTTCAGCCGCTCCAGCTCGTGACGCACCCAGGCTGTCCATGCCCCCCGGTCGTGCTCGTCAGCGGCGTGGAATGTCCCGAACTCACCGACGTAAAGCGGCAGTTCAAGGTCGCGAGCTCGCCGGGCAGCGGCTTCGAGATCGGCGGTGACCGCCTGCCGGTCGGACGCCGTCCCCCACCGCGTGCCGGCCCATCCCGCTGATTCGGACTCCCAGGGGGCCGCCTGGTGTGTGAACGCGAAGGGCTCGTAGTAGTGCAGGCTCAGGACCAGCGCGTCATCAGCCGGCGGCTCAATGCCGACGAGTCCTGCAAGGGTTCCCATCTGCGCGCCACCGATGATGACCAGGCGAGTCCGATCGATCTCGCGCACCGCGCCCAGAATCAGTGGCAGGATGTCGTTCCATCGATCGGGTGTCAGCGCGTCGCGAGGTTCGTTCAGCAGATCGAACGCCAGCCCTGGTCGCCGGTCCGCGTAGCGCGCAGCGACCTGCGCCCAGAGCGCGAGGACGCGGGCCACCTGCGCAGGCTCGGCCGACATCACCCCGTCGGCGTGATGCATGGACAGCACGACACCCAGCCCAGAGTGCAGCGCCCGATCAATCGTGCGGTCCACTTCCGTGGCGAAGATGGGATCGATTCGGTAGGGCGGCGTGCTGCCAGCGTGTCCCCACCATCTCACCGGTACACGCACGTGGGTGAACCCCACCGAGGCGATCGCCGTGAGTTCATGATCACGCTGGCTCCATACAGCCGGCTCGGAGTTCCGGTCATCAAAGACACCGCCGATGTTGACGCCGCGGCGCAACCAGTGATCGACACGACCGTCTGACGCGAACATGTGCACACCGTACTGCTCAGCGGCGGCACCGCCCCGAGTCACGCGTGAAACGGCGTCACTATAGCCGCTTGCGGCGATCAACCTCTGCCAGTACCTGCGTGGGTTAGCGTTGCCGGGGTGACGCTCACCCATATTCGACGCGGAAGTGGCAGGCCCCTCCTGCTCGTACACGGTCTGGGCGCAGGGTGGCGATCCTGGGCCCCGATCCTGGACGGACTGGCCGAGCGCCGCGAGGTCATCGCTGTCGACCTCCCAGGGTTCGGTGAGACACCACCGTTGAGCGGCGAGGTATCGATCGCCGCACTGACCGACTCCGTCGCGGACTTCATCCGCGATCAGGGGCTGGACGGGGTCTCGACCGTCGGCCAGTCCATGGGTGGCCGAATCGTGCTCGAGCTCGCGCGACGGGGAGTCGGCGGCGACACCGTGGCGCTGGACCCGGGCGGCTTCTGGAGCCACCGCGAGCTCGTCGTCTTCGGTGCCACGCTGCGGCCTTCGATCGCTCTGGTCCGAGCACTGCGAGGGATGCTGCCGGCCCTGCTGAGCAGCCCCGTCGGAAGGACGCTGCTGCTGGCGCAGTTGTCGGCCCGCCCCTGGGCGCTCTCGAAAGAGACCGTGTTGCCGGACGTGCGCGGACTGGCCGATTCCCCAGCGACCGGGGCCGCGATGGACGCCCTCACGAAAGGACCCACCCAACAAGGCGCCCCGGCCGGCACACCGCCCGGCCGGGTCACGATCGGGTGGGGACGGCGCGACTTGGTGACCGTACCGAAACAGGCCGCTCGCGCAATAGAGCTGTTCCCCGACGCCGTACTGCACTGGTTCGAGCGGTGCGGTCACTTTCCGCAATGGGACGTGCCGCGCGAAGCAGCTCGACTCATCCTCGACAGCACTGAATAGGTGCCACCGAGTCGCCCTGACGCTGTGGGGACGCAAGTGAGCAGGATGATGGGGACCCGTCTGGCGATCGCGTCGCGCTCACGTGTGCGGGCGCGGCCCACCAGAACGGATCAGCTCAAGATACTCGCCGACCTGTCCGATGTCGGAGCCGTCGGAACGGTGGCCGATGTAACCGTCTGGTCTTACGACCAGGATGGTCACGTCCTCCGCGGTAATCGGCTCGGTGGCATCGGGGCGCAAGACGCCGGTCATCAACGCATCGTGGTCGGTGGTGACTGTGACGACAGAGTCGAAAGCACCCGGGTAGGTCTTCGCGATTGCGTCGCGGACCTCGGAGACCCGATCGGCGGAGCGGCCGAGCACGAGCAGAATGTGTCGGGTGCTCCGCTCGGTCATGTGCGCGAGGCCGACCTCAGCCGGCAGTCGCTGACCAGCACGGAGCCCAGAGGAAGGCCCCGTAACGATCACCGAGTTCTCGTACGAGATGTTGAGTTCCGCCTCTGCCAGGATCTCGTTGCGCCGGCCGTCTGGATCCGCGAAGGTAGCACGGATCGCGGCATCCCTCTCCGCCCGGTCTTCGTCCGCGATCAGCGTCTGCATCGTATCGAAGTCATCGCCGGAAGCGGTGACCATCAAAGCCACCGGCCGACGTTCCGCCTCGTAACTGTCCAGGAGACGCGCGTCGGCGTCGCCCTTGCAAACCATCGCGAGCTTCCAGGCAAGGTTGAACGAATCACGGATGCCGGTATTCATGCCGTGGCCCTGCGACGGCGAACAGACATGCGGCGTCGCCGGCCAGGAGCGCCCGTCCTTCGCGATAGCGAGCCGCCACCTTCGTGTGGCAATGGAACCGGGTCGGGTTGTCGACACCGACAAGCGATACCCCCGGCGCGTACCGCTCCACGATGCGAGTCGCATCCGCGACCAAATCGGAGTCTTCCGAGGTCGGCCGGATGTACGCCCGCCACCGGTCCCCGGGCAGCGGCGTGAGGATCACCGAGTCCCTGTCCAGGAAGGCGAAGTTCGCGTCGTGCCCGTGCGGCCAGCCAGACAGCGTCGTGTCGAGCACAGCCCAAGGCTCCGGAATGGGCGCGGGTGGACGATGGTTGCGCGGTCCCACGAAAGCGCGGCATCGAGCGAATCGATCAGCGCGCAGTCGACACCCCGCCGTCGCAGCTCGCCGGCCAAAGCCAGTCCTGTCGGGCCGGCCCCGACGATCAACACCTGCGTGTCCACGATTCTTCTCACCACCCGCGATTCGTCCTGTCTCAGCGTGCCCGTGGCCCGGCTCAGCCGAGGAGATTGATCGCGAGAAGTTCGTGCTGCGCGGCAGCGCCATCGCGTGCTGCTACAGCTTCGCGCAGGCGGCGGTACGAGTTGCTTCGACTGGCGGCGTCTTCGATGTCGGGAGTCCAGCCCCTCAGGTTGCGCTGCAGGGCGAGACCTGACTCCCGCATGATCGAGATGAACACAGTATTGCCGGTGGCGCGAATGACCTGCTGAAAGAACATCACGGTGCCGGCCATGATGCCGGGAGCGTCTTGGGCATCAGATGCGGCGATGACGGCGTCCGCAGCTTCAAGGATCAGCGAGAGTTGCTCTTCGGAGCACCGCGAGAGCGCTGTGCGGAACGCGCCGCCGACCACGAACGCCATGAACTCGGTGGTGTCGCGCAGCGCGTTCTCGCTGGGAGTGGCGACCCGCGTCCATCGGTTTGCCGACACCTCCACGAGCCCGAACCGCTCCAGGCGCTGGAGCGCTTCCCGGACCGGAGTCCGCGACACCTGGAGTCGTTCTGCGAGATCGACGTCGCGCAGCCGCTCGCCCGGCTGGAGCGTCCCGTCGAGGATCGCACGACCGAGTATCGAGTACACCTCGTCACCCAGCACGGCTCCTCGTGCATTCACGGGAGCGAAGTGTTCTGCGCGCGGTTCGGGCGACTCTTCAGCGGTCATAGCGCGGGACAGTTTACGTCGGGGGCGGCGCCATTCATCTGCGCAACTGCCGTTCTGCCTGCAGCTGCCGCCGATATATCGGTATGCTGGGATGTTCGGGTCAGGATGGCTGCCACGATCGATCGATCAAGACTCGAGAGTCGACCGCCGTCGAACCTTTCTAAAATGTGGCCATGCACACGATCGAGTTCGTCACCATAGAGGTCGATGACGTCGCTGAGGCTGAGGCGTTCTACGCTGCGGCATTCGACGTGAGCGACCGGGTGCGGGTGCGGGGCGCTCAGGAGCCGAGCTCTGGATTCCGGCAGTTCACGCTCTCGCTGGTGGTGTCTCAGCCCGCCACTGTCCGCAACGTGATCGACAGCGCCACGGTCGCGGGAGCAACGGTGCTGAAATCACCCGCGAAATCGCTCTGGGGCTACGGCGGGATCGTTCAAGCCCCGGACGGCACGATCTGGACGGTCGCATCGTCATCGAAGAAGGTCGCCGGGCCTGCCACACGCGAGATTGACGAGTTCGTGCTGCAACTCGGCGTCACCGACGTCACCGCGAGCAGACAGTTCTACGCTGACCGCGGGTTCACGGTCAGCAAGAGCTACGGCCGGAAGTACGTCGAGCTCGAGACCGGCACCGTGGCGCTCACCCTCAACAACCGTGCCGCGCTTGCCAAGACCGCTGGCATCCCCGCGGACGGCAACGGATCGCACCGGCTCTCGATCGGCAGCACCGCCGGCGACTTCGCCGACCCTGACGGATTCATCTGGAAGGCACCCGCCGGCTGAGCGGAGTGCCAACTACACCGCTCCCCCTCCGGGTGCAACGGCGACCGCAACCTACACGGGGCTGGCGGAGGGCACGGTGACCATCGCAGTCGGAGAGAGCTCTGCTGCCGCCGATGTGCCCGACAAGTCAGCGACAGTCGCGTTCCCGGATGTCGCAGACGGCGTGTCCCCGATGGTGATCCTCGTCATCGTCGACGGAGTTCTGCTGGTCGCCGCGACCATCCTGCTGATTGTGCTGCTGGCCCGACGGCGCAGAGGATCAACCACCTGACGACCGCCCTCGGCAGGCAGCCGGAGTTTCCGGGCGCTCCTGCACAACAGCCTGCTGCCCGCATGCTGACGCGTGATGGGAGGCGGCCTACTACTACGATTCCGTCATGTCAGATGCCCGTCCCGCACCGCGCCTCAGTAGCGAGGGAGCACGCAATCTTGTCGCCCTCGCCATCGCTGCCGTCGTGTCCGTGCTCGCGCTCGTCGGGTATGCGGTTTTCGCGACGCTCCGATTCACGGCCGATACCGTCGCCCTCACCGCCTTCGTATTCTGGATCGCCTACTCCCTCGGGTTCCTGATCCTCACCCAGGCCACGTTCGGCAGGGTGGACTCCGAAACCCTCCGCAGCTGGCTCGCCGCAACGAACTCACCAAGCCGTAGTCTCGCGATCCCCGCCACCGCGGCCCAATGGGCCGTCCTCGCCGTCATTGCCGTCACCCTCGTCCTCGTGCTCCCCGGACTGCTGGACAGCCCACTCGCGAACACACTCAGCTTCGCCGTCGTGATCACCGCCTGGCTCGTCACCGTGACCGCGTATGCGGTGCACTACGCACGCCTGAACACTCAAGAAAAGTCCCTCGAATTTCCTGGCGAGCACGGCGACCAGCCCGTCTTCGCCGACTACTATTACCTCGCGGCCCAACTCGCCACGACCTTCTCCTCCTCAGACGTCAACATCCTGACCACCCGCGCACGCTCGGTCGTCACCGGGCAGACCTACATCGGTTTCGCGTTCAGCACCTTCATCATCGCCATGCTCATCAGCGTTCTCTTCCTCACCAATTAGCCGACGCACGAGCGGAAGGACGATCAGCGGTTCGGTGAGCGATCCTGCACCACGACTGCAATCGGGTCGGGTGTCATGCAGCAGCGGGGCGATCAGCATCCGGAAGTGCTTTCGTCGTCGGGGGCCTTCGAGTCCGCAATTGCTTGGTCGGCGCGTTTGCTCGCCAACACCGCGTCCCGCACCTGGATCCTCGACGCGATGCGTTGTTGCAGCCTGACGGCTTGGGGCGAGGAAAGACCTCCTTCCCGGGCAGGCCGAGCTGGGGTACCGGCTGCTGCGGCGACATCTGGGGAAAGAGCTGGCCACAGAGGGCGCACGCGAGATGGTGCGTCACTCCTTTCGGGAACTCGACATCCAACGCGCTTTTGCTCACCATGATGGCGAACGCACGTTCCCGGGCAACGATGGCCTCAGCCGGACTCCAGTACGTCCGGACCTTGTACGACGATGACGACGGCCGCGACGGCAGCGAACTCGGCGCCGTGGAATACGCGGTCACGAGAGACCAATGGGAGACGGCACGGGCTCACACCGATGGCGCCACGCCCTCACGGCGACCCACCCTCTGCGGCACTCCAGGGCGCATTGGGACCGTCCTGGCGGCGGGATACCTTGGGTTGCGTGCCCTTCGCCCTTGCGCTCACCGTTCTGCTCGCGCTGTTGACTCTCCTTCAACTGGCGCTCATCTTCGGCGCGCCACTGGGTGCCTTTGCTTAGGGTGGTCGACATCGGGTGCTGCCCGCACAACTGCGGATCGGGAGTGCGGTGTCGATCACCGTCTACGACCTGATTGCGCTGATCGCCTGGGATCGCGTGAGCGCTATGGATGTCTTCGGTGCAAAAGGCCTCGGAAACCCGCAAGTTTCCGAGACCTTCTTGTTCTTGTCGGGATGACAGGATTTGAACCTGCGACCCCCTGACCCCCAGTCAGGTGCGCTACCAAGCTGCGCCACATCCCGCTGCCCGCGAGCGGACAACTCCCCTATCCTACCCGCTCGCCGGAACCACCGCGAACGGATGCCACCGCGAACGGATGCCACCCCGAACGGATGCGACCGCGAACGGATGCCACCGCGAACGGATGCCGCCGGCACCCGCTCCCCTTCCGCGCGTCCGAACCCGCGGGTACCGTCGACGGATGACCCAGATCACCATCGCCCCCGCGGCTGCAGATCGCTTCGATGACGCCGAGCACGCGCTGACCGGCGGCGGCGACGGCGCGAGCTGTCAGTGCCAGTGGTGGATGATGCCGAACGCCGAGTTCCAGGGCCTCAGCACGGAGGAACGGCGCGAACGGCTGCAGGACGAGGTCCGCCGGGCGCCGGCGCCCGCCCTCATCGCGTATGTCGACGGCGTCCCGGCCGGCTGGGTCCGGGTCGGACCCAGATCGACCCAGCCGCGGCTCGCCCGGACGCAGGCGATCGCACCCGGCATGCAGGGCGAGTTCGAGGATCCGGATGTCTGGGCCATCACCTGTTTCGTCACCCGCCGCGAGTACCGCGGACAGGGAGTGCAGGGCGAGCTCCTCGATGCCGCGATCTCGTTCGCACGCGAGCACGGCGCCCGGTCGATCGAGGGATACCCCATCGACACCTCGGTGGGCAAGCATCCGTCCAACGATCTCTACCACGGCGTGCTGTCGACCTTCGAGCGGCATGGCTTCCGCGAAGTCGCGCGACCCAAGCCCGACCGCGTCGTCGTCGCGATCGACGTGAACCGCTCAGACTTCCGGGCGCGCTGATTCAGGCCGGTCGGCTCGCGAGGCGTCGACCTCGATGACGATCACCATCGCCGCAAGCAGGACGGCGGCGACCACATACTCCCCCGCGGGCAGAAGTCCCGCGAGCCCGATCAGCACCGCGCCCGCCACCACCGCAGCGGAGGTCCATCGGGCGACGCTCGGCCGCAGCAGGATCGCCCAGGCGCTGAGTGCGAACAGGGCGATCGGCAGGGTGAGCGCGAGACCGGCGATCGCGTGCGAGACCTCCGTGTGTCCGGTGATCTCGTCGATCTCGACCTCGACTCCCGCCGACACCGCGCCGGCCGCGGCGAAGATGACGTAGTGCAGATAGCCGAAGCGGAATCCCGAGGTGAGACTTCCGAGGCGTCCGTGCTGCTCTCGGGCGAAGTACAGCCACCAGATCCCGGCGGTCACCGCCAGACCAGAGGCGGAAAGACCCAGCAGCTCGGGAACGTGCTCACCCTCGGCGAGCGCATCGAACATCGCGTTGGCCGACGCGAGCAGACTCTCGCCGAGCAGCAGCAGGGTGAACAGCCCGAACCTCTCCGCGATGTGGTGCGGATGCCAGGGCGTCCGGCCGCCGGACTCCGCCCACACCGGCACGGCGAGCTCCGCTGCGACGAGGACGAAGAACGTCCAGAACGCGGCGGAGCCGTCGAGCAGGTACAGGCGCGCCACCCACAGGACCTGCACGAGGGCGATGCCGATCGCGAAGCGCAGCGCGGTGGACCGAGCGGCCCGATCGGATGCCGCAGCCCGCAACCACTGCGCCACCATGGCGAGCCGCATGATCACATACCCCCACGTGACGACGAGGAAGTCGAACTCCACCATCGCCGCGTGGATGCCGGCCGCCAGCACCAGCACGCCCGCCATCTGCACGATCGTCAGCAGACGGTACAGCCAATCGTCCGTGTCGAACGCTGAGGCGAACCACGTGAAGTTCATCCACGCCCACCAGATCGCGAAGAAGACCATCAGATAGGCGAGCACCCCCTGCCCGACGTGATCCTCGCTGATCAGGTGGTGCAGGTTCTGCGAGGCCTGCGAGACGGCGACGACGAAGACGAGGTCGAACAACAGCTCCAGCGGGGTCGCGACGCGATGGCGCTCGGCCAGATCGCGCGGTTGCATGCGTCGCAGGCCCAGGCGGGAGAGCACATCGGTCATGGGACGATTATGACGGTGCGGGAGGGAGGGACGAGGCGATGACGGATGCTGCGGTGCGTGTCGATGCGTGGCTGTGGGCGGTCCGGGTCTACAAGACCCGCTCCGCTGCGACCACGGCGTGTCGGGCCGGCCATGTGCGGGTCAACGGCGAGCGCGCGAAGGCCGCCCAGCCGGTGCGGATCGGCGACGAGCTGCGCGTGCGGATCGCCGGATTCGACCGGATCCTCGTGGTACGCCAGACGATCTCCAAGCGCGTCGGCGCGGTCCCGGCCGCGGCGGCTGTCGATGACCAGACGCCGCCTCCACCGCCGCGCGAGGAACGGGCGATGGTGCCGTTCCGCGACCGGGGTGCCGGCCGCCCCACCAAGCGGGAGCGCCGCGACCTCGAGAAGCTGCGCGGCCGCGATCAGGACAGCTGATCCCGCAGCCACCGGGTGCCGTGCACGGTTGCGCCCGCCTCGGTGACCCGGCGGCCGAGCTCCCGGTCGCTGGAGACGACGCAGACCCGCCGGTCGCCTGTGACGAGCCGCCGGACCTCGGTCACGATCGTGTCGTCGCCGGACCCCGGTGCATCCGCGACCTGCACACCGGCGGTGGAGGCGACGCCTCGCGCGCCGCCTTCGACCACGACGATCCACTCCGGGAACCACGTGTCCTCGCCGAGCCCGAGCAGCTCTCCCGGCACGCCGATCGCCGCCAGCGCCGTGATCCTCCCGACGAGGCTCGCCGCCGCGCCGGCGCGGTCCTTCCACCATCCGTCGGGGACCGAGCCGACCACGTTCGCCGCGTCAACGACGATCGCCGGCCGGAGCCCCAGCGTGGAGCGGAGCTGAGCCCACGACGCGGCGAAGCCCGGATGCAGCGGCTTGGACTCGACCTCGTCGATCGGCACCCATGCCAGCTCGCGGCTCTCGGGATCGCTGATGGTGGGCTCGAACGGGCGGATCACGTCGGCGACGAGGGTGGCATAGGACCAGTAGCCGAGGTCGAGGACACTCATCAGACGCGGTCGGACCGCGGCATCCGGAACTCCCGCCTCCTCCGCCGCTTCGCGCAGCGCGCCCGCCGTTGCCGACTCGCCCTCGTGCCGCGCTCCGCCGGGCAGCGCCCACGTGTCGCCGAAGTGCGACCACGACACGCGATGCTGCAGCAGCACGCCGCGCTCGGGGTCGAGGGCGAGCAGCCCCGCGGCGCCGAAGCGCCCCCAGTACCGCTCCCCGCCCGGTGCGACCACCCAGGCGTCACCGGGGTCGCGCGGCCCGCTCGGGCGGCGCGACTCACCTGGTGCGGGGGGCTCGATCGTCACCCTGCCAGCCTGTCACACCGGCGTGGTGCCGCAGCCACGCATGTGCGATCGGCATGCCCGCCGGACCCCGCGATCTCGCCGGATTCCCGCAGAATGACGGAATGGATTGCGAGCTCGACGACGCTCCCGCGCGCCTGCAACGCGACGTCATCTGGGGATGGCTGTCCACGGATGCCTACTGGGGTCGCTGGCGCTCCCGCGCCGATATCGATGCGCAGATCGACTCGTCGTGGCGCATCGTGGGGGCATACCGGTCCGACACAGGCGAACAGGTGGGGTTCGCGAGGGCCACCTCGGACGGGGTCGGCTTCGCCTATCTCGCGGACGTGTTCGTCCTCGACGCGCACCGGGGGCACAGCCTCGGCAAGCGGCTTATGTCGCTCATGATCGATGACGGTCCCGGTCGGGATTTCCGCTGGGTGCTCTTCACCGCAGACGCGCACGGCCTGTACGAGCAGTTCGGTTTCGCCGCGCCCGATCACACCGCAATGGTGCGGCCGCCCGCCAAGCCGGCGATCGGCTAGGCGCGCTGGCGCTTCTCGCGCACGCGCATGTTCGTGATGATCGGGGTTCCTTCGAAGCCCCAGATCTCCCGCAGGCGACGCTGGATGAAGCGGCGGTAGCCCGGGTCGAGGAACCCGGTCGTGAACAGCACGAACGTCGGCGGACGCGTGGAGGCCTGCGTTCCGAACAGGATGCGCGGCTGCTTACCGCCCCGCAGCGGATGCGGGTGCTCGGCGACCAGCTCGGCCAGGAACGCGTTGAACTTCCCCGTCGGGATGCGGGTGTCCCACGACTCGAGTGCGGTCTCCAGCGCGGGGACCAGCCGATCGAGGTGACGGCCGGTGCGCGCGGAGATGTTGACGCGCGGCGCCCATGCGACGTGGGCGAGGTCCTGCTCGATCTCGCGCTCGAGGTAGCGACGGCGGTCGGCGTTCTCGAGATCGACGTCGTTGAGGCGGTCCCATTTGTTGAAGGCGAGGACGAGCGCGCGACCGGATTCGATCACCAGGTCGATGATCCGCACGTCCTGCTCGCTCAGCGACTCGCTGACGTCGAGGACGACGACAGCCACCTCCGCCTTCTCCAGCGCGGCCGATGTGCGAAGGCTCGCGTAGAAGTCGGCACCCTGCTGCAGGTGGACCCGACGGCGGATGCCGGCGGTGTCGACGAATCGCCACAGTCTGCCGCCCAGCTCGACCAGTTCGTCGACCGGGTCGCGTGTGGTGCCTGCCAGATCGTTGACGACGACGCGCTCCTCGCCGGCGGCCTTGTTCAGCAGCGAGGACTTGCCGACGTTCGGGCGGCCGAGGATGGCGACCCGTCGCGGACCGCCGACCTCGTGTCCTGCGACGGCGGAGATCTCCGGGAGGACTTTCATGACCTCGTCGAGGAGGTCGGCGACTCCGCGACCGTGGATCGCTGAGACCGGGTACGGATTGCCCAGACCCAGGCTCCACAGCGCGGCGGCTTCGGGTTCGTGGCGGGCGTCGTCGATCTTGTTGGCGACGAGGAAGACCGGCTTGCCGCTCTTGCGCAGCAGGCGAACGACGTGCTCGTCGGTGGAGGTCGCCCCCACCATCGCGTCGACGACGAACAGCACGACATCGCACAGGTCGATCGCGATCTCCGCCTGGGCGGCGACCGAGGCGTCGATACCGCGGGCATCAGGCTCCCACCCGCCCGTGTCGACGACCGTGAAGCGGCGATCCATCCACTCTGCCTTGTACGTGACGCGGTCGCGGGTCACGCCCGGCGTGTCCTCGACGACTGCCTCGCGCCGGCCGAGGATGCGGTTCACGAGTGCGGACTTGCCGACGTTCGGACGCCCCACGATCGCGACGACCGGCAGCGCGGGGAAGTACTCGATGCCGTCCTCGCCGAGCGTGAGTCCCTCGAGCAGATCCGCGTCTTCCTCATCGAGCTCGTAGTCGGCGAGGCTGGCGCGCAGGGTCGCAGCGCGCTGCTCGGCCAGTTCCTCGTCGAGGTTGGCGAGGTTCTCGGCGATGTTGTCGTCGCCGCCCTCGTACTCGTCTTCAGCGCCCATGATGCGCTCCTGTCTGTGTGGAAAGAGCCGTTCGGACGACGTCCAGGACGGCATCGACGGTCTGTGTGAAATCGAGGTCGGTCGAATCGACGACCGTGACGCCGGGTGCGGCGGTGAGGAAGTCCACGACCGAGGAATCGGATGCGTCGCGGCGGTGCAGCGCGGCGGCCACCACTGAGGCGTCCTGGTCGACGAGTTCGGAACTGCGCCGCGCCGCCCGCACGGCCGGGTCGGCGGTCAGCAGGATGCGCACCGGCGCGTCCGGCGCGACGACGGTGGTGATGTCGCGGCCCTCGACGACGACGCCAGGTCGGTCGGACTCCGAGACCAGCGAGCGGAACAGCGCGGTGAGTGTTTGGCGCACGGCCGGCACCCGGGCGATGCCGCTCACGGCGTCGGTCACGCGCGGCTCGCGGATCGCCGCGGTGACATCGACATCCCCGACGCGCACCCGATTGTCGTCGGGGTCCAACGAGATCGTGTAGTCGAAGTCGCCGCTGACATCGAGCACTGCAGTCGAATCCGATGTGTCGATACCGTGGTCCAGGGCATGCCAGGCGAGCGCGCGGTAGGCGGCACCGGTGTCGAGGTAACCGAAACCGAGCCGGCGCGCGACCTGGGTGGCGACGCTGGACTTGCCGCTGCCGGCGGGGCCGTCGATGGCCACCACGGTCACGTCGCGTCGCGGCATCCCGCTTCCGGCTTCCGTCGAATCGCTAGTCATTGGTGGTGCTCGCAATCTTCCAGCCGCGTTCCTGGAGTCCCTCGACGGCTCGGCGGAGCGCAGTGGGGTCGACGCTGACCTCAGCGAGGCCGAACTGCGCGCCCGGAGAGTGCTCGAGTCGCAGATCTTCGACGTTCACCTCGAGTTCGCCGAAGTCGCCGAACAGACGCCCGAGCTGGCCGGGAGTGTCATCCACCATGACGACGAACTGGTCGAATCGACGATTCTGCCCGTGCTTGCCGGGCAGACGCTCGACACCGTCGTTCCCGCGGCGGATGGTATCGGCAACCGCCCGACGCGACCCTGGCGCCTCGGGTGCGCGCAGAGCGTCGGCGACGGCGCTCAGATCGACCGCGAGCGCGTCGAGCACGTCGACGACGGGTTCGGCGTTCGCACCGAGGATCTGGACCCACAGTTCCGGAGCGGATGCCGCGATGCGCGTCGTGTCTCGCACCCCTTGACCGGCCAGGCGCAGCGAGGCGTCCTGGGCGTCGAGGAAGCGACCGGCCAGCAGGCTCGCCACCAGCTGCGGCACGTGCGAGACGAGGGCGACGGAGCGGTCGTGGTCCTCCGGTGTCATCTCGATCGGTGTGGCACCCACGTCCAGGGCGAGCGCCTCGACCAGCGCCAGGTCCGCCGCAGAGGTCTCCTCGTCGCGGCAGACCACCCACGGCCGCCCGACGAAGATGTCCGCACGCGCGGAGATCGCGCCGCCGCGTTCGCGACCTGCCATCGGATGCGAGCCGATGTAGTGCGTCAGGTCGATGCCGCGTTCCCGCAGGGTCCGCAACGGCTCGAGCTTCACGCTGGCCACATCGGTGACGACCGCGTCCGGGTACATCGCAAGTTCGCGCTCGACGACGTCGGCGGTCACGTCCGGCGGCACGGCGACGACCACGAGTGCCGGCGCGTCGTCGGAGCGCGCTGCACGACCAGCGCCGTAGTCGATGGCCAGCCGCAGCTGCGACGGCGAGCTGTCATCGAGGATGACGTCGATGCCCCGGGCGCTCAACGCGTGACCGACGCTGGATCCGAGGAGCCCGGCGCCGACGATGCGCACCGGACCGTGCACGCGTGCGGCGAGCGGGTTCGCCGGACGCGCGCGCGTGTCGGTGGATTCGCTCACTCGTTCTCCTGCGGGAAAAGACCGGGATCGGTCGCGGGCGGTGACTCGTCCGTCGCGCCGCGCGCGAGAGTCAGCAGATCGCCTCGCTCCACCTTAGTCAACTCGCGAGCCCGCCCCACTGGGAGGGTTCCCAGGTGCAGCGGGCCGAATTGCCGACGGACGAGCTCGATCACAGGATGTCCGACCGCCGCCATCATGCGCCGCACGATGCGGTTGCGCCCGGAGTGCAGGGTCAGCTCCACCAGCGACCCTCCCCCGCCGTCCGAGGAGGAGAGCAGCCGCGCCTTGTCCGCCGCGATGACCCCGTCCTCCAGCTCGACGCCGCGGGTGAGCGTCGCGATGGTCTGGGCCGACACGCGCCCCTCCACCTTGGCGACGTAGACCTTGGTCACGCCGAACGAGGGGTGCGCCAGCACGTGGGCGAGCTCCCCGTCGTTGGTCAGCACGAGCAGGCCGCTGGTGTCGGCATCCAATCGCCCGACGTTGTAGAGCCGCTCCTCCCACGCGTCGGTGAACTCGCGAAGATCGGGCCGGCCGTGCTCATCGCGCATCGAGCTGACGACACCACGCGGCTTGTTGAGGACCACGTACCGTTTCGAGGCATCGAGCTGGACGGCGGTGCCGTCGACGTCGACGAGGTCGCGCTCGGGGTCGATCCGCGTCCCCAGCTCCGTGACCACCTCACCGTTCACGCGGATGCGGCCGGCGACGATCATGTCCTCGACGACGCGGCGCGAGGCCACCCCGGCTGCGGCGAGCACCTTCTGCAGGCGCACCCCGTCCGCCGGTCGCTGCCCGCCCCAGCCGTCCTGTGCGTTCGTGGAGGGGCTCATCCGCGCAGCACCTCCTCGAAACCGTCGGCGCCGTCATCCAGCAGCGGCGAGATGTGCGGCAGCTCATCCAGCGAGTTGATCCCCAGGTTGACCAGCAGGGCGTCGGTGGTGGCGTAGTTGATGGCGCCGGTCTCAGCGTCCGTGAAGGCTTCGGTGATGAGGCCACGGGCCAGCAGCGTCCGAACGACGGAATCGACGTTGACCGCGCGGATGGCCGCCACCTGGCCACGCGTCACCGGCTGCTTGTAGGCGATGACGGCCAGCGTCTCCAGCGCAGCCTGGGAGAGCCGTGACGGCGCCTGCGTGTTCACGAACTCGGTGACCACGTCGTCGTGCTCGGCACGCACGTAGAGCCGCCAGCCTCCGCCGACCTCGCGCAACTCGAACCCGCGACGGGGTCCCCCACTCCGCCCGTCATAGTCATCCACCAAGCCTTCGATCGCCTGCCGCACCGCTGCCACGGGTGCGCCGACCGCCGTCGCCAGGCTCACCAGGCTCTGGGGCTCTTCGACGATCAACAGGATCGCCTCCAGCCGTCTGGCCACATCATCGGTCATAGTCGGCTCCCAAACTCGCGAGATTCTCATCAGACCACCGGTGGGCGGTCCAGCGCAGCGTCAGTTCACCGAGCGGCTCGAGCTGCTCGAACGACAGCGCCGCGTGGCGGTACAGCTCCAGCACCGACAGGAACCGCGCGACCACGACACCGGGTTGGGTCGCGCCGGCGACGAGCTCCCGGAAGCTGAGGGATCCCGCGCCCCGCAGCATCGTGACGACGATCGCCGCCTGCTCGCGGATGCTCACGAGCGGCGCGTGCAGGTGATCCAGGCCCACGTGCGGAACCTCCCGCGGTGTCATCGCGAGGATCGCGAGCGCGGCGAAGTCGTCGAGTGAGAGCGTCCACACCAGTTCGGGGACGGCCTGGCGGTAACGCTCGTCGAGCCGCACCGACCGCGCGTGCCGGCGGTCTTCGGCCTGGAGTCCCCGTGCGAACCAGGCGGACACCTCTTTGAAGGCGCGATACTGCAGCAGGCGCGCGAAGAGCAGGTCGCGGGCCTCGAGCAGCGCGACGGATTCCGCATCCACCAGCTCGCCCTGCGGGAGGAGCCCGGCGACCTTCATGTCCAGCAGGGTGGCGGCCACCACCAGGAACTCGGAAGCCTGCTCCATCTCCTCGTCCGGATCGAGTTCGCGCAGGTACGCGATGAACTCTTGTGTCACCGCGCTGAGGGAGACCTCGGTGATGTCCAGCTCGTGCTTGGACAGCAGTGTCAGCAGCAGATCGAACGGTCCGTCGAAGACGCCGAGCGAGACGCGGAACGGATCCTGGGACGGCTCAGGCGACGGCACCACGAGCGACCAGCTCTCGCGCCAGTCGCAGATATGCCTGCGCGGCCGCGTGCTCGGGCGCGAATTCCGTGATGGGCATGCCCGAGACCGACGCGTCCGGGAACTTCACCGTCCGGCCGATCACCGTCTCGAGCACATCGTCCCCGAACGCCTCGACGACGCGCTCGAGCACCTCGCGCGAGTGCAGGGTGCGCGGGTCGTACATCGTGGCCAGCACCCCGTCCAATTCGATGGTGGGGTTGAGCCGATCGCGGACCTTGTCGATCGTCTCGATCAGCAGCGCGACGCCCCGCAGCGCGAAGAACTCGCATTCCAGCGGAATCACCACGCCGTGGCTGGCGGTGAGCGCGTTGACGGTCAGCAGCCCCAGCGACGGCTGGCAGTCGATCAGGATGACGTCGTAATCGGGGGCGACCTTCCGGAGCACCCGGGCGAGGATCGTCTCGCGGGCGACCTCGTTGACCAGATGCACCTCGGCGGCTGAGAGATCGATGTTCGCCGGCAGGATGTCCAGCCCCTCCACGGAGGTGGAGACGATGACCTCCTTCGGATCGCGCTTGGTGTCCAGGAGGAGGTCGTAGATCGTGGGCACATCGTGGGTCTGGATGCCCAGACCCGCGGAGAGCGCGCCCTGCGGGTCGAAATCGACCGCAAGGACCTTCCGGCCGTAGACGGCGAGCGCGGCGGCGAGGTTGATGGTCGTCGTCGTCTTGCCGACGCCGCCCTTCTGGTTGCAGAGCGAGATGATGCGCGCCGGCCCGTGACCGTCCAGCGGCGGCGGCGTAGGGAAGCCGTGGTACGGACGCCCCGTCGGACCCAGGACGGTGCCGTCGTCAGAGGTCTTCGTCGCGCCCCGCTTGCTGCCCGCCACCGACACTCCTGACTTTCCCATGCTGTGCACCGATTCTAGTCACGGCGCAACCGCGAGCCCGGTAAGCGCTCAGCGCGCTCGCGGATGCGACGTGGCGTAGACGTCGCGGAGGGCGTCCACCGAGACGTGGGTGTAGATCTGGGTCGTGGCGACGGAGGCATGGCCCAGCAGCTCCTGCACCACGCGGACGTCTGCCCCGCCCTGAAGCAGATGGGTGGCGAAGGAGTGACGCAGCGTGTGCGGAGAGACGTGGGCGCTGAGCTGCGCCCGTTCGGCGGCCTGCTGGATGATCAGCCACGCGCTCTGGCGGGACAGGGGTGCGCCGCGCGCGCCGAGGAACAGACGGGGCGTCGCGCGCCCGCGGCGGGACAGCTGCGGGCGCGCGCGGGTGAGGTACGCCTCCAGCGCGATGCGGGCGAATGACCCCACCGGGATGATGCGCTCCTTGGAGCCTTTGCCGCGCACACGCACGACGTCGCCGTGCGCGAGGTCGTCGACATCGAGCTGGACGACCTCTGAAACGCGTGCGCCGGTGGCGTACAGCAGCTCGAGCAGGGCCCGGTCGCGGAGCCCGATGAGCTCGGTGGGCGCATCCGTCCCCGGCGGTGGTCCTGACGAATCCAGCAGCTGCTCGACCTGCGTGATCGTCAGCGCCTTCGGCAGTCGCTGGGGGGCCTTCGGCGGACGAAGGCGGCCGGAGGGATCCTCGGTCTCGATCCCCTCACGCGTGAGGAAGCGATGCAGTCCGCGGACGGATGACTGCAGACGCGCGAGGCTGGATGCCGCGGGCGGCGGCTCGGCGGATGCCCGCTCGGCCGCGAATCCGGTGACCAGTTCCACCGTGATCTCGGTGGTGTCCTGGATCCCCTGCGCGCGAAGCCACTGCACGTAGCCGTCCAGGTCGCGTCGGTACGCCGAGACCGTGTGAGCGGACAGGCCGCGTTCGACCGAGATGTGCCGCAGGTATGCGTCGACCGCTCGATCCAGCCGCATGTCAGGCGCGGGATCGGCGCAGATGCTCCGCGGCGGCAAGCACGCCGGTGGCCAGGATGCCGTTGCGCAGCCGGCCCTCCATGACGCCGGTGACGGCATCCGTCAGCGCCACCCATTCGATCCGGATGTCGGCCTCCTCCTCGGACCGGGCGTGCACGTCGGCGCGTGGTGACAGCCCGCGCGCGAGGAACAAGTGGACCACCTCATCGTTCCCGCCGGGCGTCGTGAAGATGCTGACCAGCGGCATCCAGTCCGCGGCCTCCAGGTCGACCTCCTCCGCGAGTTCGCGACGCGCCGTCTCCAGCGGGCTCTCCTCGGCGACATCGAGCAGACCCGCGGGGATCTCCCAGTCACGGTGGCGGATCGGATGCCGGTACTGCTGGATCAGGAGCACCCGTTCGTCCTCGTCCATCGCGACGATCGCCGCCGCACCCGGGTGGTCGACGTACTGACGGACGATCTCGCCGTCGCGATAGCGGACGGTGTCGCTGCGGACGTCCCACACCCGCCCCCGGTAGACGAGCTCGCTGTCCAGGACCTCGAAGGCGACGGGTTCGTCGCGCAGGTCAGTCATTCTCGACGTCATCGAACAGTTCGCTGGCGCGATGGCGCTCCAGGGCCGCGCCCACGAGGCCGCGGAACAGCGGGTGCGGGTCGGTGGGCCGGGATCGCAGTTCCGGATGCGCCTGCGTGGCGATGTAGTACGGATGCACGTCGCGCGGCAGTTCGACGTATTCGACCAGGTTGCGGTCGGGTGAGAGTCCGGAGAAGACGAGCCCGGCGTCCGCGATCTGCTCCCGGTACCGGTTGTTGACCTCATAGCGGTGACGGTGCCGCTCCACGGCGCGCGTCGATCCGTACACCTCTGCAGCGATGGAGCCCTCGGCCAGGTCGGCCGGGTACAGCCCGAGGCGCATCGTGCCGCCGAGGTCGCCTCCGGCGAGGATGTCGACCTGCTCGGCCATCGTCGCGATGACCGGGTTGGCGGTGTCGGGATCGAACTCGCTCGAAGACGCGTCCTCGATGCCCGCGACGTGGCGGGCGTACTCGATCACCATGCACTGCAGTCCCAGACACAGTCCCAGCGTCGGGATCCCCTGCTCGCGGGCGAACCTCAGTGCTCCGAGCTTCCCCTCGATCCCGCGGATGCCGAAGCCACCGGGCACAACGATGCCGTCCAGGCCGCCGAGCGCTTTGGCCGCACCGTCCGGTGTCTCGCACAGATCGGACGGGATCCAGGTGATGGTCAGGTGGGTCTCGTGGGCGAAGCCACCCGCCTTGAGGGCCTCGGTCACCGACAGGTACGCGTCGGGCAGATCGATGTACTTGCCGACGAGGCCGATGCTGACCTCGTGCTTCGGGTTGTGGACCGCCTGCAGCACACGATCCCAGCGCGACCAGTCGACATCGGCCGCCTGCGCGAGGCCCAGGGTTCGGACGATGTACTCGTCCAGACCCTGCTCGTGCAGCATCGTCGGGATGTCGTAGATGCTGGGCACATCCACGGCGTTGACGACCGCAGCCTCATCGACGTCGCACATGAGGGCGATCTTGCGCTTGTTGGACTCGGTGACGGGCCGGTCGCTGCGCAGCACGAGTGCGTCGGGCTGGATGCCGATCGAGCGGAGCGTGGCCACCGAGTGCTGGGTGGGCTTGGTCTTCTGCTCCCCCGAGGCGCCCATGAACGGCACGAGCGAAACGTGCACGAAGAAGACGTTCGCTCGTCCCAACTCGTGGCGGATCTGACGTGCGGACTCGATGAACGGCTGCGACTCGATGTCGCCGACGGTGCCGCCGATCTCGGTGATGATGACGTCGGGACGCGGTTCCTCGCTGGCCTGCAGGCGCATCCGGCGCTTGATCTCGTCGGTGATGTGCGGGATGACCTGCACGGTGTCGCCCAGGTACTCGCCTCGGCGCTCGCGGGCGATGACCTGCGAGTAGATCTGGCCGGTCGTGACGTTGGCCGCCTGACTCAGATCGATATCGAGGAAGCGCTCGTAGTGGCCGATGTCGAGATCCGTCTCGGCTCCGTCGTCGGTGACGAAGACTTCGCCGTGCTGGAACGGGTTCATCGTGCCCGGGTCGACGTTGAGGTACGGGTCGAGCTTCTGCATCACCACCCGAAGCCCCCGGGCCGTGAGCAGATTGCCCAGGCTCGCGGCGGTCAGGCCCTTCCCCAATGACGAAACGACACCACCCGTCACGAAGATGTGCTTGGTGATGCCGTTGGAAGTCGAGCCGTCCGAAATACCTGCCGTATGAGTTTCCGCCACGGGCTTTTATCCTATCAGTCCGGCTGGGTCCGAAGGCCCAGCAGCTCTCGGGCATGGGTGAGCGCGGCTTCCGAATCCGGCATGCCGGACAGGAGTCGAGCCATCTCGGCTTCGCGGTCGGCGCCTTCCAGCACACGCACGTCGGACGCGGTGACCGACCCGTCGCTGGCCTTCACGACGGAGAGGTGATTGCCGGCGAACGCGGCGACCTGGGCCAGGTGGGTGACCGCGATCACCTGCGATGACCGGGCCAGGCGGGCCAGGCGGCGGCCGACCTCGATCGCCGCGGCGCCGCCGATACCGGCGTCCACCTCGTCGAAGACGAAGGTGGGAACGGGATCCGTCGCGGCGATCACCACCTCGATCGCGAGCATGACGCGACTGAGCTCACCGCCGGACGCACCTTTGGCGACCGCGCGAGGTTCGGAACCCGGATGCGGCGCCAGCAGGATCGCGACGTCGTCGCGCCCCGCGGCCGACTCGGTCCCCGGCGTCACCTGGATGACGACGCGGGCGTCGGGCATCGCGAGCGCGCGCAGCTCTTCGGTCACCGCAGCGCCGAGTCGCTCGGCTTCGGTCGTCCGGGCAGCGGTGAGCGCCGCGGCGGCGGAATCGAGGGCGGATGCCGCGGCATCCCGCTCTGCCGCGAGCCGGGTGATCCGGTCGTCGTCGTCCTCGAGTTCTGCCAGCCGTGCAGATCCCGTCTCCAGGAGCGCGAGGGCCGCCTCGAGCGAGCCGTGCGTGCGCGCCAGATCACCCAGCGCGGCGCGGCGCTCTTCGACGGCCGCCAGTTCGTGCGGCCCGGTCTCGTCCAGGTCCGCGAGGTAGGTGGCGAGGCTCTGCGCGAGATCGGCGACCCGATAGCCGAGGTCCGCCGTCTCCGCCGCCAGTGCTTCCAGCGCCGGATCATGCACCCGCTCCAGCGCGCGGCGGGTTTCCGCCAGCAGCACGCCGACATCCGGTTCATCGCCGTCGCCGGAGAGCGCGGTGTGAGCGATTGCCGCCGCACTGCGCAGGTCCTCCGCGTTGGCGAGGCGCTCGGCGCGCTGCGACAGCTCGGCGTCCTCACCGGGTGTCGGCGCAACCTGCTCGATCTCGGCGATCGCCGATCGCAGGTGTTCGGCTTCGGCGGCGCGGACATCGCGATCGCCGGTGAGCACGTCGAGTTCCCGCGCGACCGATCGCGCGCGGGCATACGCGTCCTGATACGCAGTGGATGCCGCCGCGATCGACGCGCCGCCGGACCGATCCAGCGCGTCGCGCTGCGCCGCCCCAGAGCGCAGTCGGAGCTGGTCGGACTGCCCGTGCACGACGACCAGCTGGTCGGCGAGGTCGGCCAGGACCCCGGCCGGAGCCGCACGTCCGCCGACGCTGGCCCGGCTGCGCCCCTCGCTGGTGACGGAGCGCCCGACCAGGAGCTCCGCGCGGCCGTCGCCCAGTGGTTCGACGTCGCCGCCCGCCTCGTGCACGCGCTCGACGACCGGACCCGACTCCGGAACGATCCAGACGCCGTCGACCGAGGCCTGCGGGGCGCCCGCTCGCACCGCGCCGGAATCCGCTCGTTGGCCGAGGAGGAGTCCGAGGCCGGTCACCACCATCGTCTTTCCGGCACCGGTTTCGCCGGTGATCGCGGTGAAGCCCGGACCGATCGTGAGGGTTGCCTCCGCGATGACACCGAGATCGCGCAGCCGCATCTCCTCGATCACGCGAGCGGCCCGATGGTGCCCGTCACGGTCTGCGCCGGACCCCGCCACCCCTCGACGGGAAGGCGGAACTTGCGCACAAGGCGGTCGGTGAACGCGGCAGGGTGCAGGCGCGCGAGGCGCACGGGGCGTTCGGAGCGGCGCACGACCACGCGCGCTCCCGGGGGGAGCTCGTGCGACCGACGCCCGTCGCACCAGAGGATGCCGGTGCCGTTCGTGCGCTCCAGCACCTCGATCGCCACGGCATGCTCGGGGCCGACGACGAGCGGCTTGGCGAAGAGGGCGTGCGCAGACAGCGGCACCACCGCGATCGCCTGGACCGTCGGCCAGATCACGGGGCCGCCGGCTGAGAAGTTGTAGGCGGTGGAGCCGGTCGGGGTGGAGACGACCACGCCGTCGCAGCCGAACGACGAGAGCGGACGGCCGTCGATCTCGATGACGACCTCCAGCATCTTCTCGCGGCTGGCCTTCTCGACGGTCGCCTCGTTCAGCGCCCACGTGTCGAAGATCACCTCGTCCGAGGCATCCTTCACCCTCACCTGCAGCGCGAGACGCTCCTCGACGACATAGTCGTGGGCGATCGCGCGGCGAACCGCCTCGTCCATGTCGTCGCGCTCGATCTCGGCGAGGAAGCCCACGTGCCCCATGTTGATGCCGAGGACCGCCGCGGTTCCTTCACGCACCAGCTCCGCCGCGCGCAGGATCGTGCCATCGCCGCCGAGGACGATGGCCAGCTCGATCTCGTCGACAGCGACGTCGACTCCGAGGATGCCGACCTCGCCGAGCTGCTCGAGTGCTTCACCGAGCTCGTCGCGGTCGTCCACCGACAGCACCGGTCGCGCGCCGGCACCGCGAAGCGCGGTCACGACCCGGCGTGCGGCAGCGACGGTGTCATCGCGGCGGGCGTGCACGACGACGAGGATGCTGCGCTGCGTGTCGGTCATGTGCTCCCCGCCAGTCGGTTCACGGTGCTCATCCATTCTGTCGGATTGCTGCCACGGCCCGGCGCCAGGTGGGCGACGAACTCCCGATTGCCGTGCATGCCGGCGATGGGCGATTCGATGACGCCGAGGGTGCCGAGCCCCAGATCCCACGCCGACCAGAGGACGCCGGCGACGGCGTCGGCACGAGCGGCGTCATCGGTCACGAGTCCGCCCTTGACGGCGGTGCGGCCAACTTCGAACTGCGGCTTGACCAGCAGGACCAGATCCGCGTCGTCGGAGACGACCGCACGCACTGCGGGCAGCACGTGCGTGAGAGAGATGAACGAGAGGTCACCGGTCACGATCTGGGGCGCAGCGCGGATGCCGCTCGCTTCGCCGAGCGACTCGGGGGTCATGTAGCGGACGTTGAAGCCCTCGATCGAGATCACGCCGCGGTCCAGGGCGACCGCAGGCGCGAGTTGTCCGTGGCCGACATCGACCGCGATCACCGGCTCGGCGCCGCGCTCTCGCAGGACCTGTGTGAACCCGCCCGTGGAGGCACCGATGTCCAACGCGATCCGTCCGCCCACTTCCACGCCGAACGCGTCCAGGCCGGTGATCAGCTTATGGGCCGCCCGACTGACGTAGTGGTCCGTCGCCGAGACCTCGATCTGCGCGTCGTCGCCCACCTGGGCCGATGCTTTCACGACGGGGCGGCCGTTGACGCTCACGAGGCCCTCGGAGATCAGGGATGCCGCATGCGTCCGCGACCTGGCCAGCCCGCGGATCGCCACGGCTGCGTCGAGGCGCATGGTCATGGACGCGTTGCAGAACCCGTGGGGGCGGACTCCAGTCGACGGGCGAGGGTGTCGTGCAACGACTCGTAGGCCGCCGCGCGGGTGCTCAGCGGCTGGTCTTCGATCACCTCGAGCGTCGAGAGCAGGTCGTCCTGCTCCTGCTCCTCCGGCGCGTGCTGGTCCATTCCCTCAGGATACGTGGCGGAGCGCGGATCGCCCCGGAGCGTCAGGGCCGGAAGAACGGATCGGCGTAGAGGCGCTCGGGAACTCGGAACCCGAAGATGGCGCGGCCGGAGTTCCAGATCGCCGTCGCCCCGGCCCGGACGAGATCGATCGGACGATCTCCCTCCGCCAGGATCTGCACGTCCGGCCCGTCGATCCGCACGCGAGCGTCGCCGACCGAGACGACGCCGTCCTGGACCCGCGCCTCAGGATAGGGCTCGTGCAACTCGCGCAGATCGCCGAGGATGAAGGTCGGCTGGGATCCCGACGGAGCGGCGAGGACGTGCTTCGGTCGGTCGATTCCGGTCAGCACGAGGGCCGAGGGGATGCCGGCACGATTCGCGCCGAGGATGTCGGTGTCCAGGCGGTCGCCGAGGAACAGCGGACGCACCGCCCCGAACCTGGCCACGGCTTCTTCGAAGATCGGCACCTCCGGCTTGCCTGCGACCGTCGCGAGGCGACCGACGGCGGTGTGCACCGCGGACACCAGTGTTCCGTTGCCCGGGGCGATGCCACGGGCCTGCGGGATCGTCCAGTCCGTGTTGGTGGCGATCCAGGGGATCCCCCCCTCATCCTCCGGCAGCTTCAGCGCGTATGCGGCTTCGGCCAGCTGCGACCAGCCGACCTCCGGCGCGAAGCCCTGGACGACCGCATCGGGATGGTCATCCGCGCTCCTGGTCACGACGAAGCCGGCCTTCTCGACCTCGCTGACCAGTCCCTCTCCGCCGACGACGAGCACCGTCGCGCCGCGGGTCAACCGTGCGCTCAGCAGCCGCATGGCCGCCTGGGGGCTCGTGACGACATCGGATGCCGCGGCGGGCAGGCCCAGCTCGCTGAGGTGCCCGGCGACGGAAGCATCCGTACGCGACGCGTTGTTGGTGATGTAGCCGAGGCGACGGCCGTTCCGTGCGCGCAGCAGACTCTCCACCGCGTGCGGAAGGGCACCGGCGCCGGCATAGACGACGCCGTCGAGATCCGCGAGGACGACGTCGACACCCTCGAGCGGGGTCGGCTCAGCGCCCCGGCGGCCGAACAGCGCCATCAGGCGTGGTCCTCGGAATCCGCCGCCTCGTCGGGCTTCGCCTCGTCTGTCGCCGCTGGATCCTCGGCCACATACTGCTCGAGCACTTCTTCGACCATGATGACCTCGAGATCGTCGCCGCCTTGCGCGGCATCCAGCGCGTCCGCGGCGATGTCCGCCCGCTCGCGCCACTGACGGGCCTCGTCTTCCCGGCCAAGCTCGTCCAAAACGGTGGCACGCGCTGCGAACAGCGAAGGGCTCCACTCGAACGCGCGGTCCGGGTCCATCTCGGGGATCTCCAGCTCCTGCAGCGCCCGCTCCGTCTCGCCGAGGTCCAGACGGGCGCCGGACATGGCGATGGCCAGCTCGGCGCGGACTCCGGGCGTCAACGATGCCCGATCGACCCCGCGGCCGACCTCGAGCGCGCGGTCGGGCCGCCCGACACCACGTTCGCTGTCCACCATCAGCGCGATCTGGTCGTCGCTGCCGGAGATGCGTCGATACGTACGCAGTTCGCGGAGCGCGAGAGCGTAGTCGCCGATCGCGTATGCGGTGATCGCCGCCGTCTCGCGGACCACGGCGATGCGCCCGGCGCGACGTGCGGCCGCAAGCGCATGGCGGTGAGCCAACTGCGGGTCCTCGTCGATGACCTCGGCTGCCATCGCCAGGTGACGAGCGACCGCGTCGGCGTTCTCTTTACTCAGGGTCTTCAGCTGGTTGCGTGCGGCGGGATGCAGATCGCTCGCCACCACTTCCTCGGGCACGAACGGCTCGTCGAACTGCGGACGGACCGAGCGCAGCTCCTCAGGACGCGACTGCCGGTCGGAGCGGTCTTCACGCCCCGCGCCGGCACGCTGCGGCCGATTGCTGCCTTCGCGGGGCTGAAACGGCCTCCGCTCGCCGTCGCGCGGTGGATAGCTCTTCCGCTCACCTTCGCGCGGCGCATACGGCCTCTTCGAGCCATCGCGGGGCGGGTACGGCTTCCGCTCACCATCACGCGGCGCGTACGGCTTCTTCGCACCGTCGCGAGGCGGAAAGCTTTTCCGCTCACCTTCGCGCGGCGCATACGGCCTCTTCGAGCCATCGCGGGGCGGGTACGACTTCCGCTCACCATCACGCGGTGGATAGCTTTTCCGCTCACCTTCACGCGGCGCATACGGCCTCTTCGCGCCGTCGCGGGGCGGGTACGACTTCCGCTCACCATCACGCGGCACATATGGCTTCTTCGCCCCGTCGCGAGGCGGGGAGCTTCTCCGCTCACCATCACGCGGCGGAGGCTGCCGCCGATCTCCGTCACGCTTCGGACGCGAATCCCGCGCTTTGTCGTCGCGCTGGTCGTCATCAGCCATGTCGGTCCTCTCGGCAGTCTCTGTTCTGGTGTTCGTTAACGAGAAATGGCCACCCAGCAATGGGTGGCCATTTCACGAAAGAAGTCCGGCGGTGTCCTACTCTCCCACAGGGTCCCCCCTGCAGTACCATCGGCGCTGTGAGGCTTAGCTTCCGGGTTCGGAATGTAACCGGGCGTTTCCCTCACGCTATGGCCGCCGAAACACTATTGATGTTTCATCGTTCAAAAGCATGAATGCTGTTCTAAACAGCGACTGCCTCGTTGGACAGTTCATGCGGTTCTCGACCGTACATCGAGAACCACTCAGTGGACGCAAGCACCAAAAACGGTGTGTTATCAAGTCATCGGCTTATTAGTACGAGTCAGCTGCACGTGTTGCCACGCTTCCACATCTCGCCTATCAACCCAGTAATCTGGCTGGGAGCCTCTCGCCCGAAGGCATGGAAATCTCATCTTGAGGCCGGCTTCCCGCTTAGATGCTTTCAGCGGTTATCCATCCCGAACGTAGCTAATCAGCGGTGCTCCTGGCGGAACAACTGACACACCAGAGGTTCGTCCAACCCGGTCCTCTCGTACTAGGGTCAGATCCTCTCAAATTTCCTGCGCGCGCAGCGGATAGGGACCGAACTGTCTCACGACGTTCTAAACCCAGCTCGCGTACCGCTTTAATGGGCGAACAGCCCAACCCTTGGGACCTACTCCAGCCCCAGGATGCGACGAGCCGACATCGAGGTGCCAAACCATGCCGTCGATATGGACTCTTGGGCAAGATCAGCCTGTTATCCCCGAGGTACCTTTTATCCGTTGAGCGACAGCGCTTCCACAAGCCACTGCCGGATCACTAGTCCCGACTTTCGTCCCTGCTCGACCTGTCAGTCTCACAGTCAAGCTCCCTTGTGCACTTACACTCGCCACCTGATTGCCAACCAGGTTGAGGGAACCTTTGGGCGCCTCCGTTACTTTTTGGGAGGCAACCGCCCCAGTTAAACTACCCATCAGGCACTGTCCCTGAACCGGATTACGGTTCTAAGTTAGATATCCAGAGTGACCAGAGTGGTATTTCAACAATGACTCCACATGAACTGGCGTCCATGCTTCAAAGTCTCCCACCTATCCTACACAAGCCACACCGAACACCAATACCAAACTATAGTAAAGGTCACGGGGTCTTTCCGTCCTGCTGCGCGTAACGAGCATCTTTACTCGTAATGCAATTTCGCCGAGTTCGCGGTTGAGACAGTTGGGAAGTCGTTACGCCATTCGTGCAGGTCGGAACTTACCCGACAAGGAATTTCGCTACCTTAGGATGGTTATAGTTACCACCGCCGTTTACTGGGGCTTAAATTCTCAGCTTCGCCTTGCGGCTAACCGGTCCTCTTAACCTTCCAGCACCGGGCAGGCGTCAGTCCGTATACATCGTCTTGCGACTTGGCACGGACCTGTGTTTTTAGTAAACAGTCGCTACCCACTAGTCTCTGCGGCCTCCAAACGCTTTTGGGAGTAAATCCCTATACGCCGAAGGCCCCCCTTCTCCCGAAGTTACGGGGGCATTTTGCCGAGTTCCTTAACCACGATTCTCTCGATCTCCTTGGTATTCTCTACCTGACCACCTGAGTCGGTTTGGGGTACGGGCAGCTAGAACCTCGCGTCGATGCTTTTCTTGGCAGCATAGGATCACCCACTTTTTATCCGCATCGTGTCTCAGCCTGTATGAGTGACGGATTTGCCTATCACTCGGCCTACGCACTTGCACCAGGACAACCATCGCCTGGCTTGGGCTACCTTCCTGCGTCACACCTGTTAATACGCTAACCGCCTCAGCATAGGGTCGTGTGCTAGGCCCAACGCTTCACCCCGAAGGGATCCGTCAGTGGGATTCAGACACTTAGCATTACTGGATTGGTTTGGGCGGTTCTTCGCCGGTACGGGAATATCAACCCGTTGTCCATCGACTACGCCTGTCGGCCTCGCCTTAGGTCCCGACTTACCCAGGGAAGATTAGCTTGACCCTGGAACCCTTGGTCTTTCGGAGGACGTGTTTCTCACACGTCTTTCGCTACTCATGCCTGCATTCTCACTCGTGTAGCCTCCACGGCTGGTTCACACCGCCGCTTCGCTGGCCACACGACGCTCTCCTACCCATCAACACGGCTGGACCACGAAGGCCTACCAATAATGTCAATGCCACAACTTCGGTGGCGTGCTTGAGCCCCGTTACATTGTCGGCGCGGAATCACTTGACCAGTGAGCTATTACGCACTCTTTCAAGGGTGGCTGCTTCTAAGCCAACCTCCTGGTTGTCAAGGCAACTCCACATCCTTTCCCACTTAGCACGCGCTTTGGGACCTTAGTTGGTGGTCTGGGTTGTTTCCCTCTCGACTATGAAGCTTATCCCCCACAGTCTCACTGCTGCGCTCTCACTTACCGGCATTCGGAGTTTGGCTGACGTCAGTAACCTTGTAGGGCCCATCGGCCATCCAGTAGCTCTACCTCCGGCAAGAAACACGCAACGCTGCACCTAAATGCATTTCGGAGAGAACCAGCTATCACGAAGTTTGATTGGCCTTTCACCCCTATCCACAGCTCATCCCCTCAGTTTTCAACCTAAGTGGGTTCGGTCCTCCACGAAGTCTTACCTTCGCTTCAACCTGGCCATGGATAGATCACTTCGCTTCGGGTCTAGGACATGCGACTGAATCGCCCTATTCAGACTCGCTTTCGCTACGGCTACCCCACTCGGGTTAACCTCGCCACATATCGCTAACTCGCAGGCTCATTCTTCAAAAGGCACGCTGTCACCCCTACTAAGGAGGCTCCAACGGTTTGTAAGCAAACGGTTTCAGGTACTATTTCACTCCCCTCCCGGGGTACTTTTCACCTTTCCCTCACGGTACTTGTCCGCTATCGGTCATCTGGGAGTATTTAGGCTTATCAGGTGGTCCTGACAGATTCACACGGGATTTCTCGGGCCCCGTGCTACTTGGGATACTCTTCGCGCCAAGGGGGGCATTTCGACTACGGGGTTCGCACCCTCTATGACTGGCCGTTCAAAGCCATTCGTCTATACCCTCTTGTAACGCCGGCTGCTCGGCAGAGCAGCCTGAAAAGTCCCACAACCCCGAATACGCAACTCCTGCCGGATATCACACGTACTCGGTTTAGCCTGTTCCGGTTTCGCTCGCCACTACTAACGGAATCGCGGTTGCTTTCTCTTCCTGTGGGTACTGAGATGTTTCACTTCCCCACGTTCCCTCTACCCGCCCTATATATTCAGGCGGGAGTCACTGGGTCGGCACGCCGCCCAGCGGGGTTTCCCCATTCGGACACCCTCGGATCAAAGTGTGCTTATCCACTCCCCGAGGCTTATCGCAGATTGCTACGTCCTTCTTCGGCTCCAGATGCCAAGGCATTCACCGTTTGCTCTTAAAGACTTGAAATCACATGAGTTTTATCAGAATCGACATGGACTTTCGTCCACATGAAATTGACTAATGATCTTTAAGATCATCTATTACGAGACGATCGAAGATCGTCTCGAAGATGCTCGCGTCCACTGTGTAGTTCTCAAAGTACGGGCGGTACCTTCCCCGCAACCGGCGCTGCCGGCATAGGAAAAGGTCCTGAGGTTGGTCGCGCCCAAAAGCGCATCCGGTCCCTCAGGACCCAACAGCGTGCATGTGCGTTCTCCGACGAACTCCACGTTTCCAGCTGCAAGCAGCGTACTCAGTGAGGAACTTCTTCCTTCGCACCTTGTCTAATGTTCCACCCATGAGCTACCGGTCGAGAACGTGTGTCTCGAATCCGGCGCCTGGACACTCCGAAGAGTGCCAGATGCTCCTTAGAAAGGAGGTGATCCAGCCGCACCTTCCGGTACGGCTACCTTGTTACGACTTAGTCCTAATTACCGATCCCACCTTCGACGGCTCCCTCCACAAGGGTTGGGCCACCGGCTTCAGGTGTTACCGACTTTCATGACTTGACGGGCGGTGTGTACAAGACCCGGGAACGTATTCACCGCAGCGTTGCTGATCTGCGATTACTAGCGACTCCGACTTCATGAGGTCGAGTTGCAGACCTCAATCCGAACTGGGACCGGCTTTTTGGGATTCGCTCCACCTTACGGTATTGCAGCCCTTTGTACCGGCCATTGTAGCATGCGTGAAGCCCAAGACATAAGGGGCATGATGATTTGACGTCATCCCCACCTTCCTCCGAGTTGACCCCGGCAGTATCCCATGAGTTCCCACCATTACGTGCTGGCAACATAGAACGAGGGTTGCGCTCGTTGCGGGACTTAACCCAACATCTCACGACACGAGCTGACGACAACCATGCACCACCTGTTTACGAGTGTCCAAAGAGTTGACCATTTCTGGCCCGTTCTCGTATATGTCAAGCCTTGGTAAGGTTCTTCGCGTTGCATCGAATTAATCCGCATGCTCCGCCGCTTGTGCGGGTCCCCGTCAATTCCTTTGAGTTTTAGCCTTGCGGCCGTACTCCCCAGGCGGGGAACTTAATGCGTTAGCTGCGTCACGGAATCCGTGGAATGGACCCCACAACTAGTTCCCAACGTTTACGGGGTGGACTACCAGGGTATCTAAGCCTGTTTGCTCCCCACCCTTTCGCTCCTCAGCGTCAGTTACGGCCCAGAGATCTGCCTTCGCCATCGGTGTTCCTCCTGATATCTGCGCATTCCACCGCTACACCAGGAATTCCAATCTCCCCTACCGCACTCTAGTCTGCCCGTACCCACTGCAGGCCCGAGGTTGAGCCTCGGGGTTTCACAGCAGACGCGACAAACCGCCTACGAGCTCTTTACGCCCAATAATTCCGGATAACGCTTGCACCCTACGTATTACCGCGGCTGCTGGCACGTAGTTAGCCGGTGCTTTTTCTGCAGGTACCGTCACTTTCGCTTCTTCCCTGCTAAAAGAGGTTTACAACCCGAAGGCCGTCGTCCCTCACGCGGCGTTGCTGCATCAGGCTTGCGCCCATTGTGCAATATTCCCCACTGCTGCCTCCCGTAGGAGTCTGGGCCGTGTCTCAGTCCCAGTGTGGCCGGTCACCCTCTCAGGCCGGCTACCCGTCGACGCCTTGGTGAGCCATTACCTCACCAACTAGCTGATAGGCCGCGAGCTCATCCTTGACCGAAGTTCTTTCCAGCTGTTGAAGATGCCTTCACAGCTCGTATCCGGTATTAGACGTCGTTTCCAACGCTTATCCCAGAGTCAAGGGCAGATTGCTCACGTGTTACTCACCCGTTCGCCACTGATCTAGAGAGCAAGCTCTCTTTCACCGTTCGACTTGCATGTGTTAAGCACGCCGCCAGCGTTCATCCTGAGCCAGGATCAAACTCTCCGTAAAAGAATTTTGCTGCGATAGAACCGGAATGGGTTCGGCCGAGCGAGTTTGATCTGACGATCGGATGTCATTACTGACATATCCGTTTAATCTCAAAAGAATCTCATCGATCAGCAGAGCTGACCGCGAGGTTTTTTGGCATTTGACAAGTGCACGCTGTTGAGTTCTCAAGGATCGGATGCTCCTGCTTCCAGCTTCTCAGCCGGCCCGGCAGGGCAACTTCTCTATCTTATGCATCGTGTTGCAGCTGTCAAATCGGCGTTTCTCGACATGATGACGAGTGCAGCTGTCAGTGACGGCATCTCACGAAGCTAGATCGGCGGCCCTGCGTCTCGGCATTTCAGCCGGCTCGCTAGGCAACTTCTCTATCTTATTCCCTCTCCGTCAGCCTGTCAAATCGGCTGTTCGTGACGATCAAGCGTCTGTGAACAGCACTCTTCGACAGGTTCGAGGAGTGGGAACCTCCATCGTAGACCCGAAGGTCGCGAACACTCAATGAGTGTTCTTCAGATGGGGGGTGGTTCTCCGCTTGAGGGGGGTAAGGCTCTCGGCCTCTCCGCTTCCCTGTGGGGCGAACAAGTAATAAGTTACGTGCCATCTGGCAGTTGGGCAAATCCGGCCCGTCGCCCGGGCGTGTCGCGCCGGATTTCCGCGGAAAGACGGCTGAGCACAGTCATGCGCGGCGTCGCGCGACGCGCATGACCTGCACGGCGAGGCAAAGACACAGCGTCAGGATGCCCCAGATCGTGCACGCCCTCGGCAGCACCCGGTAGGCGAGATGCGCGGCAGTCCAGTCCGCGTCCAGCGCGCCGTACGCGACCAGGCCGTAGACCCACCCACCGATGAGGATCAGCGGCAGCGATGCCCACCACGACCACCGCGCCCACCCCGGAAGGATCCGGTCGACGGATCCAACGTCCGCCCGATCACGCAGCCAGACGATCGCCCACACCCCGAGGACGACGAGGCCGATCAGGCTCGAGCCGTGCTGCAGCCACCTGAAGCCGGGGAGAGGCCCCCACTTCTCGGCGAGGATCGGCAGAGCCTCGCTCCCCCATCGGTCTTCGTGCGTGAACAGATCCCACAGGATGTGCGACGCGACGCCGATCGCCAGCGAGGCGAGCAGCAGGAGCACGCCCGCCATCGAAGGGAACGTCTCGCGCAGATTCGCGCGCGGCCCGCCGTCCCACGCGACCGGCAGCCTTCGCGCGAGGCCGACCGGCGCGAGTTCTCGAGCGGCCGGTCGCAGCATGCAGCGCCACACCGACAGCAGCAGCAGAGCGAGGGCGAGTGTCAGCGGCAGGGCGACGAGGTCATGCGTCACCGCATAGGGCGGGACGCCGAACCGCACGAACAGCGGCAGATCAGGTGTCATCGCGCCGATCGCTATCGCCGCCGGCACCAACGGCGTGCGCAGGAACGGCAGCGCGACCACCGCATGGCTGGGGGTGAACGGCACGCGACCCGCTCAGCGGACGAAGAGTCCGGCCAGGGTCTTCTTGCCGCGGCGGAGCACCGACACGCGACCGGGCAGCGCACCGTCGATGACCACCGCTTCGTCGTGGACCTTGACGCCGTCCAGCGAGACCCCGCCCTGGCCGATCGCTCGTCGCGCCTCGCTGAGACTGGTGACCAGGCCCGTCTCGACGAGCGCCTGGGTGACGCTCGTGCCGATCGGCAGTTCCGCGTGGGGCAGCTCCCGCAGCGCGCTGGCGAGGGTCTCCGCATCGAGCGACAGCAGATCACCCTGGCCGAACAGCGCCTCGGATGCGGCGATCACGGCGGCCGTGGCATCCGTCCCGTGCACGAACGTCGTCACCTCGCGCGCCAGCCTCTTCTGAGCCTCACGACGGAACGGCTCCGCCGCGACGAGTCGCTCGTACTCGTCGATCTCATCGCGCGTGAGGAAGGTGAACACCCTCAGCCGCTGTACGACATCCGCGTCGTCGCTGTTGAGCCAGAACTGGTAGAACGCGTACGGACTGCACATTGCGGGGTCCAGCCAGATGGCGTTGCCCTCGCTCTTGCCGAATTTCGAGCCATCGCTGTTGGTGATCAGCGGTGTTCCGATCGCGTGGACCGCCGCGCCTTCGGACTTGTGGATCAGGTCCACGCCGCTGGTGAGGTTGCCCCACTGATCGCTGCCGCCGGTCTGCAGCACGCAGCCGTACTGCAGGAACAGCTCGCGGTAGTCCAGCCCTTGGAGGATCTGGTAGCTGAACTCGGTGTAGCTGATGCCCTCTTCGGAGTTCAGGCGCGCGCTGACCGCGTCCTTCTTCAGCATCGTCCCGACGCGGTAGTGCTTGCCGATCTCGCGCAGGAAGTCGATCGCGCTCATCGGCGCGGTCCAGTCGAGGTTGTTGACCATGCGCGCCGCGTTCTCCCCGTCGAAACTGAGGAAGCGCTCCACCTGCGCACGAAGGGAGCCCACCCACTCAGCGACCGTCTCGCGGGTGTTGAGCGTGCGCTCGGCGGTAGGGCGCGGGTCGCCGATCAGTCCGGTCGATCCGCCCACCAGACCCAGCGGCTTGTGACCGGCCAGTTGCAGTCGGCGCATGAGGAGCAGCTGCACGAGGTTGCCCAGATGCAGACTCGGAGCGGTCGGATCGAAGCCGCAGTAGTACGTGATCGGAGCCCCTGCGAGCAGCGCGCGCAGCGCCTCCTGGTCGGTGGATACATGCACGAGGCCACGCCAGACGATCTCGTCCCAGACGTTCTCGAACGTCGGATCGTTGGCGGGCGCGGTCGCGCTCACGGCGGGGGATGACACGCGTTCCAGGCTACCAGCGGGCAAGGATGCCCCCGGTGCCGGGGCCGCTCAGGCCGCCGCGATCTCGTCGTAGACGCCGATGATGTTGCCCTCGGAGTCCTTGATGTACGCATACCGGGCGGTTTCGCCCATCGGCTCGATCTGGCCGATCAGGCCGCCGCCGTTGGCCTGCGCCAGCGCCACGACATCCTCGATGCGCTCGACGGTGAACACGACGGTGGGATGCGGCACCGGTCCGCGGATGTGCAGGTCGCCGTTCACGCCTTCGTCGTCGGGCTGTTTGAGCATGCCCATCTCGTCGCCCCACGGTTCGTACGCGTAGCCGAGGACCGTCGAGTAGAACGCCTGCGCCCGCGCGATGTCGTCGACCGGGATCTCGAAATGCTCCATTTTCGCCATGCGTCAACGCTGGCAGGGCGCGGATGCCTGGGCAAGGGGCATTCACGATGTCAGGCCGCTGCGGCCCACCACACCAGCAGCGCGCCGGCCAGGGCGAGTCCCCAGCTGACCATGCTGCCGACCAGGAAATACTCGGCGCGGCTGCCGCTGCCGTCGTCACGCGAGATCTCGGGGAAGCGGACGATGCCTTTCGCGGCGAAGACGGCTGCCACCAGGACGTACGCACCGGAGAGCATCATCGCGAAGACGATCACCCGCTCCAGTGGCCCGATGAGCCGGCCGCCCTTCAGCTCGGGTTCGATCGCGAGCGGCACCGCGTCTCGTCGGCCGGCATCGTCACCGTCATCCCCCCCGGAGTCGGCATCCGCCGCGTCGGTGGGCGGCGCAGGCGCAGTCGTCCTCGCGAACGGCGCCGGCATCTCCACGTCCAGCGCCGCGCGCACGATGACGTTGGCCGATTCGAGCAGCAGCGCGACGGTGCCGACCGCGAGGACGGCGAGGTCGAAGGGAACGTCGCCGATCGGCGAGGGGAGGTGCCACACCCCGCCGATCAGACCGGGCGCCGTACGCGCACCGAGCAGCGCGACCAGTCCGGCGCAGAGCGCAGCCAGGGCGGCCGCCGGCCAGAACGCGGCACGTGCCGGCGCGCCGGAAGGCATCAGCCACATCCACGCCGCCGCGAGTCCTACGCTCAGCAGCGCGGCGAGGATCGCGTCCGAGAATGCTCCGAGCGCGAGGATCGCCACGGCTGCGACGAGCAGACCGATCCATCGCCGCGCGGGCGGGACGAACTGACGGATGAGGTCGGCCGAGCCCACACTGAGCAGGATGAGCCCCGCGACGATCACCTCCGCACCGCCGTCCGCAGCGCGACAAAGCCTTCGACGACAGCTCCGGCGCCTGCGCCGGTCAACGCTTGCGAGACCGCGGGTTGTGTGATGCCTTCACCGTCGGCGAGTTCGCGCTGCGTGACCCCGAGGCAGCGTCCGTAGGCCAGTCGTCGCGTGCGCTCGTTCATCGCGCCGACCAGTTCGTCGCGGGCCAGAAGGTAGGCGTTGGCCAGAAGCGCGGCGCTGTGCATACCGGCATCCTCCCCTTCGGCGGCGACAACCCAGGTGCGTGCGCTCGGCGCGGCGCGCTGCTGCTTCGCGTGCACGGTGTCGATCGCCGCCCGCGCCGCCCACCATCCGGAGCCGTCCTCGATCGTTCCGGTGCCGGTCGTGACGGCGCGCACTTCGCCGATGCCGATGCCGAACCGGCATTCGATGCCGTCGGGCAGGGCGAGTTGAAGCAGGAGCAGCGACGCCAGCGCGGCAGGCAGGTCGTCGTACGCCGCCTGTTCCTCATCCGCGACCGTGGGGTGGAAGGGCCGCGCGGCAAGCGGCAGATCCGCCTCGATGCGCGCGATCGTGTCATCCAGCACGCGCTGCGACGCGCTTCGGTCGACGAGTCGGCGCGAGCCGACGATGTCCGAGATCACGGCGATCGTCATGCCGAGAGTCTAGCTTATAAATCCAGAAAATAAGTGTATTGCTTATACTTTCGATTCATAAGCTCGTGCTTACAGCCCGAGCGCATGTGCCGCTGCCTGGGCACGGGTGATCAGCTCGCTCCGCTGCTCGAGGACGCGCGTCGGAGCGGTCCCACCGACGCCGTCACGCGATGCGACCGACCCCTCGATCGAGAGCACCTCGCGCACATCCGGCGTGAGCTCGTCCGAGACACCGGCGAGCATCTCGTCGCTGACATCGGACAGTTCGATGCCGCGCTGCTCGCACAGCGTGACCAGGGCTCCGGAGATCTCATGGGCGTCGCGGAACGGGACCCCCTGCTTGACCAGCCACTCCGCGACGTCGGTCGCGAGGCTGAATCCCTGCGGCGCGAGTGCCGCCATCCGCTCGGTGTCGAAGCGCAGCGTCGCGATCATCCCGGCGAAGGCCGGCAGGACGACTTCGAGCGTCTGGACCGAATCGAAGACCGGCTCCTTGTCCTCCTGCAGGTCGCGGTTGTAGGCGAGCGGGAGGCCTTTGAGCGTCGCGAGCAGCCCGGTCAGATTGCCGATCAACCGCCCGGCCTTGCCTCGGGCGAGTTCGGCGATGTCGGGATTCTTCTTCTGCGGCATGATGCTCGAGCCCGTCGAATAGCCGTCGTCGAGGGTGACGAAGCCGAACTCCCGGGTGTTCCAGATGATGATCTCCTCGGCGAAGCGGGAGAGATCGATGCCGATCAACGCCGCGATGAACGCGAACTCCGCGACCACGTCTCGGGCGGCGGTCCCGTCGAGCGAGTTCTCCGACGGGCGAGCGAGCCCCAGTTCGCTCGCGACGAGCTGCGGATCGAGTCCGAGCGTCGAACCGGCGAGGGCTCCCCCGCCGTATGGCGAGACGGATGCCCGCACCGACCAGTCACGCAACCGCTCCAGATCGCGCACGAGCGGCCAGCCGTGCGCCTGCAGGTGATGGGCGAGTAGGACGGGTTGCGCATGCTGGAGGTGGGTGCGTCCCGGCATGATCGCGTCCGGGTGGGCCTCGGCCTGCGCGACGAGGGCGTCGATGACCCGGAGGAGGTCGCGCGCGATGGTGCGCGCGTGATCGAGCAGATACATCCGCACCAGCGTCGCGATCTGGTCGTTGCGGCTGCGGCCGGCGCGCAGTTTGCCGCCCAGCTCCGCTCCGAGCACGCCGATGAGGGCGCTCTCCAATGCTCCGTGGACATCTTCGTCGCCTTCGGCGGCCACGAGCGTGCCCTCCGCGATGCGTGCGGCCAGTTCATCCAGCCCGGCGTGCATGGCCGCGGCCTCGTCGCCGGAGAGGTAGCCCGCTGAGGCGAGTGCCTTGGCGTGCGCGTGCGAACCGGCGATGTCGTACAGCGCCAGCTGCCAATCGAAGTGCGTCGAGCGGCTCAACGCGGCCAGTTCCGGCGACGGACCCGAGGCGAATCGGGCGCCCCACAGCGCGCCCTCGTTGGTACCGGACGGTTTCTGATCGCTCACCAGACAAGCCTAGCGAGCAGGCGGACGGGTGCCCGCGGGCGGCACAGCCGGCACCGCGAGCGTGGAGGCGCGCTCGACGATCCACTCGAGCGGCCCCCGCCCGACCAGCAGCGCCCATGCCGTCGCACCGATGACGATGCCGAGCGTGATCGGCCAGAACGGCTCGATGTCGCGGAATGCTGCCAGATCGCCGGTCTGGCCGAACAGGACGATCGCCGCGATCGCCCAGACGAGGAGCTGCGCGGTGTAGGCGGTCAGCGGCATCGCACCGACAGCCCGCAACGGGAGCACCACCCACCGCACAGCTGTGCGGCACACGAGCAGGCACAGCGCGATCACCGCGAGGGCGAAGCCCCCGGAGCCGATGACCTCCAGGACCCCGCTCGAATGCGGACGAGCGGTCCACACCGCACCCCAGAAGGAGGCCGACTCGCCTTGAGGGCCGGCGCCCGTCAGGGCTTCGGCGCCGTAGGCGAGGACGGCGAGGCCGGCGCCGGCAGCCAGCATCCGCACCTGCACATCGGTGCGCCGGATGCCGGCTCGTGCGACACCGAGACCGGCGGCGAGGAACGCGATCCAGACCGGGAACGGGTAGTGCCAGCCCACCGCGTAGCCCAGCAGTGGCGACAGCGGCGCTTGCCAGATCGGGAGCTCGTCCAGCAGCACCTGCACGAATGGCATGACCAGCGCCAGTGCCGCGGCGAGGATCAGCAGCGTGCGAGCGGGCAGCGAGATGAGCAGGGTGGCCAGCAGGAACAGGATCGCGTAGGCAGGCAGGATCACGTACACCGGCACACCCGTCGCGATGAGCAGAAGACCCAGCACCCACAGCAGTGCCGCCCGCACTGCCAGGCGGAGACGTGCCGTCCTGCGCTGCGCCGGCGGAAGCGGAGTGCGACCGCCGGTCACCAGCCCGATCGAGACACCGGCGAGCGTCGCGAAGAGGATCGACGATCGGCCGTCCACGACGGCCACCCAAGATCCGGGGTCGGCGAACGAGAAGTCGCCGATCCACAGCAGATGGGCGGCCAGCATGCCGATCACCGCCATCCCGCGCGCGAGATCGACGCCCGCGATCCGTTGCGGGCCGTTCAGCCGGTCCCACCGGGTGGGCAGCCAGCCGGCCGTCACTCCTGGCGCAGCAGCCACACCAGGAGCGCCTTCTGGGCGTGGAGACGGTTCTCCGCCTCATCCCACACGACGCTCTGCGGACCGTCGATGACTTCGGCCTCCACCTCGTAGCCGCGGTCGGCGGGCAGGCAGTGGATGAAGATCGCGTCAGGCCGGGCGAGGCTCATGAGTTCGCGGGTCACCTTGTACTCGCCGAGGTCGCGCAGCCGTGCCAGCTTCTCCTCCTCCTTGCCCATCGACACCCAGGTGTCCGTGACGATCACGTCGGCACCGGCCGCGGCTTCGTTGGCGTCCGTGTAGAGCGTCAGCGAGCCGCCGGTCTCTGCGGCACGGCGGTCGGCATCGGCGACGACGTCTTCGCGCGGCGAGTACGACTCGGGTGCGGCGACGCGCACGTGCATGCCGGCCGTCACCCCGGCGAGCATGTACGAGTGCGCCATGTTGGAGCGCCCGTCGCCGAAGAAGGCGAGGGTGAGGCCCTTCAGCTCGCCCTTGTGCTCGCGGATCGTCAGCAGGTCCGCGAGCAGCTGGCACGGGTGGAAGTCGTCGCTGAGCGCATTGACGACGGGCACCCGCGTGCCTGCCGCCATCTCCTCGAGGCCCGCCTGCGCGTAGGTGCGCCAGACGATCGCCGCAACCTGGCGCTCGAGCACGCGGGCCGTGTCGGAGGGCGTCTCCTTGCCGCCGAGCTGGCTGTTCGCCGTCGAGATGATCAGCGGCGTGCCCCCCAGGTCGGCGATGCCCACCGCGAACGAGACCCGGGTCCGCGTCGAAGACTTGTCGAAGATCACCGCCACGGTCTGCGGCCCGGCCAGCGACTTGTCCCCCCAGCGGTCCTTCTTCAGGACCACGGCCAGGTCGAGGATCTCGGACTGCTCGGCGGCGGTCAGGTCGTCATCGCGCAGCAGGTGACGGGTCATGCGGAGATCTCCTCAGAAGGGTCGAGAACGAGCGCGTCCTCGACGGTGCGCAGCGCCGCGCCGAACAGCTCGACGAACTCGTCGATCTCGACGTCGCCGATGGTGAGCGCGGGGACGAGCCGGATGGTCTCGTCGTTGGGCGCGTTGATGATGAGTCCGTGCTCCTGCGCGGCGGCGACGACCGCTTTGGCGACCGGATGATGCAGGCCGACGCCGACGAGAAGGCCCTGGCCGCGGCATCCGCTCACCAACGGCGAGTCCAGTCCATCGATCGCGGCACGCAGCTGCCGGCCGCGCTCGGCCGCGTTGGCGACGAGACCTGCGCTCTCGATCTCCTCCAGGACGGCACCTGCCACAGCCGTGCCGAGCGCGTTGCCGCCGAACGTCGAGCCGTGCGTGCCCGGGTAGAACAGGTTGCTCGCCGAGCCGAAGGTGATCAGTGCGCCGATCGGGAAGCCGCCGCCGATCCCCTTGGCCACCGTGATCGCATCCGGTGCGATGCCCGCGTGCTGGAAGGCGAACCACTCACCGGTGCGACCCGCGCCGGTCTGGATCTCGTCGATGATCAGCAGAGCGCCGCGTTTCCGGGTGAGCTCGCGCGCGGCTGTCAGGTATCCCTCGGGGAGATCGATCACTCCGGCCTCGCCCTTGATCGGCTCGACGAACAGCGCGGCGACGCGATCGTCCAGCGCAGCCTCGAGGGCATCGATCGTGGAGTCGATGAACTCGACACCGGGAACCATCGGGAGGAAGGGCTCCTGCATATACGGCTTGCCGGTGAGTGCGAGCGTGCCCATCGTGCGGCCGTGGAACGCGTCCCGCAGTGCGAGGATGCGGGGACGAGCGGCGACGCCGTCGCCCGCGGCGCCGTGCAGCCGGGCGAGCTTGAACGCAGCCTCGTTCGCCTCGGCTCCCGAGTTGCCGAAATACACGCGCCCCTCGTCGCCGGTGCCGGCGAGACGCTTCAGCCGCGAGGCGAGTGCGAGCTGCGGCGGCGTGGCGAAGTAATTGGAGACGTGCGCCAGGGTCGCAGCCTGGGTCGCGATCGCCTCGACGAAGACCGGGTGGGCATGCCCCAGCGAGTTCACCGCGATACCCGCGAGGAAATCGAGGTAGCGGCGCCCGTCGGCATCCCACAGATAGGCCCCTTCGCCGCGGACGAACATCGCCATCCGGTCGCCGAAGCTGCGCACGAGATCACGGCTCGCGTCGTCCTGCCAACTCATCCGAGCACCACCTCTGTTCCGATTCCGTTGCTGGTGAAGATCTCCACGAGGACCGAGTGCGGCACGCGCCCGTCGATGATCGCGGCCGTCTGGACGCCGCCCTCAACGGCGTCCAGACATGCCTGCATCTTCGGGATCATCCCCGACTCGAGCCGCGGCAGCATCGCGCGCAGCTCTGGGGCGGTCAGGTGCGAGACGAGGGAGTCGCGGTTGGGCCAGTCGGCGTACAGACCGGGGACGTCCGTCAGCACGACGAGTTTGGCCGCGCCGAGGGCCACCGCGAGCGCTGCTGCGGCGGCATCGGCGTTGACGTTGAGGGAGTGCCCCGGGTGATCCAGGTCCGGCGCGATGCTCGAGACGACGGGGATGCGGCCGGCTGCCAGCTGATCCAGCACGGGCTGCGGATCGACCTCGACGACATCGCCGACCCGGCCGAGGTCGTGCTCCACGCCGTTCACGACGACACCGCGCCGGCGGCCGCCGAAGAGTCCCGCATCCTCACCGGAGAGACCGGCGGCGTGCGGGCCGTGGGCATTGATCTTGGCGACGAGCTGCGGATTTATCTGGCCCGTGAGCACCATCCGCACGACCGAGATCGCCTCGGTGCTGGTGACCCGGTAGCCGCCCTTGAACTCGCTCGGGATGTCGAGACGATCGAGCATCGACGAGATCTGCGGACCTCCGCCGTGCACCACGACCGGCTTGACGCCGACGTAGCGCAGATAGGCGATGTCGGCGGCGAAGGCATCCTGCAGCTCGTCGCTGACCATCGCGTTCCCGCCGTACTTGACGACGACGATCTGCTCGCTGAAGCGTCGCAGCCACGGCAGCGATTCGACGAGCGTCGCCGCTTTCCCGCTCGCCTCGGCGGGGTCGGTGTCCTGCAGGTCGATGTTCATGTCGCGTATGCGCTGTTCTCGTGGACGTAGTCGTGGGTGAGGTCGTTGGTGAGGATGGACGCCGCGGCATCTCCGACGCGAAGGTCGATGACCAGGTGGGTGGCACGCGGGGTGAGGTCGACGTCGTCGCGAGATGCATCGGGCCCGCCCTGGCTGCACACCCGCACGCCGTTCATCCAGACGTCGACGTCGTACGGGTCGAACTCCGCGTCGGTCGTCCCGATCGCGGCGAGCACGCGTCCCCAGTTGGGGTCGTTGCCGAAGATGGCGGCTTTGAAGAGATTGTTGCGGGCGACCGAGCGGCCAACGTCGACCGCGTCCGACTCGGATGCCGCGTGCACGACCTCGATCGTGATGTCGTGGCTGGCGCCTTCGGCGTCACCCTGGAGCTGACGCGCGAGGTCGCTGCACACCTCGGCGAGCGCAGCGGCGAAGTCGTCCGGGGCCGGAGTCACCCCCGACGCCCCACTGACCATCAGGGTCACCTGATCGTTGGTCGACATGCATCCGTCCGAGTCGAGGCGATCGAAGCTCACCCGCGTCGCGGAGCGCAGCGCGACATCAGCCTGCCGGGCATCGAGGACGGCGTCCGTGGTGAGGACGACCAGCATCGTGGCCAGGCCCGGTGCCAGCATCCCGGCGCCCTTCGCCATGCCGCCGATGCTCCACCCGTTTCGGGAGATCACGGACCGCTTCGGGCGGGAATCGGTCGTCATGATGGCGAGGGATGCAGCCTCGCCACCGTCCGGCGAGAGCGCGCCGATCCCCTGTTCGGTGCCCGCCAGCACCTTGCCGCGGAACACCTCGTCGCCGGTGCCGATCAGCCCGGTCGAGCACACCAGCACGTCGCCCGCGCTCACCCCGAGCAGTTCCGCGGCCCGCTCGGCGGTCTGATGCGTCGTCTGGAAACCGAAGCTCCCTGTGAAGCAGTTCGCTCCCCCGGAGTTGAGGACGATCGCCTCGACGACGCCGTCCTGGATCGCCTGCTGCGACCAGAGGATGGGATTCGCCTTGGCACGGTTCGAGGTGAACACCGCAGCGCCGACCTTCAGGGGGCCGCGGTTGACGACGACCGCGACGTCGGGATTCCCACTGGATTTGAGGCCGGCCGCGACGCCGGCCGCGTCGAATCCCCGTGCTGCAGTCACGCTCATGGAGAGACTCCGTCGGTGCTCAGCGCTGTGCCTTCCGGCAGGCCCAGCGCGATGTTCATGGATTGGACCGCCGCGCCCGCGGTCCCCTTGACGAGGTTGTCGACGGCGGTGACGACGACCACCCGATCGGCGTCGCGGTCGATGGCGAGCCCCATCAGGGCGGTGTTGGCGCCGAGGACGTCGGCGGTGCGCGGGAACTCCCCCGGCGCGAGCAGCTGGACGAACGTCTCGTCGCCGTAGGCGTCCTCCCACGCGGCCCGGATCTGCGCGTCCGTCGCACCGCGCGCGATGGGAGCCGTGCTCGTGGCGAGGATGCCGCGCGCCATGGGGACCAGGACCGGAGTGAACGAGATGCGGATGCCGTCACCGGCCCCCGCGGCGGTCAGCGCCTGCCTGATCTCGGGGATGTGACGGTGCGTTCCGCCCACCGCATAGGGGTTCGCACTGCCGAGGATCTCGCTCGCAAGCAGGTTCGTCTTCAGGCTCTTGCCCGCACCGCTCGGCCCCACGGCGAGCACCGTGACGATATCGCCGGCGTCGATCACACCCGCGGCGACCCCTGGCGCGAGGCTCAGACTGACCGTGCTGGCATTGCAGCCGGGCGCGGCGATGCGGGTCGCCCCGACGAGCCGGGCCCGCTGCTTCACGCCGTCGACGAGCAGCTCGGGCACGCCGTAGGCCCACGGATCGTGGAATTCGCCCCCGTAGAACCGATTCCAATCGGTGACCGATTCGAGCCGGTGGTCGGCGCCGGCGTCGATGACCAGCGGTGTGCCGGCGAGCGCATCGGTGAACTGCCCGGACTGCCCGTGCGGCAGGGCGAGGAACACGATGTCGTGACCGGCGAGGACCTCGGGCGTCGTCTCGCGCAGGGTGAGGTGGCGAAGCGACCGGAGGTGCGGCTGATGCTGGATGAGCGGCTGTCCCGCGTTGGAGTGCGCGGTGACGGTGCGGATCTCGACGTCGGGATGTGCGGCGAGGATCCGGAGGATCTCACCGCCCGCATAGCCGGATGCGCCGGAGACGGCGACCGAATATGTCATGGATTCCACCTTAGAGTCTGGGGTCGTGGGCCGAGGACGGCGACGTCCACGGCTCCCCTGCTCGGCAGGTGCGCGGCGTCGCCTAGCGTCGGCGGTCGCTGGTGTTCAGACGGAGGTGGCGTCGGCGCGCGGGAACGACTCCCGACACGGTCCTCGACGGGCTCGAGAACCGCGGGGAACGCGGGAGCACGGTCGAAGGCATGCGCCGACGATAGCTCCTGGCGCAGGAGGGCCGCAAATCGTGGCGGGTCGGACGCTGCTCAGAGGAAGTCTCGGAGAAGCCGGATCTCCTCGTCGCGGGTCAGCCCGTTCGCGCGTTCGCGATCGAGCCCACGCGTGCGCTCGTCAGCCATGACCCGGCTCAGCGTCTCGTCGATCGGACGTAGCTGTCCGCCGGCAGCGCGGAACGCCTCGTGCGATGCGGCCGCTGACCCAGCCCGTTCCGCCGAGGATCAGGACGTGGGTCATGACTGTCATCCCATCAGATCCGCCCGGCCGCAGCATCCGTTCCGCCCTCGGCGGATCGCCGGAGCCTGAAAGGATGGGACGATGCTCACCACCGTCGCCGTTGCCGGCTACCGGTCGCTGCGCGACGTCGCGGTGCCGCTCGGCGCGCTGACGGTCGTGACCGGCCACAACGGCTCTGGCAAGTCGAATCTGTACCGTGCGCTGCGGTTGCTGGCGTCGACCGCGCGCGGCGCGATCGTCGAGGCGGTCGCTCGCGAAGGAGGGCTTCCGTCCGTGCTGTGGGCGGGGCCGGAGTCGCCGACGGGTGAGGCCGTCGTGCAGGGCACTGTGCGGAAGAACCCGCACGCGCTGCTGCTCGGCTTCGCGAGCGACGAGCTGGGCTACCTGATCGATCTCGGTCAGCCGCAGGTCGTCCAGCCGACGCTCTTCGCGCGCGATCCGGAGATCAAACGCGAACAGATCTTCGCAGGACCGTTCGCCAAGCCGTCGACCCTGCTTCTGGACCGGATGCGCGGCGTCGCGCGCGTGCGGGACACCTCGTGGCGCGTCCTGTCCCAGCCCCTCATGGCGTACGAGACGATCCTGACCGACCTCGCCGAGGGTGACACCGGACCGGAGTTGCTGGCGCTTCGGCGGACGCTGTCCGGCTGGCGGTTCTACGATCACTTCCGCACCGACCATGCCGCTCCCCTGCGATCGCCGCAGGTGGGCACCCGCACGCCGGTCCTCGATCACGAGGGCACGACACTCGCGGCGACGTGGGCGACGATCTCGGAGTCCGGACGTGGAGCGCCGCTTTCCCGCGAGGTCGATCGGGCGTTCCCCGGGTCGCGCGTCGAGGTCATCGGCTCCGACAACCAGCTGCGGCTGACGATGCATCAGCCGGGGATGCTGCGACCACTCGAGGCGACCGAGCTCTCGGACGGCACCCTGCGGTACCTGCTGCTGTGCGCTGCGCTCCTTCCGGCCGAACCGGGTCCGCTCATCGTCCTGAACGAGCCGGAGTCGAGCCTGCACCCCGACCTCATCGGGCCGCTCGGGGAGCTGATCGCCGCAGCATCCGAAGCCACTCAGGTGCTGGTGGTCACGCACTCGGTCGCGTTGGCGGCAGCGCTGGATCGGGCGGGCGCGCTGAGCCATCGTCTGGAGTCGACTCCAGCGGGCACGCGCATCGCCGATCAGGGCATGCTGGATCGCCCGATGTGGCAGTGGGGCTCGCGCTGACACGATCCTTCCACCGGATCAGGGACTGGCCGAGGATGACCGGGCCGCAGGCTACTCGCGCAGCGTCGCGCCGAAGCGCTCGGCCGCGACCGCGACGCCGGTCAGCTTCGCATCGCTCGCCTCGCCCGCCGTCAGCGTCCGGTCCGGCGCGCGGAACCGCAGGGCGAACGTCAGGCTCTTGGACCCCTCGGGCACGCCCGCGCCGCGATAGTCGTCGACCATCCGCAGCGACTCCAGCAGTTCGCCTGCGCCATCCACGAGCGCGGCGCGCACCGCGGCGGCCGGCACATCGGCGCTGACGACCAGAGAGACGTCCTGCGTGGCGGCGGGATACCCGGACAGCGACGCGGCGACGACCTTCTCGCCGGCCGAGCGCAGCAAGAGGTCGAGGTCGAGCTCCGCGACGACGATGCGACCGGGAAGATCGGATGCCTCGGCCACAGCCGGCAGGAGCTCGCCGACGTATCCCACCTCGATGTCGCCGACGGTGAGTCTGCCGGCTCGACCGGGGTGCAGCGCAGCACGCTGGGTCTGCTCGATGTCGATGACGACGCCGGCGGCCGACGCGATCGTGCGGACGGCGTCCAGCACGGCGGTCAGATCGGCTGCCACCGCAGTTTCGCCCGGCTGCTTCGGGACGAGGTTCCCGCCGAACAGCACAGCCACATGACGATGCTGCGGAGGGATCGAGTCATCCAGCTCGGCCAGGGTCGCGGCATCCGGACGGACCGCCAGCGGCGGCACGAAGGACGTTCCGTACCGCACCCCGGGCGCGGGAAGGAAGACGGCGCCGGTCTCGAACAGCGCCAGGTCGGTCATGCCGCGCGCCACGTTGCGATGCGCGACCTGGAGCAGTCCGGGCAGGAGAGAACGCCGCAGGAACGGCGACTGACCGTCGAGCGGATTCGCGAGGTGAACGCTGGGGAGCGGATCTCCCGATGCCGAGCCGTGCAGCGCGTTCTGCTCTTCGGTGGTGAACGGGAAGGACGGCGTCTCGACCAGACCCGCCGCGGCGAGCGCGTTCGCAACGCGCCGGCGCCCCTGCTGGGCGGGGGTGAGCCCGCGCCCCGACGGAGGGGTGGGCAGCAGGGAGGGGATGCGGTCGTACCCCTCGATCCGGGCGACCTCCTCGGCGAGCGTCCACTTGTCGATCAGGTCCGGGCGCCACGTCGGCGGAGAGACCGCCCAGTCGGCCTCGCGGGCCGAGACGAGGCATCCGATCATCTCGAGCGCCGCGACGATCTCGCCCTCCGTGTACGCGACGCCGATGAGCGCGGGGACGAACGCCTTCGGCAGGTCGATGCCCGGCGTGCTGAACGGCTGCAGGAGCGCGCCGCCGGAGCGCGTGTCGGTGCCGCCGGCGTACTGGACCAGGAGATCGGCGACCCGGGCCGCAGCGACGAACGGGATCGCCGGGTCGACACCGCGCTCGAACCGGCGGGACGCCTCGGACGGCAGCTTGTGCCGGCGCGCCGTGCGCGCGATCGAGACCGGATCGAACGTCGCCGCCTCGATCAGCACATTGCGGGTCGACGCCGACATCTCGGTCGTGCCGCCGCCCATGACGCCGGCCAGGCCGATCGGACCGGACTCGTCGGTGATCAGCAGATCCTCAGGGTCGAGCGTGCGCACCTTGCCGTCGAGGGTCTCGAGCTTCTCACCGGCCGCGGCGCGGCGGACCGTGATGGCGCCCTTCAGGGCGTCCAGATCGTAGCCGTGGATGGGCTGGCCGAGCTCGAGCATGACGTAGTTGGTGATGTCGATGAGGATGCCGAGCGAGCGGATCCCCGCAAGCGTCAACCGCGCCACCATCCAGGACGGGGTCGGCCGAGTCGGATCGACGTCGCGGACGATGCGGGCGACGAACTCGCTGGCTCCGACGCGACCGCGGATGGGCGCCGCGTCGGCGACCGACACCCGGAAGGCGTCCGAGTCGTGCAGGTTGACTTCGCCCCACGCCTTCGCGGCGGGGTCGCGGAACCGCGCGCCGGTCGCGTGGGAGTACTCGCGCGCGACGCCCCGGATCGACAGCGCGTAGCCGCGGTCGGGCGTGACGTTGATGTCGACGGCCACGTCGTCCAGGCCGAGCAGGGCGATCGCATCGGTCCCGACAGGCGCGTCGATGCCGAGCTCGACCAACCGGAGGATGCCGTTGTGCTCCTCCCCCAGGCCGAGCTCCTTCGCGGAGGCGATCATGCCGTCCGAGACGTGCCCATAGGTCTTGCGCGCGGCGATCGGGAACGGTCCGGGCAGGACCGATCCGGGCAGCGTCACGACGACCTTGTCACCGGCGAAGAAGTTGCCCGCCCCGCACACGATCCCGTGCACCGCGGGGCCGCCGTCGGCCGCCGGCTCGCCGTCGGGGGCGACCCGCACCTGGCACCAGCGGATGGTCTTGCCGTTGGACTGCGGCTCCTCGACGAACTCGAGGACCTCGCCCACCACGATCGGGCCGGTCAGCTCGAAGCGGAAGACGTCCTCCTCCTCGAAGCCCACTCGCACCAGAGCCGCCAGGACGTCTTCGGGCGTGGCATCCGTCGGCACGTCTACGTACTCGCGCAACCACGACAGCGGAACCCGCATCAGACCACCATCCCGAACTGCTCGCTGAAGCGGACATCGCCCTCAGCCATGTCGCGCATGTCCTGCACATCGCTGCGGAACATCAGCGTGCGCTCGATGCCCATCCCGAACGCGAAGCCCGAATACTGCTCCGGATCGATGCCCGCGGCACGCAGAACGTTCGGGTTCACCATTCCGCAGCCGCCCCATTCGATCCACCGAGCGCCGCCCTTGAAGGTCGGGTGCCAGAGGTCCAGCTCCGCGGAGGGCTCCGTGAAGGGGAAGAAGTTCGCGCGGAATCGCGTCTTGGCCTCGGGACCGAACAGGACGCGCGCAGCGTGGTCGAGCGTGCCCTTCAGGTGGGCCATCGTGATGCCCTTGTCGATGACGAGACCCTCGAACTGCGTGAAGACCGGGAGGTGCGTGGCGTCGAACTCGTCGGTGCGGTACACCCGCCCGGGGCACAGCACGTAGATCGGCAGGTCGCGCTCCAGCATCGATCGAACCTGCACGGGGCTCGTGTGTGTGCGCAGGACGAGGTGCCGGTCGACCGGATCGACGAAGAACGTGTCCTGCATCTGGCGCGCAGGGTGGTCGACGTCGAAGTTCAGCGCGTCGAAGTTGAACCATTCGTGCTCGAGCTCGGGGCCTTCCGCGATCTCCCAGCCCATGCCGACGAAGATGTCGGCGATCTGCTCCTGAAGGAGCGAGATCGGATGCCGCGCCCCGACCCGCGCGCGGGTCGCCAGCGCGGTGATGTCGATGCGCTCCGCCTCGAGTCTGGCCGCCGTCTCGGCCTCGACGAGCGCTGCCTCGCGTGCGGTGAGCGCCTGGTTCACCCGCCCGCGCGCCTGCCCGACGAGCTTGCCGAATTCGGCCTTCTTCTCCGGAGCCACGTTTCGCAGCTGCGCGTTCAACGTCGCCAGGGGCGAGCCTTCGGCGGAGTGCGCGGAACGAGCCGCCTTCAGCTCGGCCGTGCCGGATGCCGAGGCGATCGCCTCGAGCGCCGCCGCGACGGCGGACTCGACCGATTCGGGCGTGATTTCGGGACTGTCAGACACGAGAGACGAGTCTACCGAGCGCCACTGGTGACCTCGGACGACCGGTTAGCCCTCGTCGCGCTGAGCCACGATGAGCTCGGTGTCGGTGACGCCGTCCTGGAGCGGCTGGGCGCCGGCTGGCGCGAGCACCTTCGGTGACCGGCGCGTGCGGGCTTCGATGCGGCTCGCGAGCAGCGAGAGCAGCAGGCACAGGCTGATGTAGATCGCGCCCGCGACGATGCCGGCCTGGATCAGCGGGGAATCGAGGGTCGCGGATGAACCGAGATCCTTGGCGTAGTCGAGCAGTTCCGGATAGGTGATGATGAACCCGAGTGCCGTGTCCTTCAGCGTCACCACCAGCTGGGCGATGATCACCGGCATCATGGCGCGGATCGCCTGCGGAAGCAGGATCAGCTGCATCACGCCCGACTTGCGCAGCCCGATGGCGTAACCGGCTTCGCGCTGCCCCTTCGGCAGAGACTCCACGCCGGCCCGGATGACCTCAGCCAGCACCGACCCGTTGTAGACGATCAACGCGATCACGACGGAGAGGTAGGTGCCGAGCTTGATGCCGACCACGGGCAGACCGTAGTACAAGAGCAGCATCAGGATCAGGACGGGGACCGCGCGGAACACCTCGATGATCGCGGTCACCGGGATCCGCACCCAGGCGTGATCGGAGAGCCGACCGATGGCGAGCACGAAGCCGAGGATCAAGGCGCCGACGGCCGCAGCGGCGAAAGCGGCGAGGGTCCGCAAGGTCGCCAACGCGAAATTCTGCCAGACCAGTGTGTAGCTGAAGGCCTGCCACTTCGACGCGGAGAACTGACCCGTGACGGCGAAGCGCCAGATGATGAAGCCGAGCACGCCGGCGACCACCAGGACGGTGATCACACCGAGGATGCGGTTGCGGGTGATCGCGCGCGGGCCAGGGACGTCGTACAGCACCGAGGTCATCGCGCAACCCTCCACTTGTTCTCGATGCCGCGCTGCAGCCATGCGAGCAGCAGCACCATGGCGACGAACACCGCCATGACCCACAGGAGCACGACGAGCTGGTTCTCGCCGTTCTCGCTCATCTCGGCGCGGATGTTGCCCAGGTTGACCACCGAGAACCCTGCCGCGACGGTGGTGTTCTTCAGGAGGGCGATGAACACGCTCATCATCGGCGGGATGACCGACCGGGCCGCCTGCGGGAGCACGACCGAGCCCATGACTTGTCCGAACGTCAAACCGAGGGCTCTCGCCGCTTCGGCCTGACCGACAGGGACCGTGTTGATGCCGGATCGAATCGTCTCGGCGACGTAGGTGGCCGTATAGATCCCAAGCGCCCAGACCGCGAGCACCAGGAAGTTGACGCGGAAATCGACCAGGAGCGGGATGCCGAACGCGAAGAAGAAGAAGATCAGGGTGAGCGGGGTGTTTCGGATCGTGTTGACGTAGACCGTTCCCACCGCGCGGGCAATCGGAATCGGCGAGACTCGCATCGCACCGATGATCAGGCCGAGCACGATGGCGATGAGGCCACCGCCGAAGAACAGCACGAGCGTGCCGAGCAGTGCCTCACCCCACAGGTCGGGGTAGTCGGTCAGAACGTTCACGCCCGGTTGCTCCTCGGTTCGCGTGCGGTGGAGGCGCCGGGGCGGCGTGCACTGCGCACGCCGCCCCGGAACCGGGTCAGTCGACCGTGGGCTGCTCGACCTCGATGCCCGAGGCACCGAGGTTCTTCTCGAAGATGGCCGTCCAGATGTCGCCACCGTCGGTGAACAGTGCGTTCACGTAGTCGACGAAAACCGTGTCGCCCTTCTGAATGCCGACGCCGTAGCGCTCTTCGCTGAAGACGTCGCCGACGACCTTCAGGTTGTCGGGATCCTGCGCTGCGTAGCCGATCAGGATCGCCTGGTCGGTCGTGATCGCGTCCACCTGGCCCGACTTGAGCTGCTCGACGCACTGCGAGTACGTGTCGAACTCGGTCGTGGTCGCTTCGGGATGCTCGTCCTTGATTCGCTGGATCGAGGTCGAACCGGTTGCCGAGCAGACGACCGCGCCGTCGAGCGTGTCGACGTCCGTGATGTCCTCGTTGTCGGCGGCTACCAGCAGACCCTGACCGGTGATGAAGTACGGGCCGGCGAAGTCGATCTGCTCCTTGCGCTTGTCCGTGATCGAATACGTGCCGACGTAGTAGTCGATGTCGCCGTTCACGATCGCCTGCTCGCGGTTCGCCGACGGGATCGCGACGAACTCGATGTCCTCCTCGTCGTATCCGAGCGAAGCGGCGATCCAGCGGGAGATGTCGACGTCGAAGCCGGAGCGCTCACCCGTGGCCTGGTCGAGGTACCCGAGACCCGGCTGGTCCTCCTTCACACCGATACGGACTTTGCCGTTCTCGGTGATCGTGTCGAACGTCGGGCTGCCTTCGAGCGTGGTGTCAGTGGCCACCTCGAACCAGGTGCCCTCCTCTTCGCCGCTGGACGCGCTCGGCGCGGCGCCGGGTGTCCCGCTGTTGCAAGCCGAGAGGGTGAGGATGGCGGCGGCCGCCAAGGCGGCTCCCGCGAGAATTCGTGACTTTCGCATGTGATTCTCCTTGTGTTGCGTGTATTCAGGTGCGTTTCGTATCCGACGTTCGGGTCGTTCGGAGTGGTTGATGCGTGCTGCTGCTGTGTGGGCTGTGTCTTTCGGATCAGTGGGTGATGAGCTTCGAGAGGAAGTCCTTCGCCCGGTCGGTCGTGGGGTTGGTGAAGAAGTCGTCCGGCTTCTGGTCTTCGAGGATCTCGCCGTCGGCCATGAAGACGACCCGGTCTGCGGCCTTTCGCGCGAAGCCCATCTCATGCGTGACGACGATCATCGTCATGCCGTCCTGCGCGAGGCCGATCATCACATCGAGGACCTCGTTGATCATCTCGGGGTCCAGCGCCGATGTCGGCTCGTCGAAGAGCATCACCTTGGGGTTCATCGCCAGTGCGCGGGCGATCGCGACGCGCTGCTGCTGGCCGCCGCTCAGTTGTGCCGGAAGCTTCGCCGCCTGGTGGCCGACGCCGACGCGATCGAGCAGCACTTTGGCCTCGCGCTCGGCATCCGCCTTCTTCATCTTGCGGACCTTGATCGGGCCGAGCGTGACGTTCTCGAGGATCGTGAGGTGGGCGAAGAGGTTGAACGACTGGAAGACCATGCCGACGTCGGCGCGGAGCTCGGCAAGACCCTTGCCCTCCTTGGGCAGCTCCTTGCCGTCGATCGTGATCGTGCCGGACGTGATGGTCTCGAGGCGGTTGATCGTCCGACACAGCGTGGACTTGCCGGAGCCTGACGGACCGATCACGACCACGACCTCGCCGCGATGCACGGTGAGGTCGATGTCCTTCAGGGCCTGGAACTCGCCGTAGTGCTTCTGGACGTCGGTGATCACGACGAGTGGATCACCCCGACGGACGTCGATGTTCGATGTCCGCGGCGTCGTTGCAGGTGTCTCCGGTGTCGCCATGCCCCCACACTAGGGCGACGCGATGTGCGGCCGGGAGGTGTGGCGCGCGACCTTTACCGGACTGTAACAGGACCGGAATCGATCAGATCGAGCGCTCCGAGCGTTGCGCGAAGGCTGTCTCGTACAGGCAGACGCTGGCCGCCGTGGCGAGGTTCAGCGACTCCGCACTGCCGTAGATGGGCAGGCGCAGCGATACATCTGCGAGCGCGATGGCCTCTTGCTCCAGGCCTCGCGCCTCGTTGCCGAAGAGCCATGCGGTGGGCTCGGCCAGCAGCGCACGGGAGGCCAGGAAGTCGTCCCCGGCGACATCGGCGGCGACGACGCGGATGCCGCCGGCCCTGGCACGCTCGACGACGGCGGCGAGCTCGACCCCGACGACGATGGGGAGGTGGAACAGTGATCCGGTCGTGGCGCGTACGACCTTCGGGTTGTACGGGTCGACCGTGCGACCGGTGAGGATCACCGCATCGGCGCCGGTCGCGTCGGCGGCGCGGATGATGGTGCCGAGGTTGCCGGGGTCGCGAACCTCCTCGCAGATCGCGATGAGTCGTGGGGACCCGGAGAAGACATCGCGGATGGATGCCGGGGTCTGGCGCGCGACGGCGACGATGCCCTGCGGTGTGACGGTGTCGGCCATCGCGTCCAGAACGGCCTCGGTGGTGAAGATCACCTCCAGCCCGGCATCCCGCGCGAGGTCGCGCAGGTCCGTGTGCCGCTCGATGGCCGTCGGCGTCGCGAAGATCTCCACGACCGTGTCGGCCCGATAGAGCAGGGCTTCCCGCGCCGCCTGCGGACCTTCCAGCAGGAAGAGTCCGGTTTCCTGACGCGCGCTGCGCTTGGTCAGCTTCGCGACGGCGCGCACGCGCGGCGAACGCGGGTTCTCGAGCACACGATCAGTGTAGAGGCGCGACGCATGCACCGCGGTGCATGAAACGACAGAGCGCCCTCCCGAAGGAGGACGCTCTGTCTCGACGCGCTCTCGCGCGCTGCCTGCGGACCGATCAGGCGGACTTCGGCGCGTTGACGTCGCTGGGCAGCGCCGCCTTCGCCGTCGCCACCAGTGACGCGAACGTCGCCGGCTCGTTGACCGCGAGCTCGGCGAGCATGCGACGGTCGACCTGGACACCGGCGAGGCCGAGGCCCTGGATCAGGCGGTTGTACGTGAGGCCGTTCTGACGGCTCGCGGCGTTGATGCGCTGGATCCACAGACGGCGGAAATCGCCCTTGCGCTTGCGACGGTCGCGGTACGCGTAGACGAGGGAGTGGGTGACCTGCTCCTTGGCCTTGCGGTACAGACGCGAACGCTGTCCGCGGTAACCGGAGGCACGCTCCAGGATGACGCGACGCTTCTTGTGGGCGTTTACGGCCCGCTTGACTCTAGCCATTTCTCATGTTTCCTAACGTGATTCGACGCGCGCTCAGCGGCCGAGAAGCTTCTTCGCCTGCTTGGTGTCAGCCTTGGACAGGACCTGGTCCTGGTTGAGGCGACGCGTGCGCTTGCTCGCCTTGCCCTCCAGGTTGTGGCGCATGCCGGCCTGCTGCTTCATCAGCTTTCCGCTGCCGGTGATCTTGAACCGCTTCTTGGCACCCGAATGGGTCTTCTGCTTCGGCATCTCTCGTTCCTTCGGTGTGTCGCCCTTGCGGGCTTCGTGGTGGGATTCCCGCGTGGCGGGAGTTCGTGGGACCTACTCGGCGTCGGCCGTGGCAGGCTCGTCCGCGGATTCCGGTCCGCCGTGGGTCGCGGAGCGAGCCGCTTCCTTGTTCGCAGCGCGCTGGGCGTTCTGCTCGGTCTTGACCTCGGACTTGTTCTTGTGGGGGGCGACCACCATGACCATGTTCCGTCCATCGATCGTGGGGTTGGATTCCACGGTGCCGAATTCGGCGACATCCTCGGCGAACTTGCGGAGCAGGCGCACGCCCTGTTCGGGACGGGACTGCTCGCGACCGCGGAACAGGATCATGGCCTTGACCTTGTCTCCGGCCTTGAGGAAGCCCTCGGCGCGCTTGAGCTTGGTGGTGTAGTCGTGTGCTTCGATCTTCAGGCGGAAACGCACCTCTTTGAGGATGGTGTTCGCCTGATTGCGCCGGGCCTCCTTGGCCTTCTGCGCTGCTTCGTACTTGAACTTCCCGTAGTCCATGATCTTGACGACGGGCGGCTTCGAGTTCGGAGCCACCTCGACAAGGTCGAGATCGGCATCCTGCGCCAGACGCAAGGCAACCTCGATGCGTACGACGCCGACCTGCTCTCCGTTCGGGCCGACGAGGCGGACCTCGGGCACACGGATGCGGTCATTGGTGCGGGGATCGCTGATGCGGAACTCCTCTTCGTGCGGGTGTCGGCCACCGCGAAGCGGGATGCATCGCGGGCGGAAGAGAGACTCGATTCCACCCGCACGGCGCCCGAGCGCCGGCTGTTCACCCGGTATCCGTCGGAGTCTGCACGCATGCGTTCCGCCGATGGCTACCCCAGACCGCAAGCGGTCGGGGCGGAGTGCGTTACCCGGTAGCCTGGAGCGGCAAGCGCGGGTGGGATGTGATCCTCTTTCGTTCCGAAGCACGACGCTTCGGAGCCCGGCACAGTCTAGCAGAGAGTGACACGTGGACACGATTCGAGACGGCGACGATGACCTGCGAGCCGGGCAGCTGGCCGCGGATGCCGATCGTCAGGCGCGCTGGGAGGCGCAGGAGCGCGCGGCCGCAGCGGCGAGCCGCGACATCGCGGATGTGCCGGCCGTCGAGGTGATCACCACCGCCGCCGTGCATCTGATGAGTGCCGCCGCCGTGAAGGTGGGCTTGGCCGACGATCCGGACACCGAGCTCGACCTCGACGAGGCGCGCAAGCTCATCAACGCCCTGGCCGGGCTCATCACGGCCGCCGCGCCGGAGATCAGCGATATGCACGCCCGCTCGCTCCGCGACGGCCTGCGCTCGCTGCAACTGGCGTTCCGCGAGGCCTCCGTCATCGAGGACCCCATCGGTTCCGGTCCGGGCGAAAAATGGACGGGACCTGTCACCTAGCCACTGATGCCCAGCGCCGCCGCTCCGCGGCGGACGGCATCGACCGTGCGCCGGACCGCCTCCGCGTCGGTCCCCCGGTTGCTGACCGCGAATCGGATGACGGTGCGTCCGCGCCACGTCGATGACGACGCCCACGCAGTGCCCTCGGCACGCAGCCAGTCCCCCAGGGCTGCGGTGAGCGCGCCATCCCCCGCCGTGACGCACACCTGTGTGAAGACGACGTCGTTCACCACCGCCAGCCCGGGAACTCGGCGGAATCCTGCGGCGAGGCCGGCGGCGGCGTCGACGAGCCCGTCCACCAGCTCGACGACACCGTCGCGCCCGAGAGAACGGAGTGCCGCCCACACCGGCACGCCGCGCGCCCGGCGCGAAAGCTCGGGAGTGTGGTCGTAGGGGTCGGACACCTCCGCGACGGCGGGCAGGTACGCAGCGTGCGCGCCGAGTGCGGCCGCCATCGCACCCTCGTCGCGGACGATCGCCACGCCGCAGTCATACGGGACATTGAGCGTCTTGTGCGCATCGGTGGCCCACGAGTCGGCGCGGTCCATTCCCGTCACGAGGTGCCGCAGCTTCGAGCTGGCGGCCGCCCACAGGCCGAAGGCGCCGTCGACGTGCACCCACGCATCCGCCGCTCGGGCGACGTCGATGGCGGCGGCGAAGTCGTCGAAGGCCCCGGAGTGCACGTCGCCCGCCTGCAGCGCCACGATGGCGGGTCCATCGTGCCCGGCGAGCGCGCGCTCGAGACCATCCACGTCGATGCGTCCCTCGCTGTCGCCGCCGACGGTCGTCGGGGTTCCGAGTCCCACCATGCGTCCGGCCAGCACGACCGAGGTGTGCACGCCGTCGCCGGCCAGAAACCGGATCGTCGGCGCAGCCTGCAGGCCGGCGACCGGGTCATGGCCGCGCACCCGCAGCACCGCGTCGCGGGCGGCGACGAGGCAGGACATGTTGGCGCTCGTGGCCCCGGTGACGAACCCGACCCCGCTGCCCGCCGGAAGGCCGAGCGCCTCGAGCAGCCATTCGGCCGCGACCTCCTCGACGGCAGCCGTCCCCGGCGTCGGCTGCCGCGACCCGGTGTTCTGATCCCATGCGGAGACGAGCCAGTCCGCCCCGAGCGATGCGGGATACACGCCGCCGATGACGAATCCGTAGAAGCGGGGCGATGCCAGCGCCATCAGCCCCGGTTCGACGATGTCCGCCAGTTCATCGACGACCGCCGTCGCATCGACGCCGGTCCGACTCCATCCCCGGTCGATGCGGTCGAGGATGCCGTCCACATCGAGCTGTGGATGGATCGGGCGCTCGGCGACGGTGTCCAGCCACGACTGCGCGCGCCGATGCGCGGCATCCAGCACGTCGCGGTATTCGTCCTCCGCCATGCGCCACCTCCGCGATCCGACCGAACCGGACGCCACGATCCTCCGCCTCCGCGAGGCTCAGCGCAACGCGCTCGGCGCTCAGGCGGAGCGGATCAGCTTCACGGTGAGCGAGTCGACCAGGACCGCGATCCGGTCATCGGCAGCCCACTTGCGGGCCAGTCGCGCGAGGACCGCGTCCAGCTCGGACTGCTCCAGGCCGTGGATGAGCTCCAAGCGGACGATGAGTTCGGGTCCGCGGCCGCGGGACTGCGGGTCACCCGCCTCGACCGCGAGGTCGAGCACGGCCAGTTCGCCGCCGATGCTCTCCTGCAGGCCGGTGAAGACCTCGGGAGATCGGAAGCTCGGCTCCCAGCGCTGCTGCTGCGCGATCGCCCAGACGGCGGGTCGCCGCACGACGAACTCGGTTTCTGAGCCCGGATCGACCACGATGAGGTCGGTGTCATCGGCTGCCGCCGCGACCGCGGTGCGCACGCCGTCGGCGGGGACCGGGCGAGCCGTGGCATCCCACTGCGTCATCGCCGCCATGGAGGTGAACACCGGCAGCACCCGTCGCCCGTCGGGAGCGGCGACGGTCACGATCGAGAGTTCCTGCGTCTTGTCGACGCGCAGGCCGGAGGCCGAAACGCCCTCCTGGCCCTTTTCCGCGACCAGCGGGATCAGGAGCCGCGCCGCACGGTACGCATCGATGACCTCGACCGGATCCCCGGAACCGGAGCGGAAGGCGGTGAGCGCGGCGAGCAGCGCTGGATCGGCCGACCCGTCGTCTCCGGAGTGGGGGTTCGGTTCGAATCGCCGCCCCTCCCACGGCACGCCGGCGGAGTCTGCGGACGGGGTGTGGATGGCATCGGCGTCCGAGTGGACGCCGTGCGGATCGTGCGGATCAGTGTCCGGCGACATCCAGGGCCTCTGCGAGCGTGAACGCGCCCGCATAGAGCGCCTTGCCGACGATCGCGCCCTCGACGCCAAGCGGGACGAGGTCTCGCAACGCGGCGATGTCATCCAGACTCGACACGCCACCCGAGGCGACCACGGGCTTCGTCGTGCGGGAGGTGAGCTCGCGCAGCAGCTCGACGTTCGGCCCCTTGAGCGTGCCGTCCTTCGTGACGTCGGTGACGACGTAGCGGCTGCAGCCGGCGTCCTCCAGCCGCTCCAGCACGGTCCACAGGTCCCCGCCGTCGCGCGTCCAGCCGCGCGCGGCGAGGGTCGTGCCGCGAACGTCCAGGCCCACGGCGATCGCATCGCCGTATCGTCCGATGACATCCGCCGCCCACTCGGGGTTCTCCAGGGCAGCCGTGCCGAGGTTGATCCGCGTCGCGCCGCTCTCCAGCGCGTCCTCGAGCGTGCGGTCGTCGCGGATGCCGCCGGAGAGTTCGACCTGGACGCCCTTGACCTGCTTGATCACCTTGCGCAGGATCGCCGCGTTGTTCCCGCGGCCGAATGCGGCGTCGAGGTCCACGAGGTGGATCCAGTCCGCGCCCTGACGGGTCCATTCCAGAGCCGCATCCACGGGGTCGCCGTAGTTGGTCTCCGTTCCGGCCTCGCCCTGGGTCAGACGCACGGCCTTGCCCCCCGCGACATCGACGGCGGGCAGCAGGATCAGCTCAGGCGTGGACGCGAAATCGTTCATGGCTCCTCGTGCGAGACGCGGCCGGAGCAGTGGGCTGCGGCGGATGGCACGAGTTCAGAGGTTAGCCCGACCGAGCCCGCCGATCCAATTGGACAGCAGCCGGATGCCGGCATCCCCGGACTTCTCCGGGTGGAACTGCGTCGCCGAGAGCGGGCCGTTCTCCACGGCCGCCAAGAACGGGCCGCCGTAGTCGCACCAGGTCAGCTGCGCGTCGGGAAACGGCGGCTGCACGTCCAGCAGCCAGTTCTGCGCGGCGAACGAGTGCACGAAGTAGAAGCGCTCCGCCTCCAGTCCGCGGAACAGACGCGACTCCGGCGGAGCAGAGACGGTGTCCCATCCCATGTGCGGCAGCACCGGGGCATCCAGTTCGGTCACGACGCCCGGCCATTCCCCGAGCCCCTCGGTGTCCACGCCGCGTTCCACCCCGCGCTCGAAGAGCACCTGCATGCCCACGCAGATCCCCAGCACCGGCCGGCCGCCCGCCAGCCGCCGCTCGATGAGCTGGTCTCCGCGGCTCTCGCGCAACGCGTCCATGACCGCCCGGAAGGCGCCGACCCCCGGAACGACGAGCCCGTCGGCGTCGGCGACGAGTCCTCGATCAGAAGTGAGCCTGGCATCCGCGCCGGCGGCGATGAGCGCCTTCACCGCGGAGTGGACGTTGCCGGACCCGTAGTCCAGGACGGCGACGAGCGGCCGGTCGCCGGTTTCGAAGCCGGCATTGGTGTCGGGGGTGGTGCCGTCGTCGATGTCGGCGTGCGTCACAGCGCGCCCTTCGTACTCGGCACGCCCTCCACCAGCGCATCCAGAGCCTTCGCCTGCCGGAACGCGCGTGCGAACGCCTTGTACTCGGCCTCGGCGATGTGGTGCGGGTCGCGCCCGGCGAGAACGGTCACGTGGACCGTCATCCCCGCGTGGAAGGAGATCGCCTCGAATGTGTGGCGCACGAGGGAGCCGGTGAAGTGTCCGCCGATGAGGTGGAACTCGTATCCGGCGGGCTCGCCGCCGTGCACGAGGTACGGACGCCCGCTGATGTCGACCACCGCCTGCGCAAGCGCCTCGTCCAGCGGGACGAGGGCATCGCCGTACCGCGAGATCCCGGCCTTGTCGCCGAGCGCCTCGCGGATCGCCTGCCCGAGCACGATCGCGACATCCTCCACGGTGTGGTGCGCGTCGATCTCCGTGTCACCGGATGCCCGAACGGTGAGGTCGGTGAGCGAATGCTTGGCGAACGCGGTCAGCAGGTGATCGAAGAACGGGACGGTGGTGTCGATGTGACTGCGACCGGTGCCGTCGAGGTCGAGTTCGAGTTCCACCGTGGACTCGCTCGTGGAGCGACGCAGCGAGGCGGTGCGGGCGGCGTCGGAGCGGGTCATGAGCCCGATCCTATCGACGCGAGCGCGTCCAGGAAGGCGGTCGTCTCAGCCTCCGTGCCCGCGGTCACGCGCAAGTGGTGCGGTATTCCGACATCGCGGATGAGGACACCCGCGTCGTACAGGGCCTGCCAGGTCCGAGCCGAGTCCTCGACCCCGCCGAACAGCACGAAATTCGTCCAGGACTCGTACGCGTCGTACCCGAGTGCTTCCACCGTGGCGGAGATGCGATCGCGCTGCGCGACGATCTCATCGACCATCCGGAGCATGGTGTCGGCGTGGGTCAGCGCCGCGGTCGCGGCCGCCTGGGTGAGCGCGCTCAGGTGGTACGGGAGGCGCACGAGGCGCAGCGCGTCGATGACTGCCGGGTCGGCGGCGAGGTACCCCACGCGCGCTCCGGCGAAAGCGAAGGCCTTGCTCATGGTTCGAGACACGACCAGGCGTTCCCGTCCCGGCAGCAGCATGAGGGCAGATCCCTCATCGCGCGGCGCGAACTCCTGGTACGCCTCGTCGACGACGACGATGCCGGATGCCGCGTCGTAGACGGCTTCGATCACGTCGATGGACATCGGGGTTCCGGTGGGATTGTTCGGCGCGCACAGGAACACGACATCGGGATCGGCTGCTTCGACTTGCGCGGCTGCGCTGTCGGCGTCGACGCTGAAGTCCTGGTCCCGGTGGCCGGCGATCCAGCTCGCGCCGGTGGCGCGCGCGAGCAAGGGATACATCGAGTAGGTCGGCGAAAAGCCGAACGCCGAGCGCCCCGGTCCGCCGAAGGCCTGCAGCACATGCTGCAGCACCTCGTTGGAGCCGTTGGCAGCCCAGAGCTGATCGCGGGTCAAGCCGTAGCCGAGGTACTCGGCGAATCCCTCGCGAAGGGCGGTGAACTCACGATCCGGGTAGCGGTTGACATCCCGCAGGGCGAGCGCAACTGCGTCGAGGATGTCGTCTGCGACCTCTTGGGGAACCGGGTGAGTGTTCTCGTTGACATTCAGCGTGATCGGCAGCATCGCCTGCGGGGCGCCATAGGGCGTCATCCCCCGAAGATCGTCACGGATGGGCAGGTCGTCGAGGCTCGCACTCACCTCCCCCATGGTAGACGGCGGGCGCGGCGCCTCGTCTCAACGGCCGCCGCGCTGCTACGGGGTGGCGTACTCGCCGGGAACGGCCAGTACCTGGCCGGCCGAGATCTCGGCGCCCTGCAGTGCATTCAGGCGGACGATCGCGTCGACGACGTCGCGCGGGTCGGCAGCGGGAGCCACGTCCTCGGCGATCGACCAGAGCGAATCGCCGGCACCGACCACGACTGAGCTGAACTGACCGGCGGGCGCGGCCTCGTCGCGAGATGCCAGCGCGGCGCCGCCGCTGACGACGGCGATGCCGAGCGCGATGACGGCGGGGAGGGCGGCGAGGGTCGCCAGCGTACGACGCCCACGAATGGTCAGACGCAGACGAGTCGACGGCGAGCGGGTGAACGCGTCGGTCGTGATGGCGGTCATGTCGTCCTCCTTGTGCGGGGAGAGATTCGCATCCTTCGCTCGGCCGGGAGCGGCGGATGCGAATCTCTCTTCCGAAGCTATATTCGATATTCTCGGTTGTCAACCGAGGGTTTCGGAGCGGATGTTTCGAAGGCGACACGCGCGCGGACTCCCGGGAACACCGACCGAAACCGGATACGGTTTCGATAGGAACACCACATCACGGGCCTCCGACATTCGAAGACCGATGCCCATGCGAGGGCGGATAGGAGCCGGCACCATGACCGACACGACCGGTCGGGACAAGCCGCAGACGCGTCGGCGCAAGAGCCTCAGCGACAAGCAGCTGGCCATCCTCGAAGTCATCCAGCGCTCCATCGCCCGGCACGGCTATCCGCCGAGCATGCGCGAGATCGGCGACGCCGTGGACCTCAAGTCGCTCTCCAGCGTCACCCATCAGCTCAACCAGCTCGAGCTGAGCGGGTACCTGCGCCGCGATCCCGGCAAGACCCGCGCGATGGAGGTGCTGATCGACCTTCCCGGCACGTCGACGGAGAACCCGGCGGACAGCGCTCCGGCAGTCGGGGACGCGGCGATGGTGCCTCTGGTCGGCCGCATCGCCGCGGGCGTGCCGATCACCGCCGAGCAGCACGTGGAGGAGATCTTCCCGCTTCCGCGCCAACTTGTGGGCAAGGGCGACCTGTTCATGCTGAAGGTGTCCGGCGAGTCGATGATCGATGCGGCCATCTGCGACGGCGACTGGGTGGTCGTGCGCCAGCAGCAGACCGCGGAGAACGGCGACATCGTCGCGGCCATGCTCGACGAGGAGGCGACGGTCAAGACCTTCCGTCAGCGCGACGGTCACACCTGGCTGCTCCCCCGCAACTCGGCGTTCGAACCGATCCTCGGCGACGACGCCGTGGTGCTCGGCAAAGTCGTGGCGGTGCTGCGAGCCGTCTGAGAACGGTCACCCGCAAGATCACCCGATCGGGGTGGGATGCGGGAACGCCCTCTGGGCCATGATGAGGATCATCCGTTCGAAGGGGATGCGTCATGGCCGACACCGACACCGACGGGCTGCGGGCTGAGCTTGCTGCGCTGCGCGCCGAGAATGAGGCGTTGAGAACCACCGGTGTCCAGGCGCCGGTCGAGGCGAAGGCGGTTCCGACGTCACGTCGCGGGTGGTGGCGGTCGCTCCTGTCCGCCGTGGTGATCGTGATCGCCACGGTCCTGGTGCCGGTCTCCATCGTCGCCGCGTGGGCGCGCGTCGAGCTGGTCGACGAGGACGCCTTCGTGAGCACCATGGCCCCGCTGGTGGACGACCCGGCAGTGCAGGGCATGATCGTCGACGAGGCGATGAGCGCGATCACCGAGCAGGTTGATTTCCAGCAGCTGACCTCGAACGTGTTCGACGGCATCGCAGACCTGGGCCTGCCGCCGCGAGCGGCGGACGCGCTGACCCTGCTCGAGGCGCCGGCCGCGAACGGCCTCCAGAACCTCGTGGAGGGAACCGTCACGCGGGTTGTGGTCTCCGACGCCTTCTCCGACGTGTGGGCCACGACCACGCGGGCGGCCCACCGCGCGCTCACCGCCGCCGCGACCTCGGACGGCGGCGGGCTGATCGTGCGCACGCCCGACGGGGTGGGAATCCAAGTGGGCGCGATCGTCGAGCGCGTCAAGCAGAATCTCACCGATCGGGGACTCGGCGTCGCCCAGCTGATCCCGACTGTCGACCGCGTCGTCATCATCGGCGAGGGTGAGAACCTCGCGATGATCCGCACCGGCTACGCGGTCGCCGCGACGATGGGCTGGTGGTTGCCGGTGATCACGCTGGCGCTGTTCGGGCTCGGCATCCTCATCGCGCGGCGACGCAGCAGCGCGGTCCTCGGCGCCGGCCTCGGTCTGGCGATCGGCGCCGCGCTGTTGGCGACCTCGACCACGATCGGCTCGGCGGCGATCGGCGTCGTCGCGGGGAATCTCGATCTGTCGCCCGCAGCGCTGGAGGTCATCTACGGGCAGATCGTCGGTGCGATGACGCAGACGGCGCTCGTCCTGCTCGTCCTGGGGATCGTCGTCGCCGTCATCGGATGGCTGATAGGGCGCTCTCGCCCGGCACGCGGCATCCGCACCGCCACCGACGGTCTGAACGCATCGGCGCGAACGCAGCTGCGCTCGCGCGGACTGGACACGGGTGCGTTCGGCGCCTGGCTCGGCCGGCATCGACTGCTGGTGCGCGTGCTCATCGGCGTGGCGGCGGTGGTGTGGCTGTTCGCCCTGCGTCCGCTGTCCATCGGCGACGTCGCGCTCGTGCTCGTCGTCGCACTGCTGGTCGGATGGATCCTCGAAGTGCTGCAGATCCGCGAGGACGAGGCCGTCTCCGAGGAGGACGTGGGAATCGTCGTCGATGCCGAGACCGAGCAGACCGTGGCATCCGGTCCGCAGATCTCGAAGGGATAGCTAGCCGAGCAGCTCCACGCCGAACTCCGCCACGACGGCCCGGAGCTCGTCGAGGTACCGCTGCGCCTGCTGGGTGAGCGGGATCCCCGAGTGGCCGATCCAGCCGATCTCGATGCGTTCGTCGGCCTCGAGCGGGATGGCGACGATCTCCGGGTCCAGGTCGTCGCTGATGATGCCCGTCGAGATCGTGTAGCCGTCGAGGCCGATCATGAGGTTGAAGATGGTGGCGCGGTCGGAGACCCGGATCTCCCGCCTGCTCGAGAGGGTCGAGAGGATCTCCTCGGCGAAGTAGAACGAGTTGTTCGCTCCCTGGTCGAAGGTGAACCGCGGCAGGTCGGCGAGATCGGCGAGCGTGACGCGATCCCGAGAGGCGAGCGGGTTCTTCCGGGAGATGAAGATGTGCGGCTCGGCGAGGAAGAGCGGGCGGAACGCGAGCCCGAAGTCGCGGAGCAGTTTGTCGATGACGTTCCTGTTGAAGTCGTTCCGGTAGAGGATGCCGATCTCGCTGCGAAGCGTCCGGACATCCTCGATGATGTCCCAGGTGCGCGTCTCACGCAGGGAGAACTCGTACTCGGCGGCCTCACTGCCTCTGACCATCCGGACGAACGCGTCGACGACGAACGAGTAGTGCTGTGCCGAGACGCCGAGAAGGCGGCGTGACGGCGGCCGGCCGAGGTAACGCTGCTCGAGGAGCGCGACCTGCTCGGTGACCTGCCTGGCATACCCGAGGAACTCCGCACCCTCGTCCGTGAGCGTCACCCCCCGCGCAGAGCGGACGAGGAGGGCACGGCCCACCCGCACCTCGAGGTCCTTCATCGCCGCGGACATGGTCGGCTGCGCGACGTAGAGCAGGTCGGCGGCGGCGCTGATGGAGCCCTCGGCAGCGACCTCGATGAAGTAGTGGAGCTGCTGGAGTGTGATCGCGCTCGGTCGCCTGCCCATAGGCTGAGCCTATAGCGATGCATAGTCGGCCCGAGTTTGTTGATGATCATCCGATCCCGGCACGATGGTTCTACTGCATTCCGCAAGGCCGAGCCCGGCCGACCGACTCTCGGATAGGCCGCTCATGGCGAACGATTTCACGTTCAGCATCACCACCACACCCTTCGACGAGGACTACTCGCCGTCGGACAGTTCCCGCATCACCACGAACTTCGCCAATCTGGCCCGAGGCGAACACCGCCGGGAGAATCTTCGCAACGCGCTGACGATGATCGACAACCGATTCAACGGCCTCGCGCACTGGGACAACCCGAACCGGGACCGGTACAGCGTCGAGCTGGAGATCGTCACGGTCGAACTGCAGTTCGCCGCGGGCGGCGAGGACCAGGAGTTCCCGCTGCTCGAGGTGCTCGACATCCAGGTCCTCGACCAGCGGACCGAGACACGTCACCACGGGATCGTGGGGAACAACTTCTCGTCGTACCTCCGCGATTTCGACTTCAGCGTGCTGCTCCCCGCGGCCACCGAGGCAGCAGGAACGTTCACCGTGCCCGATGACTTCGGCAGTCTGCACGGCAAGCTGTTTCAGCACTTCCTTGACTCTGGCGCCTACCGGGAGCGGTTCTCGACGTCGCCCGTGATCTGCATCAGCGTCTCGACGAGCAAGGAGTATCGTCGCACCGCGAACCACCACCCGATCCTCGGCGTCGAGTATCAGCAGGACGACTATTCCCTGACCGATGAGTACTTCGGCAAGATGGGGTTGCAGGTTCGGTACTTCATGCCGCCGGGCAGCCTGGCGCCGCTCGCCTTCTATTTCCGCGGCGATCTGCTCGGCGATTACACCAACCTGCAGCTCATCGGCACGATCAGCACCATGGAGACGTTCCAGAAGATCTATCGCCCGGAGATCTACAACGCGAATTCCGCGGCCGCGAGCATCTACCGGCCGAGCCTCGAGCAGCAGGACTTCTCGCGCACGCAGATCGCCTACGACCGCGTCGAGCGCAATCAGCTCGCAGCGAAGCAGGGCAAGTACACGGAGGAGCACTTCGTGAAGCCGCACGGTGAGCTGCTGCAGCGGTGGGCCGCCGAGTACCCGGTCCTCGTCGGATGACCCGCGCAGGATCGTCGACCGTCACCCTCCTGCCGACCGCCATCGTCGGCAGCCTGCCGAAGCCGTCATGGCTCGCAGAGCCGGAAACCCTCTGGTCTCCGTGGAAGCTGCAGGGCGATGCGCTGATCGAGGGCAAGCAGGACGCATTGCGAATCGCCGTCCAGGAGCAGGGCCGCCGCGGCATCGACATCGTCAGCGACGGTGAGCAGTCCCGCCAGCACTTCGTCACGACGTTCATCGAGCACCTCACCGGCGTCGATTTCGACCAGCGCGAGACCATTCGGATCCGAGATCGATACGACGCGAGCGTGCCGACCGTGGTCGGGGCCGTGAGCCGCGAGAAGTCCGTGTTCGTCGAGGATGCGAGATTCCTGCGCCAGCAGACCGATCAGCCGATCAAGTGGGCGCTGCCCGGACCCATGACGATGATCGACACGCTTTCGGACCGCCACTACAGAAGTCGCGAGAAGCTCGCGTGGGAGTTCGCGACGATCCTCAACCAGGAGGCGAGAGAGCTCGAGGCGGCCGGGGTGGACATCATCCAGTTCGACGAGCCCGCGTTCAACGTCTTCTTCGATGAGGTGCAGGACTGGGGCGTGGCCGCGTTGGAGAGAGCGGCCGAAGGACTGCGCGCCGAGACCGTCGTGCACATCTGCTACGGCTACGGCATCAAAGCCAATACCGACTGGAAGGCGACCCTCGGGTCGGAGTGGCGGCAGTACGAGAAGACGTTTCCGCTCCTGCAGCGATCGAGCATCGACATCGTCTCGCTGGAGTCCCATCATTCTCATGTCCCCCTCGAGCTGATCGAACTCATCCGTGGCAAGAAGGTGATGCTCGGGGCGATCGATGTGGCCAGCGACGAGATCGAGACCCCGGAGGAAGTCGCGGACACGCTCCGCAACGCCCTGCAGTTCGTCGACGCGGACAAGCTCGTCCCGAGTACGAACTGCGGGATGGCGCCGCTGTCCAGGGAGGTCGCGCTGGGCAAGCTGAGCGCACTCAGCGCGGGCGCGGAGATCCTTCGCACGGAGATCGCCACAGCGAGGACCTGACACCGCGATCTACGGTGGAGTCATGACCGACTCCATTCCCTTCGGCTCCTGGCCTTCACCGTTGACGGCTGCGGAGGTCTCGGCCGCTTCGCCGCGCATCGACGGCGCGCGCTACGTCGGCGACGAGATCTGGTGGGGCGAGGGCGTCCCCGACGAGGGCGGCCGCACCACAGTGCGCCGGTGCGCGGCTGACGGCACCGTTCATGAGGTGCTGCCGAACCCATGGAGCGCGCGGTCCCGCGTGAACGAGTACGGCGGCGGATCGTGGACGGCGACCGATGCGGGCGACCTGCTGTTCGTCGAGAAGACCGATCAGCGCATCTGGAGCCTCTCCCCTGACAGGACGCCGACTCCCCTGACGCCGGGCGATGGCCGGATGCGGTTCGGTGGCTTGAGCGCACAGTACGGCCGGGTCCTCGCGATCCGCGAGACGGACGCCGAGGGCACGACGCCGCTGCGGGACATCGTCTCGATCGCGCTGGACGGCGCCGGCATCACCTCGCTGGTCGGAGGCAGCGACTTCCTCGCCCATCCCGCCCTCTCGCCCGACGGGACGATGCTGGCATGGATCGCGTGGAACCATCCCGACATGCCTTGGGATCGTTCTGAGCTTCGCGTGGGCCGGATTCACGACGGCACGGTGTCGGAGTGGGAAGTGATCGCGGGCGCGGGATCCTCGCCGGTGCAGCCGGTGTGGGCCGACGCGAGCAGCCTCGTGTTCGCCGACGATGTCAGCGGACGATGGAATCTCTGGCGACGGCGCGTCGATGCCGACGCGAAGCCGATCGCGCCCGCGGAGCCGATCGCGCCCGCCCAGGCGGACACCGGCGGTCCGGTCTGGGTGCTCGGATCACGCTGGTTCGCGCTGCTGGAGGACGACACGATCGTCGCCGTGCGCACCCAGGGCGACGACGCCCTGGTGCGTCTGGACGCGCAAGGCGCTCACGTGCTGCCCGTGCCTCCCGTGTCGGAACTGCTCATCGAGGATGCCTCGGGCTCTCGGGTGCTCATCTCAGGCGCGCCCGCAGACGCGCCTGCGGGGCTCTGGGAGATCGACCTGGCCGGTGCCGCCGACGTTCGGACCGTCCGTGGGGGCACATCGCCCTGGGGGCCGGAGTGGTTGCCCTCCGCCCGCCCCGTCGTCGTGGACGGCCCTCGCGGACCGGTTCACGCGTTCGACTTCCCCCCGACCAACCCGACGGCCCACCCGCCGCACGGCGAGCTTCCGCCCTACCTCGTGTACGTGCACGGGGGGCCGACGACGCATCGCGGCGGCGCGGCATCCGCTCGGATCGCCTACTTCACCAGCCGCGGCATCGGCGTCCTCGATGTCAATTACGGCGGATCCAGCGGGTACGGCCGGGCCTACCGCGAGCGTCTTCGCGGTCAGTGGGGCATCGTCGACGTCGAAGACGTCGCCGCCGCCGCCGCCGGGATCGCCGCCGAAGGTCTTGCCGATCCGGCGCGGATGACCGTCGCCGGCGGTTCTGCGGGCGGCTGGACCGTGCTGGCGGCGCTTGCGAACACCGACGTCTTCGCCGCCGGCATCTCGCGGTACGGCGTGGGCGACGCCCGCGCGCTGGCGGCGGACACGCACGACTTCGAGGCGCACTACCTCGACGGTCTCATCGGACCGCTCCCAGAGGCGGAGGCGCTGTATCGCGAGCGATCCCCCTTGACACACCCGGAGCGCTTCCGCGTGCCGCTGCTGCTGCTGCAGGGCGCAGACGATCCGGTGGTGCCTCCCGCGCAGTCCGAGGCGATCCGCGACGCGCTGGTCGATCGCGGCATCCCGCACGCCTACATCGTCTACGCCGGCGAGGGGCACGGTTTCCGACGAGCGGAGAACATCGTGCACGCGCTGGAGAGCGAGCTGGCCTTCCTCGGTGCGGTGTTCGGCTTCCCGACGCCGGGAGTCGCCCCCATCGACCTCAGCTGACGAACGGCGCCAGCTCGGCAGCGAGACGCTCGGACACGTGGGCGTGCAACGCGGTGCCGTCCTCTTCATGCGCCTCGGAGATGATGTGCCCGGTCTCGTGCACGGCCGAGACGAGGTCGCCGCGGTCGTACGGCACCACGGCGTGCACCTCGACCGCCGGAAGAGGCAGCGCCGCCTCCAGCGCCGAGCGGAGCTCTTCGATGCCCTCGCCGGTGCGTGACGAGGCGAACAGCGCCCTGGGCTCGAGTCCGCGCAGCACCATCCGCGTGTCCTCGTCGACCAGGTCGGCCTTGTTGAACACGACGATCTCGGTGATGTCGCGCGCACCGACATCGCCGATCACATCGCGAACGGTCTGCAGCTGGGACGCGGGATCCGGGTGCGCGGCGTCCACGACGTGCAGGATGACGTCCGAGTCGCCGACCTCTTCGAGAGTCGAGCGGAACGCCTCGACGAGCTGGTGGGGCAGGTTGCGGACGAATCCGACCGTGTCGGTGAGCGTATAGATGCGACCATCGGATGCCTCGGCACGGCGCACCGTGGCATCCAGCGTTGCGAACAGCGCGTTCTCGACGAGCACGCCCGCGCTGGTGAGGCGGTTGAGCAGGCTCGACTTGCCGGCGTTGGTGTAGCCGGCGATCGCAACGGAGGGGATCGTGTTCCGCTTGCGCTCGGCGCGCTTGGCGTCGCGCGCGGGTGCGAAATCGCGGATCTGGCGACGCAGGATCGCCATCTTCGTGCGGATGCGCCGGCGATCGAGCTCGATCTTGGTCTCACCGGGACCGCGCGAACCCATTCCGGCCCCGCCGGCGCCGACCTGGCCACCGGCCTGGCGGCTCATCGAGTCGCCCCAGCCACGCAGGCGCGGCAGGAGGTACTCGAGCTGCGCAAGCTCGACCTGCGCCTTGCCCTCGCGACTCTTGGCGTGCTGGCTGAAGATGTCCAGGATCACGGTGGTCCGGTCGATGACCTTGACCTTGACCACGTCTTCGAGGGCGCGCCGCTGGCTGGGCGCCAGCTCGGTGTCGGCGATCACGGTGTCGGCGCCGAGCGCCGCGACGAGGTCCTTGAGCTCCTGCGCCTTTCCGCGACCGAGGTAGGTCGCCGGGTCCGGGTGCGGGCGCCGCTGCAGCACGCCGTCCAGGACGACAGCGCCCGCCGTCTCGGCGAGCGCTGCGAGTTCACGCAGCGAGTTCTCGGCGTCGGACTGCTCGCCCTGGGGGTGCACGCCGACGAGGATCACGTTCTCGAGGCGCAGCTGCCGGTACTCGACCTCGGTGACGTCCTCGAGTTCGGTGGACAGCCCGGGAACACGGCGCAACGCGGCCCGCTCTTCGCGGTCCCACTGCTCGCCGTCCGTGGACCCGCCGAAGGCGGTGGCCTCGTCCTGGAGCGCCTGGGCCGCGCCGAACACGCGCACACCGGAGTGCGCGTCGGCGCGCGAGAGCACCCGGTCCACCGGGTCGACCGGTGTCTCGTCGGTGCTGATCGGTGTGGTGGTGTCGGTCATGTCTTCCTTTGCTTCGAGCTTCGTCAGGGGGTTTCACGCGCCCCGGCGAAGCATCCGTAAACTCTAGCCTCCCCCGCCGAAGCGCTCCTCCGCTACGCTCGCTCCCATGGGGAGCGACCACTACTTCAGTGCGTCGCCGGCAAGTCCGGAGAATCTGCGCCGCATCCGCGTGTCACTCAGCGGTCGCGATGTCGAGGTGACGACGGCCGGCGGCGTGTTCAGCCCCGACCACATCGACTCGGGAACGGCAGTCCTGCTGGCCAACACTCCCCCGCCGCCGCCTGGCGGGCATCTGCTCGATCTGGGATCGGGCTGGGGCCCGATCGCGTTGTCATTGGCGACCGCCGCTCCGCATGCCACCGTCTGGGCGGTGGATGTGAACGAACGTGCGCTGGACCTCGTGCGGCGCAACAGCGATGCGCTCGGCCTCACCAATGTCAACGCCGCGCTGCCCGATGATGTTCCCGACGACATCACGTTCCGCACGATCCGCTCGAACCCGCCCATCCGCGTCGGCAAGCACGAACTGCACGGATTGCTCGAGCGGTGGATTCCGCGGCTGGGCGAGCGAAGCGACGCCTGGCTGGTCGTCCAGCGCAATCTCGGGTCGGACTCGCTGCAGCGCTGGCTCGCTGCATCGTTCCCGCACGGCTACAGCGTGCATCGGGCTGCGACCGGCCGCGGGTTCCGCGTGCTGAAGGTCCGCAAGCACGGTTCTCCGCCGACCGAGCCGGTCGCCACGCTCTGAGCACGCGACCGGTGTGCGCCGGAGCGGTCAGGCCAGCGCGACCTCGCCGGAGTAGACGAGCGTCGCCGGGCCGGACAGCAGCACATGCGGCTCGTCCCCCACGCGCTGGACGCGGACGCCGAGCGTTCCGCCCGGAACGTCGACCGTCCAGGAGTCCGGCGCGGCGGGGCCAGCCCAGTGCCGCACCGCCAGCGCCGCCGCGGCGACACCCGTCCCGCAGCTGAGCGTCTCGCCCACACCGCGCTCGAACACGCGCATGCGGATGCCGCCGACGCCGTCCAGCACCAGCGGATCGCGGGGCACGACGAACTCGATGTTGGCGCCCGCCGCAGGTTCGGGGTGCATCTGCGGACGCACCGCGAGGTCGAGCCCGTCGAGCTCGTCAGTGCCCGACAGGGCGACCACCACGTGCGGGTTGCCGACGTCGATGCCGAGCCCCGGGCGCGGCACCTCGAGTCCGCGCGCACGGACGAGCACGTCGTCCGGTTCGACCAGCCACGAGCCCAGGTCGACCTCGAAACCGCGCGCGTCACGGGTGAGGGTCTTGATCCCGGCGCGCGTGCCGATCGGGAGTGAGCCGTCCGTCTCGAGAACCGCCAGACCGGTCTCGGTCAGATACCTCGCGAAGACACGGATGCCGTTGCCGCACATCTCGGCCTTCGACCCGTCGGCATTGCGGTAGTCCATGAACCATTCGGCGCCGGCGGCGGCTGTGACCCCCTCGCCGATCGCGGCCGAGCGCACCACCCGGAGCACACCGTCGGCACCGATGCCGAACCGGCGGTCGCACAGCACGGCGATCTGGTCGTCCGAAAGGTCGAGCTCCCCATCGGGGTCGGCGATCACGACGAAGTCGTTGCCGGTGCCGTGACCCTTCGTGAAGGCGATGGTCTGCGGCATGCATCCAGCCTAGAGGCCAGCAGATCAGTCCGAGATCAGCCGCTTGCCGGTCGCGGTGGTCTGGAAGCGTTCGTAGCCGAGGCTGTCGTAGAAGCCGAGCACGTCCTCGTTGTCGGGCCGGACCATCAGCTGCACCTTCGGGCATCCGAGCTCCAGCAGCGCATTCTCTGCCGCCGTCACGAGCATGCGCCCGATCCCCTGTCCGCGTCGGGCGGGATCGGATGCCAGGTAGTACAGCCATCCGCGGTGACCGTCGTACCCGGCCATCACGGTGCCGACGATGTCATCCGCGTCCACGGCCACCAGGAACAGCTCGGGCTGAACGGTGAGCTTGCGCTGGATGTCCAGATGCGGGTTGTTCCACGAGCGGGTGAGGCCGGTGGACTGCCACAGGGCGATGACGGATTCGGTGTCGCGGAGGGCGAAGGCACGGATGCTGGTCACGTACCCAGTATCCGATGGATCGCGTCCTCGTGCTCACCGGCCACCCAGATCACGTCCGGATAGCGACGGAACCACGACACCTGACGACGCGCGTACCGTCGGGTGAGCGCCTGCGTCTGCGCGACGGCCTCCGCCTCGGTGAGCTGCCCTTCCAGCTGAGCGAGCGCCTGGGCGTAACCGATTGCGCGTCGCGCGGTCGCCCCGAGCGCGCCCCCATTCGTGCGCAGGTCGTCCACTTCCGCGACGAGCCCGTCCGCCCACATCCGCTCCACTCGCGCGTCGAGCCGTGGGATGAGATCCGCGCGGTCCACGGCGAGACCGATGATGGTCGCCTCCCGCCAGAGAACCGGCTCGTCGGGAAGGGCGGCGCCGTGGGTCGCCTCGCCCATCTCGAGGATCTCCAGGGCACGCACGACGCGCCGCCCGTTGCGAGGATCGACACGTGCTGCCGTGGCGGGATCGGCGTTCCGAAGTCGCTCGTAGAGGACGCCGGGGCCGACCTGTTCGAGCTCGGCCTCCAGCCGCTTCCGCACTGCGGTGTCGCGCGGCGGGAACCGGAAGTCGTACAGCACGCTCGAGACGTACAGCCCGGATCCGCCGACCAGGATCGCGTGCGCTCCCCGGCTCAGGATGTCGGTGATCGCGGCGCGAGCGACGGGCTGGTACCAGGCGACCGTGGCGTCCTGGCTCGCCTCCAGTTCGTCGAGCAGATGGTGCGGGATGCCGCGCCGCTCAGCCGCAGGCAGCTTGGCCGTCCCGATGTCCATGCCGCGATAGAACTGCATCGCGTCGGCGTTGACGATCTCGGCTCGCTCTCCGCGCCTGACAAGGGCTTGAGCGAGGTCGAGCGCGAAGTCGGTCTTGCCGGTGCCGGTGGCCCCGATCACCGCGAACAGTCGCGGACCGGTCTGTCGTGGCGAGCTCACACTCCGACGCGCAGGCTGGGAAGTCCCAGCGACACCGCGCGCGGCGCGCCCGCCTCGCCTGCCGGAGCCGGCACGGCGCACGAGTCGGCCAGCGATCGCTCCCACGCGTCGCCCGCGCGGGTGCGACGGATGCGCAGCGGCGCGCCGGTCGGGTCGTCCGCGAGGAGGTGGAACGGCGCCGCGTGGGTGATCGTGACCGTCACCACGTCCCCGGGACGCGGACGGCCCGACTCCGCCGGAAGCTCGAAATGCACCAGCCGGTTGTCTTCGGCACGGCCGGTGAGTCGGTGGGTGGCGGCATCCTTCTTGCCTTCACCCATCGAGACGAGCAGTTGCACCTCACGACCCACCTGTGCCTGGTTCTCCGCCAAGGAGATGCGCTCCTGGAGCGCGATGAGGCGGTTGTAGCGCTCCTGCACGACCGCCTTGGGCACCTGGTCGCCCATGGTGGCCGCCGGGGTTCCCTCGCGCACGGAGTACTGGAAGGTGAAGGCGCTCGCGAACCGTGCCTGCTCGACGACGCGCATCGTGTCCTCGAAGTCCTCCTCGGTCTCGCCGGGGAATCCGACGATGATGTCGGTGGTGATCGCGGCGTTCGGGATGCGAGCGCGAACGCGGTCCAGAATGCCGAGGAATCGCTCGCTCCGGTACGAACGGCGCATCGCCTTCAGGATCCGGTCGCTGCCGGACTGCAGCGGCATGTGCAGCTGCGGCATGACGGCGGGGGTCTCGGCCATCGCGTCGATGACATCGTCGGTGAAGGCAGCCGGGTGCGGACTGGTGAAGCGGATGCGCTCCAGTCCGTCGATCTCACCCGCCGCCCGCAGCAGCTTGCCGAAGGCCTGACGATCGCCGAACTCGACGCCGTAGGAATTCACGTTCTGTCCGAGCAGCGTCACCTCGATCGCGCCGTCGTCCACCAGCAGCCGGATCTCGTTGAGGATGTCGCCCGGTCGGCGGTCCTTCTCCTTGCCGCGCAGGCTCGGCACGATGCAGAACGTGCAGGTGTTGTTGCAACCGACCGAGATCGACACCCATCCGCTGTAGACCGCGTCCCGTTTCGTCGGAAGCGTGGAAGGAAAGATCTCCAGCGCCTCGAGGATCTCCAGCTCCGCCTCGCCGTTGTGGCGTGCACGCTCGAGCATGCTCGGAAGCGAGCCCATGTTGTGGGTGCCGAAGACGACGTCCACCCACGGCGCCTTGTCCAGTACCGCCTGCTTGTCCATCTGCGCCATGCAGCCGCCGACGGCGATCTGCATGCCGTCGTGGACGTCCTTGCGGGACTTCAGGTGCCCCAGGGTGCCGTAGAGCTTGCCGGCGGCGTTGTCGCGCACCGCGCAGGTGTTGATGACGATGACATCGGCGTCCTGGTCCGCAGCGGCCGGCACGTAGCCCGCGCTCTCCAGCGATCCGGAGAGCCGCTCGGAATCGTGGACGTTCATCTGGCAGCCGAAGGTGCGCACTTCATACGTGCGTACGCGACCGTCGGCGGTGCGGGCGGCCGGAGACGGTGCGATGAGCGTCGGCGCGGCGGAGGGGGTGGTGGTCATGATGACGCCATTCTACGAGCCGCCGCTCGATGACCGGCTGAGCGCGGACGCCGCGGATCAGCGGATCCGCGCGCGGATGCGTCCCGCCGAGAGAAGGGTGAAACCGACCGCCATCGCGAGCAGGACGCCGAATGCGATGCTCGCCGGAACGATGAGGTCGCCGATATACGCGTCGATGCCGTAGAACTCGCGGATCGCCTGCGCCGCGTCGGCGTTCGTGCCGACCATCTCGGCGAGGGTTCCGGCGGTGAACTCGCGGCGCAGCAGCATCGCGCCCTGCGCGAACGGCAGGGCGTTGATCGTGCTGGCCACCGCGACGGGGAGGGATCCCACCGGGATGTACGCGCCGGCCACGAATCCGAGAACGGTCCCGATCACGGTGGCGAACCCGGAGAAGGCCGCGTTGGTGCGGATGAACGACACCACCAGCGCCGAGAGCGCCGTGAAGCCCGCACAGCACAGCACGGTGATCCCGGCGATCTGCACGATCGTGGTCGCACTCAGCCAGGTGCCGTCGACGATCCCCAGATACAGGATGCTGATCACCAGGACGATCATCGACATCACGACGGCGACGATGACGGCAGCCGTGAGGTAGCCCAGCACGAGCTGCCAGCGCGCGATCGGAGAGACCAGGAAGTCGCGGAACCGACCGCTCTCGCCGTCGTCGACGAGAGTGGCCAGCGCACCCAGCCCCGTGGTGATCGTGGAGAGCATCACGATGCCGGCGAACATCCAGGTGTCCACGAACGCACGGATCTGCGCCTCCGTCGCGTCCGGGAACGTGTCGGAGAGGCCGTCGATCTGGAGTCGGGCGAGGAACAGCGTGTAGAGGACGAACAGGATGATGGCGCCCAGCAACGAGAAGAAGACGTTCATCCGGTCGCGGAAGAACAGCCGCAGATTGCGGCGGACGATCGACCCGACCACGTTCACGGCCCCACCCGCTCGCCTTCTGCCGCGGTGGCATCCTCACCCGATCTGCCGGTGAGTGCCAGGAACACATCGTCCATGCGGCCGTGACGGAACTCGAAGTCCCGGACGAGGGTGCCATGCTCCGCGAGGATCAGGCGGGCGAGCTCGGCGTCACCCACGTCGATGACGACCTGCTCACCGGCGGTGCGGGCGGAGCCGCCGAGCCGCTGAGCGAGGCGGAGCAGAGCAGCGGGGTCCGCTGAGGTGATGGTGAGCACGCTGGTGCTGTGGGCGGCGCGCAGATCGGCCGGCGTTCCATCTGCGACGATTCGTCCTCGATCGATGATGCACACCCGGTCGACCTCTTCGGTCTCCTCCATGTAGTGGGTGGTCAGGAAGACGGTGAGTCCCGTCTGCTCGCGCAGGCCGTGGATGGTGCTCCACACCACGGCCCGGCTCGCGGGATCCAGGCCCGCGGTGGGCTCGTCGAGGAAGATGATGTCCGGCTCGTGGACCAGCGCGCGGGCGATGTCGACCCGCCGACGCTGCCCACCGGAGAGCTTGCCGTATCGCCGGTCCAGGAAAGCGCCGAGCGAGATCATCTCCGCGAGCTCTGCGATACGGGTGTCGGCGCGCTTCCTCGACACCCGCGCGATCGTGGCACGCAGCCTCAGGTTCTCGCGGACCGTCAGCATCGGGTCGAGGACCGAGTCCTGGAAGACGACGCCGATGCGTCCGCGCACGCGCTCGCCGTCCCGGATCACGTCATGCCCGGCGACGCGCACGGACCCCGCGTCGAACGGCAGCACGGTGGTCAGGCAGTTGATCGTGGTGGACTTGCCGGCGCCGTTAGCGCCCAGGAAAGCGAACGCGACACCGTCCGGCACGCTGAAACTGAGGTCGTCGACGGCCGTCACGGCGCGGTAGCGCTTGGTCAGACCCTCGACGTCGATCGCCATAGAACTCCGTGTGCTCGGTTCACAGAGTCTGTCACGACGTTCGGCCTCCAGACGCGCTTGGGCGGAAGGAGTTCAACTGTCCCGGAACGTGACCTTCGACGCCGGCGCGCGTCCGCCCGACCCGCGCGACACCTCCCCGAGTGCCGCGCGCGCGGCGGTGAACGCGGTGGAGCCGCCGTACCCCCGTCGCGCGAGTTGACCCGCCAGGCGACGCAGAGCCGTCTCGGAATCGAGACCGGCCATCGACCGCGCTTTCGTCCGCGCGAATTCGAGCGCCCGTTCGGCGTCGTCGTCGGGGAGTTCCGCGATCACGGCATCGGCGACATCACGCGGGACGCCGCGTTTCGCGAGCGTCTGCGCGATCACCTGACGACCCTGACCCTTCCGGTCGACACCGGAGTGGACGAGCTGCTCGGCCAGAGCCTTGTCATCCAGGTACCCGCGTCGGACGAAGTCCTCGAGCACCGCCTCGACGTCATCCGGGGTGAGAGCGCGATCCGAGACGACGACGCGCGCCTCACGGATCGAAAGCGACCGGGTTCGCAGCTTCCGCAGCAGATGGCGTTCTGCGATCTCGCGCTCGACCGCGGCGCCGTCTTCGGCGCCCGCCTCGTCGGCTGCATCGACGCCGTCGTGGGCGTCATCGCCGCCCGCGTCGTCTGCCCATGTGGCGTTCCACGCCGGCGCAACAACCGCGGGCTCTACGGGGGCTGCGCCGCCGAAGAGGGGGATGACGGGGGCGAGACCCGAGTCGCGCCCGCCCCCGTCGTCCTCACGAGGCGGCATCGTTATGCCGGCCGCTTCGCGGCGAGCTCGTCGCCCTCGATCGCAGCCAGCTTCGGTGCGCCGATGCCGAGCTTCGATTTGATCTTCGATTCGATCTCGGCCGCGACGTCGGTGTTCTTGATCAGGAAGGCGCGGGCGTTCTCCTTCCCCTGTCCCAGCTGCTCCCCGTCGTAGGTGTACCAGGAGCCGGACTTCTTGACGATCTCATGCTCGACGCCGAAGTCGATCAGGCTGCCCTCGCGCGAGATGCCGGTGCCGTACAGGATGTCGAACTCGGCCTGCTTGAACGGCGGCGCCATCTTGTTCTTGACGACCTTGACCCGGGTGCGGTTTCCGACCGCGTCGGTACCGTCCTTCATCGTCTCGATGCGGCGGATGTCCAAACGCACCGAGGCGTAGAACTTCAGTGCCTTGCCGCCGGCGGTGGTCTCGGGTGAGCCGAAGAACACGCCGATCTTCTCGCGCAGCTGGTTGATGAAGATCATCGTCGTGTTGGTGGTGTTCAGGCCACCGGTGAGCTTGCGCAGCGCCTGCGACATGAGGCGGGCCTGCAGGCCGACGTGCGAATCACCCATCTCGCCCTCGATCTCGGCCTTGGGCACCAGCGCTGCGACCGAGTCGATGACGATCAGATCGATCGAGCCCGAGCGGATGAGCATGTCGGCGATCTCGAGGGCCTGCTCCCCGGTGTCGGGCTGCGAGACGAGGAGCTGGTCGATGTCGACGCCGAGCTTGGCGGCGTAGTCGGGGTCGAGCGCGTGCTCGGCGTCGATGAACGCGGCGATACCACCCTGCTTCTGGGCGTTGGCGATCGCGTGGAGGGTGAGCGTGGTCTTACCGGAGGATTCCGGACCGTAGATCTCGACGATACGACCGCGCGGCAGACCGCCGATGCCGAGGGCGACATCCAGCGCGATGGAGCCCGTCGGAATGACCTCGACGGGCGCGCGCTCGTCGCTGCCCAGTCGCATCACCGAGCCCTTTCCGAACTGCCGGTCGATCTGGGCGAGGGCCGATTCGAGGGCCTTCTCGCGGTTCTCGGGTGAGGGCATGACGTGCTCCTTATACTCGCGTTCCGTCGCCTGTAGGCTGTCGCGCTCCGCGCCGGATGGTGGGGACACTGCGACAAGGCGTGTGGTGTCGTTCGACGCTGTTCACGCTAGGGATGGGCTCCGACATCGGCCGGTGCTTCTCCCGTTCCCGTGGACAGACAGGCTGTCGACACCTCTGTGCAGGAGCCTATGCGGGAATCGAACGCACGTTCGATGACACGCCGCTCACCGGCGCTTCGATTCGAGCCGTCCGACGCCGTAGCGCCGGTCTTCGGGCACGTCCGTCGCCGCGCACAGCGCGAGCCAGATCTCGCGCGGCGCGATGCCCGCATCCATCGCCTGCGCGACCGTCCGCTCACCGAGCGACGACAACACCAGGTCGACCGTCAGCGACTCCGCGCGCGCGCCGAACTCGTCCGAGATGGCGCGTTCGAGCTCACTGCGACGCATGGATCCAGAGACGAGGGCGCGTCAGCGAAGCGAGAGCTCGGCGTCGACCGACGCCATCAGGTCGTCGGGAACGACATCGGGGAAGGTCTGGATGCCCTCGAGCACCGAGATGCGGTCGCCGACCTCGCGCATGATCGTCGAAATGGGCACATCGAGCGCCTCGGCCACCGATGCGAGGATCTCGCTCGAGGCCTCCTTCTGACCGCGTTCGACCTCGCTCAGGTACCCCAGCGCGACGCTCGCGCGGCTGGCGACCTGTCGGAGGGTGCGGCCCTTCTGCTGCCGGAAGTCACGAAGGACTTCGCCGATTTCTTGACGTACCAGGATCATGTGGGCCCCCTCCTCACTTCTGATTCCGCTTGTCCGGGGTGGATAACAGTACAACACCGGATGTGGTCAATCTAATCCCGTGGGCTGGGGAATGGGTGGGAATCGCCGAATGTAACCGACACGAAACACCGCCTATTCCGGCCCCTGAGGATCACCGTCGCGACGACTCGTCCGCGACGACCGCGAGCGCCGACTCGAGGGCGCGCCGGGTCGATTCGGTGCGGATCTCGCCGCGCGAGCCGCGAAGACAGAGCGCTTCGACGTGCACGACCGACCCCGCCGAGATGCCGATGAAGACAGTGCCCACCGCTCTTCCGTCCTGTGGTTCAGGACCGGCGACGCCGGTCGTGGCGATCCCGACGTCGGCGCCGGCGAGCACGCGCACGCCGTCCGCCATCTGGCGCGCGACATCCGGATGCACCGCTCCGTGCAACGCCAGCAGCTCGGCATCCACCCCGAGCACGCTCTGCTTCAGTGCGGTCGCGTACGCCACCACACCGCCGCGCAGGACGGCCGAAGCCCCGGGCACGGCCACCAGCGTCGAGAGCACCTGGCCACCGGTGAGAGACTCGGCTACGGCGAGCGTCTCGCCCCGCTCGGACAGCAGCGCCAGCAGGGTGCGGGCTGCGGTGTCGGCGGCATCCGTCACTGCGCCGGCTTCGCCCGGCGCGCTCCGCGCACCTCGGTGATCACGTAGTCGATGCCGCTCGCGATCGTCAGCGCCACAGCGATCGTCATCGTCACGCCGTTGACCCAGAAGATCCAGTCGCCGACCAGCGTCCACAGCGGCAGCAGCGCCAGCGACAGCGCGACGGCCTGGGCGAGCGTCTTGAGCTTTCCCATCCAGGCGGCCGCCACCACGTGATCGCTTGCCACCACCAGCCGGTGGACCGTGATGCCGACCTCGCGGATCAGGACGATGATCGTGATCCACCAGGGCAGCTCGCCGAGGATCGACAGGCCGATGAAGGCGAAGCCGGTGAGCACCTTGTCCGCGATCGGATCGAGCAGCTTGCCGAGCTCGGTGACGATCTCGTACCTCCGGGCGATCCAGCCGTCGATGCCGTCCGTCGCGATCGCGACGATGAAGAGCACGGCGGCCCACCATCGCAGTGCGCCGTCGGCCCCGCCGTCGGCCAGCAGCATCCACAGGAAGACCGGCGCGCACAGGATGCGCACGATCGTGATCGTGTTGGGCAGCTGCCGCGGAACCGCCATCAGTCGCGCCCCGTCAGGCCCCAGGCGTCCTCATCGGGCGCGTCATCGGCCTCCACGACGGGATATCCCTCGAACTGCTGGTCGATCGGGTCCGGTGCCGCCGCGGGTGCATCGCCGCCGCGCAGACGCGCGAGCACATCGGGAAGCTGCTCGACGGTGACCAGCACATCGCGTGCCTTCGAGCCCTCGGAGGGCCCGACGATCTCGCGCGACTCGAGGAGATCCATCAGGCGGCCGGCCTTCGCGAAGCCGACGCGCAGCTTCCGCTGGAGCATGGAGGTCGAGCCGAACTGCGTCGAGACGATCTGCTCGGCCGCCGCCAGCAGCAGTTCGAGGTCATCGCCGATGTCGGCGTCGACTTCCTTCTTCTCGGCGGCGACGGCGACCTCGCGGTACTCGGGACGCGCCTGGGCGGTGACGTGCTTGACGACGCGCTCGATCTCCTCCTCGCTGACCCATGCGCCCTGGACGCGGATCGCCTTGGAGGTGCCCATCGGCAGGAACAGGCCGTCACCCTGGCCGATCAGGCGGTCGGCGCCGGGCTGGTCGAGGATGACCCGCGAGTCGGTGACGCTCGTCACGGCGAACGCGAGCCGCGAGGGGACGTTGGCCTTGATCAGGCCGGTGACGACGTCGACGCTCGGTCGCTGGGTGGCAAGAACCAGGTGGATGCCGCTGGCTCGCGCGAGCTGCGTGATGCGCACGATCGAGTCCTCGACGTCGCGCGGTGCGACCATCATGAGGTCGGCGAGCTCGTCGACGACGACCAGGAGGTAGGGGTAGGGCTTGAGCACCCGTTCACTGCCGGGGGGCAGGACGACCTCGCCCGCGACGACCGCGCGGTTGAAGTCGTCGATGTGGCGATAGCCGAACGACGCGAGGTCGTCGTACCGCATGTCCATCTCCTTCACGACCCACTGCAGCGCTTCCGCCGCCTTCTTGGGGTTCGTGATGATGGGAGTGATCAGGTGCGGCACGCCCGCGTAGGAAGTCAGCTCGACGCGCTTCGGGTCGATCAGGACCATCCGCACATCGGCGGGCTTGGCCTGCATGAGCAGGCTCGTGATCATGGAGTTCACGAAGCTGGACTTGCCCGAGCCGGTCGAGCCCGCCACCAGCAGGTGCGGCATCTTCGCGAGGTTGGCGATGACGTAGCCGCCGCCGACGTCCTTGCCGACGCCGATGGTCATCGGGTGCGTCGCGGCCTGCGCAGCGGGCGAGCGCAGCACATCGCCGAGCGTGACGATCTCACGGTCTGCATTCGGGATCTCGACGCCGATCGCGCTCTTTCCCGGGATGGGGGCGAGGATGCGCACTTCGTTGGATGCCACGGCATAGGCGATGTTGTTGGTCAAAGCGGTGATGCGCTCGACCTTGACACCGTGGCCGACCTCGATCTCGTACTGCGTGACCGTCGGGCCGCGGGAGAAGCCGGTGACGCGGGCGTCGACCTGGAACTGCTGCAGCACGCTCGTGATCGCCGCCACGACGCTGTCGTTGGCCTCCGAGCGGGCCTTGTGCGGTGTGCCTGCGGCGAGCGCATTCACCGACGGCAGACGATACGGCGTGCTCGGTGTGCTGCGAGCACCGTCGCCGCCGAGCCCGGACAGACCCGGCAGCACGCCGTCATCCACGGGTCCGGTGTCATCGTCGCGGAGTCCCGTGTCCGACCTGCCACCCGGTCGCCCGGCGAGCAACTGCGGATCGAAGACCTCGGTGAGCGCGTCGGGGCTGGGCGCGACGGGCACCGGCGGCGCGGGTCGCGGGGGGACGGGCTGAAGCGGCTCGATGGCCTGTTCGAACCCGCCATGGGAGGAGCCCGGCGTGAGCAGCTCGGTGAGATCCTGCGAGCCGATGCCGTCGTCGACGTCCTTCTCACGGCCGGTCTTGTTCCGTCGCCACCAGGGCAGTGACGGATCGGCGTCCGCGTCATCGGTGTCATCCGCCCCGGCGGCGGGCTCCGGCCGCTGCGGTCGCTCGGCGTCGAACATCCACGCGTACAGGTCGCCGAGGCGACGGCCGATGCGGTTCGGGGGCGTCTTGGTCAGGATCAGGACGCTCAGGATGCTCAGCAGGCCCAGCACCACGCCCGCGCCGACGTCGGTGATCAGCAGCGCGAGCGGTTCGCCGATCATCCAGCCGAAGACGCCCCCGGCATCGCTGAGCGCGGGAAGCCCCTCGTTCGGCTGCGGCCGACCGCCGCCGATGTGGCAGTATCCCGCGATGGCCAGGATGAACAGGGTGAAGCCGATCCCGATGCGTCCGTTGTCGTGGACCGATGCCGGGTGGCGGAAGAGCCATCCGGCCAGCAGCAGCAGGAGGACGGGCAGCACGAATGCCACGCGGCCGACGAGGCCGCCGGCGGTGTACGCGCTGATGTTCTGCGCGACCTCGTTGCCGATGAAGAACCACTCATTGACCGCGCCGGCGATCGCCAGCAGCACGATCAGGAACGGCAGCCCGTCACGACGCTGGTCCTTCTCGAGCGTCTCGGGACCGAAGGCCCGGAAGAGCCCGCCGGTGCCGTGGGCCAGCCCCATCCAGGCCCGCACGATCAGGGGCGGCTTCTCGTCCTCGCCGACGTATCGCTTCGGGGTGGGGGCGGGCTTCTTGGCGCGCGAAGATGACGCGTTCGCGGGCGCGCGACCATTCTTGGTCGGGCTTGAGCTCCTGGCCATGCCTTTACGCTACGTCGGATCGCGCCGAATGCACCGGAGCGACGCGGCCGAGGCATCCGCCCCTGACGATCTCAGCGGAGGCGCTTGACCATGGTGTCGCGGCCGATTCCGCTCTGGGTCACGGCGAATCCCTCGCTGCGGTAGAGCGTCGCGGCGAAGTTGCCGCGTTCGACGCTCAGGCTCAGCCGTGCGTAGCCCTCGGTCCGCGCCTGCTGGGCGAGCGCCTGCAGCAGCGCTCTGCCGACGCCGTGGGCACGCCAGATCGGTCGGACGCCGATGATGAGTTCGGGCACGCCGGTGCCGACGTAGCCGAAGCCCGGGTCGCTGCGCGGAAGGAGGCGGTACCAGGCGGCGCCGATCGGCTCACCGGCCGCATCCAGCGCGACGTGGCCGGCGTCGCTCGGACGCATCCAGCCCGCGACGTACCGGCTGTGCTCCGAGGCGGTCAGGACCTGATGCTTCGGGCGGTAGGCGCCAGGCCCCCAGTTCGCGGCCTCGACGACCATGTCGCCGAGGAAGGCTCCGTCGGCCTGTGCGGCCGGGCGGATGCGAAAGGTTGCCATGCCCGGATTTTACCGGGCGGGTGCTAGGTGTATTTCCCCGTGACGTTGTGAACGCGTTCTGAGGGGGTCTTTCCGCCGATGCCGGTGTGGGGTCTGTGGTGATTGTAGTGATGCAGCCAGGTCTCGTAAGCGGCTTCTCGTTCGGTCTCGCCGGTATAGGGCTTCGCGTAGGCCCATTCGGTGGCGAGGGTGCGGTTGAAGCGCTCGACTTTCCCGTTGGTCTGCGGCCGATAGGGCTTGGTCCACTTATGTTTCACGTTCGCGCCCAGCGCGGCCGCGAACGCGTGCGATCGGTAGCAGGCGCCGTTGTCTGTCATCACGGCGGTGACGGTCACGCCGAGGTCGGCGAAGAACGCGTTCGCACGGATCCAGAACGCGGCGGCGGTCTCCTTGCGTTCGTCGTCGAGGATCTCCGAGTACGCGACCCTCGAGTGGTCGTCGACGGCGTGGTGCAAGTATCGGTAACCGCGGGAGCCCGCAGCGCCTTGGCGAGCGGCACGATCTCTCGCGACCCCGGCGTGGCGGTCTTGCGTTGATCCACGCCCGTGGGCCCGCCACCCGCCGCCGTCAGGGATCCGGCCCTGCTTCTTCACGTCCACGTGCACCAGCTGGCCCGGTGCTGCCACCTCGTAGCGTTTCGGCGGTGGCTTGCGGACGGAGAGGCCGATGGCTTGGTCGACGGTCACGAGCTTCGGCATCCGATACCGGTCGAGCACCCGGCCGACCGTCGAGCGGTGCAGTCGCAGGTGATACGCGATCCGGTGCGGACCCCAGCGGCGGGTGAACCGTAACGACACGATCCGCCGCTCCGTCTTCCGCGGCAACCGGTTCGGCGACGACGTGGGGCGCGAGCTGCGATCCGTCAACGGCAGACCGGCCCGATACCGGTCCACCCATCGCTTCGCCGTCGCCGGCGAGCACTGGAACCGCTCCGCCGCCCGCCGCAACGACCAGCCCCGATCCACGACGAGAACAACCAAACGACGACGCCCCATCGGCGTCAAGGGCGCGTTAGCGTGAGTCACGAAGACCTCCGTGGTCAGGATGCGAGTGTGGTAACCCACATCCTTCCCGGAGGTCTTCGCCTACCTCACCCGTTCACAACGTCACGGGGAAATACAGCTAGGCCTCGATGACCAGCGGGACGATCATCGGGCGGCGGCGCAGCTGCTGGTTGACCCAGCGTCCGATCACGCGTCGGACGACCTGCGACAGCGCGTGCGTGTCGCGGACTCCCGCCTGGGCGGACTCCGCGAGCGCGGCGGCGATCTTGGGCTTCACACTGTCGAAGACCGTGTCGTCCTCGGCGAAGCCGCGGGCGTGGATCTCCGGGCCGGTGATGATCCGGCCGGTCGCGGCGTCCACGACGACGATCACCGAGATGAAGCCCTCCTCGCCGAGGATCCGTCGATCCTTCAGGTCGGCTTCGGTGATCTCGCCCACCGTGGAGCCGTCGACGTAGACGAACCCGAGGTCGAGCTGACCCACCACGCTCGCGACGCCGTTCTTCAGGTCGATGATGGTGCCGTTCTCCCCGATGATCGTGTTCCCCTCGGGGACGCCGGTGTCCTGGGCGAGCTTCGCGTTGGCGATCAGATGCCGGTACTCGCCGTGGACCGGCAGCACGTTCTTCGGCTTGAGGATGTTGTAGCAGTAGAGCAGCTCGCCCGCGGCGGCGTGTCCCGAGACGTGGACCTTCGCGTTGCCCTTGTGGACCACGGTCGCGCCGAGCTTGGTGAGCCCGTCGATGACGCGGTACACGGCGTTCTCGTTGCCCGGGATCAGGCTCGAGGCGAGGATCACCGTGTCGCCCTCCCCCACCTCGATCGCGTGCTCGTGGTTGGCCATGCGGGAAAGCACCGCCATGGGCTCGCCCTGCGAGCCGGTCGACATGTAGACGATCTGGTCGTCCGGGAGGTTCTGGGCCTTCTTGTAGTCGATGAGCACGCCGTCCGGAACATGCAGGTAGCCGAGGTCCTCGGCGATCGTCATGTTTCGGACCATGCTGCGCCCGAGCAGGGCGACACGGCGACCGTGCGCCGCCGCAGCATCCAGCACCTGCTGCACCCGGTGCACGTGGCTGGAGAAGCTCGCGACGATCACGCGCCGCGGAGCTTTGCCGATCACCTGGTCGAGCACGGGCCCGATGCTGCGCTCGAGCGGGGTGAATCCGGGGACGTCCGCGTTCGTGGAGTCGACGAGGAACAGGTCCACGCCCTCTTCACCCAGTCGCGCGAAGGCGCGCAGGTCGGTGAGGCGGCCATCTAGCGGCAGCTGATCCATCTTGAAGTCGCCGGTCGCGAGCACGAGGCCGGCGGGCGTGCGGATCGCGACGGCGAGCGCGTCGGGGATGGAGTGGTTCACCGCGATGAATTCGAGGTCGAACGGGCCGAGCTTCTCGTGCTGCCCTTCGGCGACCGTCAGCGTGTACGCCTTGATGCGGTGCTCTTTGAGCTTCGCCTCGATGAGCGCGAGGGTCAGCCCGGAGCCGATCAGGGGGATGTCCTGCTTGAGCTTGAGCAGGTAGGGCACGGCACCGATGTGGTCCTCGTGGCCGTGCGTGAGCACGATGCCGACCACGTCGTCGAGCCGGTTCTTGATCGGCTCGAAGTCCGGCAGGATCAGGTCGACACCGGGCTGGTGCTCCTCGGGGAAGAGCACGCCGCAGTCGACGATCAGGAGCTTCCCGTCGTACTCGAAGACGGTCATGTTGCGGCCGACCTCACCGAGACCACCCAGGGGTGTCACCCGCAGGGTGCCGGGCTCGAGCGTGGGCGCGTCGTACACGGTGCTGGACATCAGTCACCTTCCTCCGGATGCCTCGGCATCCGCATTCGCGCGCGCTCCGCTCAGTGGCGGGCGCGCCGCATCATCGTGTCGTTCCTGAGACCTTGGGGAGGGCGCCGCCAGCGGCGGCGTTGCGGTCGGGACGGAAGTTGGAGAAGTCCACGCCGGGCACGTCGCGCACCAGCGCGAGCTCGTCCTCGATCTTGGCCGCTTCCCACTCCTCCGGGCCCACGAGGGGCAGGCGCACCCGAGGGCTGCCGATGCGCCCGAGCCCGTGGAGGATGTACTTGGCCGAGACGGTGCCCGGCACGTGGGTCATGACGGCGCGTACGAGCGGCTCGAGCTGCCGGTGCGCGGTGGTCGCGGCGGTCAGATCGCCCCGGTTCACGGCATCGACGATCACGCGGTACGGCTGCGCAGCGATGTTCGCGGTCACCCCGATCAGGCCCGTTGCGCCGATCGAGAGGTGCGGCAGCACGTTCGCGTCGTCGCCCGAGAAGTACATCAGGTCGGTCTGATTGAGGACCCGGCTGACTTCGCTGAAGTCGCCCTTCGCGTCCTTGATCGCCAGCACGTTGGGGTGCTTGGCGATGCGCAGGATCGTCTCGTACTGGATCGGCACGCCGGTGCGCCCTGGAATGTCGTAGAGGATGACCGGCAGATCGGTCGCATCGGCGACGAGGCGGAAGTGCGTGAGGACCCCGGCCTGGGTCGGCTTGTTGTAGTACGGCGTGACGATCATGATGCCGTCGGCGCCGACCTTCTCACTGGCCTTGTAGAGCTCGATCGCGTGCGCGGTCTCGTTGGATCCGCCGCCGGTGATGATCTTGGCGCGCGCTGCCGCCACGTCCTTGCCGACCTCGACGAGGCGGATCTTCTCCGCGTCGGTCAGGGTGCTGGTCTCACCGGTGGTGCCCGTGACCACGATGCCGTCGGCTCCGTCGGTGATGACGTCGTCGATGTGCTTCTCGACCGCGGGCCAATCGACCTCGCCGTCGGCCGTCATCGGGGTGACGAGCGCGACCAGAACCTGGCCGAAGGGGTTGCCCGTGTGCGTCATGCTCTCAGGCTATCGGCTCGGCGCGGACGCCGCCGGTCAGCGACCGCGCGTGCCGACGCCGGCCAGGATCCCGGCAGGCACGAATCGGATGAGGGCGACGATCAGGCGGTACCGGAGCGACGGGACCGAGACCGCCTTGCCGCGCGCGATGTCGCGCAGCGAATCGGAGACGACGTCGCGGGCCTGCAGCCACATCCAGTCGGGCACGCCTTCCTGACCCGGCGCCAGCCCCATCCGCTCGTGGAAGTTCGTGTGCGTGAAGCCCGGGCAGACCGCCGTCACCGTGACGCCGCGCGGCGCGTAGCGCCCGTTCGCCCACCGGCTGAAGCTGATCAGCCATCCTTTGCAGGCGCCGTACGTCGATCTCGGAATGAAGCCCGCGACCGAGGCCACGTTCACGATCCGGCCGCTGCCCCGGCGCAGCATCGGCTCGAGCACCGCGTGGGTGAGCCGCATCGGCACTTCAATGTGCAGATCGAGGTGGCGCACCTCGTCCTCGATGTCGTTCCGCTCGAACTCGAGCGCCAGCCCGAAACCGGCGTTGTTGACGAGCATGTCGATCGGCCGATCGGGATCGGTCAGGCGTCGCACGACCTTTTCGAGGGTCCGTCGGGCGAGCAGATCCGCCGTGAGGACCTCGACGTCCACGCGCCACCGATCCTGGATCGAGCGGGCGAGCATCTCCAGCGCGTCCTTATCGCGGGCGACGAGCACGAGATCGGTCCCGCGCGCCGCCAGCTGACGGGCGTACTCGGCTCCGAGTCCGGAGCTGGCTCCGGTGATCACTGCGGTTCTGGCCATGCCGACGAGCCTAGGCGGGCGGCATCCGCTCGTATCGCACGAACCGGTAGCGGATGCCGGAACGCGACGTGTCCCACCCGTCGCCGGGCTCCATCGGGCTCGACGCGAAGACGGCCGGATCGATCCGCGGTGCGCGCACGTCGCCGTCTTCTGCGGCGAAGCCTCCGGGGTGCTGCAGCTGTGTCACCTCCAGGACGTCCGCACGATCGAGGACCTCGCCGAAGATCGCACCTCCGCCGATGACCCAGATGGTCTCCGGCCGGTCGCGCGCAGCCAGCAGGAGGGCCTGCTCGATCGAGTGCGTGGCCTCGGCACCGGGTGCCGACCAATCGGCCTGCCGGGTGACGACGATGTTGCGCCTGCCCGGCAGCGGACGATACTCGGCACCGAGCGAGTCCCAGGTCGCGCGCCCCATGACCACCGGCGAGCCGAGGGTGATCGCCTTGAAGTGCGCGAGGTCTTCGGGCACGTGCCAGGGCATGCCGCCGTCGCGCCCGATCACGCCGCCCTCGGCCTGCGCCCAGATCAGACCGATCCGCGCGTCGATCGGCGACCGGGTCATACCGCGACTGCGCCGCGGATCGCGGGGTGATGCTGGTAGTCCTCGATCACGAAGTCGTCGAACTCGTAGTCGAAGATCGAATCGGGCGTGCGCGCGATGCGCAGCCTCGGCGGCGCGAAGGGCTCGCGCTCGAGCTGCGTGGCGACCTGTTCGAGGTGGTTGTCGTAGATGTGGCAGTCGCCGCCGGTCCAGACGAAGTCGCCGACATCGAGGCCGGTCTGCTGCGCGACCATGTGGGTCAGCAGCGCGTAGGAGGCGATGTTGAACGGCACACCGAGGAAGAGGTCGGCGCTGCGCTGGTAGAGCTGACAGGACAGCCTGCCGTCAGCCACATAGAACTGGAAGAGCGCGTGACACGGGGCGAGCGCCATATCCGGGATGTCGGCGGGGTTCCATGCGGAGACGATCAGCCGGCGCGAGTCCGGATTCCGGCGGATCTCGTCGATCACGCCGGCGATCTGGTCGATGGTCTCCCCCGACGGCGTCGGCCAGGAGCGCCACTGCACGCCGTAGACGGGTCCGAGTTCGCCCTCGGCGTCGGCCCATTCGTCCCAGATGGTCACGCCGTGCTCCTGCAGCCACGCGACGTTGGATTCGCCGCGCAGGAACCACAGCAGCTCGTACACGATCGACTTGAGGTGCACGCGCTTCGTCGTCACGAGCGGGAAACCCTGCGACAGATCGAACCGGAGCTGGCGGCCGAAGACGCTGCGTGTTCCCGTGCCGGTCCGGTCGGTCTTGACCGCACCGTGTTCGAGCACGTCGCGCAGCAGGTCTTCGTAGGGCGTCGGAAGGGTCGCAGACATCGCACCGATCGTATCGCCGGATCGGATGCCGGTGGCCGACGCGCGCCGGATGCCTCATCCGCGCGTCATATGACGGCATCCCGCCTGCATTCAGGCGCAAGCAGTTACGCTCATCTGTTGTGACGCTTCTGAACGCATGCATCGGCCTGGCCGTGCTTCTCGCGGTCACCGTGGGCCTGGGCGTCTTCCTCCAGTGGCGTCAGGGCCGCCCACGTCGTCACATCCCGCACGAAGTCGTCGAGCCCACGCGGCTCGGTGCCGACTCGCTCGGCGAGACCGCGACGCTCCTGCAGTTCAGCACTGAGCTGTGTGCGCGCTGTCCCGGCGTCCACCGAACGCTCGCCGAGGTGGCCGACTCCCACGAGGGCGTCCGGCACCTGGATGTCGACCTCACCAATCGTCCGGACATCGCGAAGCACTTCCACATCCTCCAGACGCCGACCACGCTGGTGCTGGACAGCGACGGCGCGATCCAGACCCGGTTCGGCGGCATCCCCAATCGCGAGGTGCTCGAGCTCGAGCTGAACCGACTGAGCGCGGAGACCGCGGTTGTCTGAGCGAGCCGATGCCGCAGCCCGGCCACGGGGCATCGATCCGCGCGGACCGCGGTTCGCCGCCGGGATCACCGCGCTGCTGCTCCTGATCGACGTCTTCCTCGGCCTCGCCGGCCTCTCCACGGCACGCTGGGCATCGCTCGGACGCATCGGCGTCGTCCCGGAGGACGGCGCGGGCTCCGTCACCGGTGGAGCCGGCTTCGTCCTGCCCGCCACCACGATCGCCCAGCGCATCCTCGACCCCGCGTTCCTCTTGCTGGTGATCATCTGGGCGCTGTTCCTGTGGAGCGTCCTGTCCCCGCGGAGCGCGCCGTGGGGAGTCCTGTACCGGAAGCTGATCCAGCCGCGGTTGGGCCCGCCCTCCGACCTGGAGGATCCGCGCCCGCCGCGTTTCGCCCAGGGCGTCGGCCTCGTCGTGGTCAGCATCGGCCTCCTCCTGCAGCTGACCGGCGTGCCGTGGGCGCTGCCGATCGCCGCCGCCGCCGCGTTCATCGCCGCGTTCCTGAACGCCGTGTTCGGCCTGTGCCTGGGCTGCCAGCTGTACCTCGTGCTCCAGCGCGCCGGGATCGTCGGCCGAGGCCGCCCGGCCGCCGCCTGATCGCGGGTTCCGAGCGACCTGTCAACCCGTCGCGATCGCTTCTGCCCGCGGATAGGCTGACCGCGAGAGGCCCGACCCGCGGGCCTCGTCGAACGGGAGGCCCCGAATGAGCGTCACCAGTGAAGCCACCACCGAGTGGAAGGGCGCCCTCGCCGACGGCTCGGGGACGGTCGCATTCCGCTCGTCGGGCATCGGCACATTCCCGATCGACTGGAAGGCCCGCAGCGAAGGCTCGACCTCCGTGACGACACCGGAGGAGCTCATCGCCGCCGCGCACGCGTCATGCTTCAGCATGGCCCTCTCGCACGCCCTGGGCGAGAACGGCACACCTCCGGAGTCGATCGAGACCACGGCATCGGTCACCTTCACGCCCGGCACCGGGATCAGCGGCAGCCACCTGAACGTCAACGCAACGGTCCCGGGCCTGGACAGCGACGACTTCGACCGCATCGCCGCCGATGCGAAGGCGAACTGCCCGGTCTCGAAGGCGCTCGCCGGCATCGAGATCACGCTCGAGGCCACGCTTGCCTGATTCCCCCGAGACGGCTTCGGCGGCCGGCCGAAGGGTCGTCCTCGCCGGCGCATCGGGCCTGATCGGCATCGCGCTCGCCGCCAGCCTGCGCGCCGACGGCGTCGCGGTCACGACACTGGTCCGGCGCCCGCCCGAGACGCCGGACGAGGTGCAGTGGCTCGCGGATTCGCGTGCGCTCGACCCCGGCGTGCTCGCCGGCGCCGACGCGGTGGTCGGACTCAACGGCGCTTCGATCGGTCGATTCCCGTGGACGCCGCGGTACAAGAACACGCTGCTCCGGTCGCGGATCGCACCGACGCGTGCGCTGGCCACCGCCGTGCGCGAACTCGGCGACGATGCGCCTGCGTTCGTCTCCGCGTCGGCGGTCGGCTACTACGGTTCGGCGCCGGGTGCGCTGCTGGACGAGACCGCGCCGCAGGGCGACACGTTCCTGGCCGACCTCTGCGGCGAGTGGGAACGGGCGGCTTCAGCGGCGGGTGAGCGCGCGCGTGTCGCGCTGCTGCGGACGGCACCGATCGTGCACCCGGACGGCGTACTCAAACCGCTTCTGCTGCTGACGCGATTCGGGGTCAGCGGGCCGATCGGATCCGGCACGCAGAAGTGGCCTTGGATCTCGCTGGAAGACGAGGTGCGCGCCATCCGGCACGTCATCGACTCGGAGATCGCCGGCCCGGTGAACCTCTCGGGACCGGTCGTCGCCAGTGCGAACGACCTCGGGTTCGCGCTCGCAGTGCGGATGAACCGCCCATATCTGCTGCGCGCACCGGTGTTCGCGCTGAAGCTGGTGCTCGGCCCGGACGCCACTGAGGGCCTGTTGACCACGGACGCGGCGGTGCTGCCGAACGTGCTGGAATCCACCGGCTTCCGTTTCCAGCACACCACGGTCGAGCAGGCGGTGGATGCCGCGGTCACGGCGCTCGAGGAACCGTCGGCGCCCTAGCCGCGGGGCGGCGCGCCGCGGCGACCGCGTCGCTCGGCGGCCTCGAGCCGGATCGACTGCCGGACCGACGACCGCGCGCGACGCCGGTCGCCGGCCGCGTCGTAGGCGAGCGCCAGGCGGTACCAGGCGCGCCAGTCGTCGGGGTGCTGCTCGACGTCCGCGCGGAAGGCCGGGAAGACCGCGTCCCCGTCCTCGCGCATCACCCGTCCGCTCGGTCGCACCGTGACGACCTCCTCGGGAAGTCCGCCCTCGATCTCGAGGCAACGCGCGATGCGCTCGGCGCGGAAGCCGAACCACAGCTCGCGCCCGAGCGCCCATCCGGCGATGAGCGGCAGCACGACCAGCGCCGCGCCCATGGCGATGAGCACCGGCTCCCCTGAGACCAGCAGGAGGAAGGCGCGCTGCGCGACGAGCGCGATGTACAGCGCCAGGACCGCCGCCATCACGACGACGAGGATGCGGGAGCTCATGCTCCGGTGACGCGTGCGACCTGACTGGGAACCCCGCCCTCGTCGACCCGGCGGTCCGCGTCCGTCGCACGGCGATGACGGATGCCGATGTCGACGAAGCTGTCCAGGCCGATGACGAGACCGGTCGCGTCGCGTGCCGCGCGGAGCGCGAGACGGATGCCGGGGCCGTACGCCAGGGCGGGCTCGATCGTGTCGTGGGTGATCGTGAGCGACTCCCCAGCGCCGGAGAGGACCACGTCCTGGCGGGCGATGACGCCGGGGCGGCGAAGCGAGTGGATCGGCACGCTCGCGACCTGCTGCCCCCGCGCGCGCTGATCGACGTGCGGCGATTCGACGGGACCGACCTCCGCTCGAGCGGCCGCGATGACCTCCGCGGTGCGCACGGCGGTGCCGCTGGGCGAGTCGACCTTCGTCTCGCGGTGAGCCTCGACGATCTCGATCGACGGGAAGTACGGGGCGGCGGCCGCGGCGAGGGCAGTGCCGATCACCGATCCGAGGGAGAAGTTGGGGATGAAGACCGCACCCGTCCCGGCGGCCTGCAGGAGGGGCCGGATCAGCGCGATCCGCTCCGCGGACCACCCCGACGTGCCGACCAGGACGTTGATTCCCCGCTCCACGGCGGCGCGCACGACATCGATCGAGACGGCGGGAGTGGACGCGTCGACGACGAGGTCTGCGCCGTCGAGATCGGTCAGCGACGAAGAGGAGGAGAGCACCGCGACGAGCTCGAACTCGTCGTCCGCGTCGACGACGTCGCGGATGATGCCGCCCAGTTTGCCGGTCCCGCCGACGAGGGCCACGCGTGTCGTCATGCCCCCATCGTAGGCTGGTCGGATGGTCATCCTGCGTCCGGAGCCCGTCGACTCCCCCGAAGCGCATGCGCTCCTGACCGAGTACTTCGCGCTTCGCGAGATCGGCTTCGCGCACCTCAATCGGCCGTACGCGATCACCTTCCCCGACCCGGCGTCGTTCGTGCCGCCGGCAGGCGTCTTCCTCCTGCTGCTGGACGACGAGGCGACGGCGGTGGGCTGCGGGGGCATCAGGCGGGTCGCCGACGGGCCGGACGGCGTGCGCTACGAGGTCAAGCACCTGTACCTGCGCCCGGAGACCCGCGGGCGCGGGTGGGGTCGTCTGCTGCTGGATGACCTCGAGCGACGGGCGCGTGCGTTCGGCGCCGTCGAGCTCGTCCTGGACACCCATCACAGCCTGGAGGCGGCGGGTGGCCTGTACGCGGCATCCGGGTTCTCGGCGACCGAACCCTACAACGACAACCCGAACGCGACGCGCTGGTATCGCAAACCCCTCGTCGCCGGTTGAGCCGGCGCCCTGTTCAGACGGGGTAGATCTCGGGCAGCCCGGTCCGCAGCTCGACCGGCAGATGCGCGAGGTCGTTGTGGGCCAGCAGCGTCCACGGACGCCCCTGCCGCTGCGAGATCACCGTCAGGCCGCAGTGGGCCTGATTGAGCGTCATCCAGCGCCACTCAGGTGCGCCCATGACCTCGCGTACGAACCAGCTGATGACGAAGTTGTGGGTGATCAGCAGTTCGTGCACGTCTCCGCTCTTGCGCACGAGGTGCTCACTGACCGCATCGGCCATCTGCGCGCGACCGGCCTCGATCTCAGCCTCTGTGATGCTTCCGAAGAACGGCTCGTACACCGCCGGCGTCTCCTCGGTCATGCCGGTCGGCACGCAGTCGAACAGCAGCGCCGAGGGGATCGGCGTGACCGACGGCATCCGTTCCGCGACCGCGCGAGCCGTCTGGCTGGCGCGCTCGAGCGGCGAGTGCCAAACGGCGTCGAAGGGCACCCCCGACAGCCGATCGGCCAGCAGGGCGGCCTGGCGACGACCTCGAGGCGAGAGCGGACCATCGACCAGACCGTGCTCGGCGTCCTGATGTTCTCCGTGCCGCACGAGGTAGATGTAGTGCGTCACGCCAGCTCACTTCGTCGGAGGAAATCACGTGCTCGAGGCACGGTTCAACCCTACGTCACACCCGTCGCGGCATGCCGGAGCCTGCCGTCGTCGTGATCTACTCCGCCGCTCGGGCGATGTCGGCGAGCTGGCTGCGGCTGAGTCGCACGCCGACGCCCTGGACGAGCTCTTCCACGTGCTGCGGCGCGAACGCGTTGATGATCGGCGCGGTGACGAGCTTCTGTGCGAGCAGCCAGGCGACCGCGACTGCCGCATCCGGAACGCCGAGTTCGGTGCCGACGGCATCGAGGGCCCGAAGCGTGCGGCTGCCGCGCCGGTTGAGGTTCGCCGCGATCTGGGCCCCCCGCACCGACAGCCCACCGCGACTGCGGGTCCGCTGTCGTCCGGCGAGGAACCCGTGCTCGAGCGCGTGCGACGGCGTGACGGCCATGGCCTGCGCGCCGGCGACCAGTCGCAGATCGGAATCGAATTCGTGCCGGCGCAGGACGTTGAACGGCACGTCCAGGACGGTGATCCGCGGGTAGCCGGCCGAGGCCAGGATGCGGGCCTCGACGAGTTGCGCCGCCGTGAAGCCCGCAGCCCCCAGCGCACGGGCCTTGCCGGATTCGACCAGCCACTCGGCGGTGGCCAGCGTGTCCTCCAGCTCGGGAGCACCGCGGCCCGCGGCATCCAGATACAGCACATCGATGCGATCGGTGCGCAGGCGCGTGAGCGAGGCCTCCACCGCGCGGACCAGGTTGACCGGCCCCAGGCCGGGGTTGTCGGGGTGGCCGCCCACGCGGACGGCGAGGGTCACGTCATCGCGCAGGCCGCGGGAGTGCAGCCACTGGCCGATGATGTGCTCGCTGCGCCCGCCCGCGAAGCTGTCCGCGGTGTGCACCGCGTTTCCGCCACGTTCGACGTACGCGTCGAGGATCTCGTGGCTGGATTCGAGGTCGACGTTCCACCCGAACTCGGCGCCGCCGAGGATGAGCGGGAAGACCTTCGAGCCGCTCTCACCGAGATCGACGCGGACGTTCGAGCCGACAGACGGACCCTGCACGGGGATCGGCGCCGACGGGTGGACGTCACCGGCGAGCGGGACGGGAGGCAGGCTCTCCGAGGAGACGGCCGAGCGTACGCCGAAAACAGCCATGTCCCACCCCCTCACGCCGACGTGTCGCCACGCCCCGTGAACTCGTATGCACGCCCCCCGGCGTGTACTCAAAGGGTAAGCCAGGCCGCCGACGCGCCCGGTCATTCAGGCGACCTGTCGGTAAATATTCCATAACGCTTGCATCACGACTGACGCCTCTGCGCGCCGCTGCGCGACCGAGGTGGCAGCAACTGCGGGATCCGCGGGTCGCAAGCCACCACAACTGACACCTGCAGGCGGCGCCCCGCGCCCGAGGTGACACAACACGCCGCCTCCGCAGCCCGCAGCCCACGACGAGTGCCACCCCGACGCGGCGCCCCACGCGATGGTCGGCCCGCGTCACGCACGAATGCCCGCTCCCTCGACGAGGAAGCGGGCATCCGGATTGCGCCGCGCGCGGGCGCGCGCCGCACGATCAGACGGAGATCAGCCTTCGACCGGGCCCTCTGCGGGGTCCTGAGGACCGGGGCTGGCCGCGGCGCGGCCCTCCTGGTCGGCGGGCTCCTCGAGGACCGGCTCGAGCGACAGCTTGCCGCGGTCATCGATCTTCGTGATCTTCACGAGGATCTTCTGACCCACGTTGAGCACGTCCTCGACGTTCTCCACGCGCTTGCCACCGGCGAGCTTGCGGACCTCGCTGACGTGCAGCAGTCCGTCCTTGCCGGGCAGCAGCGAGATGAAGGCACCGAAGGTCGCCAGCTTCACCACGGTGCCGAGGAACTGCTCGCCGACCTCCGGGTTGGTGGGGTTGGCGATCGCGTTGACCTGGGCACGGGCTGCCTCTGCCGAGGGGCCGTCGGTCGCGCCGATGTAGACGGTGCCGTCCTCCTCGATCGAGATCTGCGCGCCGGTCTCGTCCTGGATGGCGTTGATCGTCTTGCCCTTGGGGCCGATCAGCTCGCCGATCTTGTCGACCGGGATCTGGACGCTGATCACGCGGGGCGCGGTCGGAGCCATCTCGTCCGGGCTGTCGATCGCGGCGTTGAGCACGCCGAGGATCGTCAGGCGGGCCTCATGGGCCTGCTGCAGCGCGGCGGTGAGCACGGACGACGGGATGCCGTCGAGCTTCGTGTCGAGCTGGATGGCGGTGACGAACTCGCTCGTCCCGGCGACCTTGAAGTCCATGTCGCCGAGCGCGTCCTCGGCGCCCAGGATGTCGGTCAGTGCGGCGTAGCGCGTCTGGCCGTCGACCTCGTCCGAGACCAGACCCATCGCGATACCGGCGACGGGCGCGCGCAGCGGCACACCCGCGTTCAGCAGTGACAGGGTCGACGCGCACACCGAGCCCATCGACGTCGAGCCGTTGGAGCCGAGCGCCTCGGACACCTGACGGATCGCGTACGGGAACTCCTCGCGGCTGGGCAGCACCGGCACGAGCGCGCGCTCGGCCAGGAAGCCGTGGCCGATCTCGCGACGCTTCGGGCTGCCGACGCGGCCGGTCTCACCGGTCGAATACGGCGGGAAGTTGTAGTGGTGCATGTAGCGCTTGTGCGTGACCGGCGACAGCGAGTCGATCTGCTGCTCCATCTTGAGCATGTTCAGCGTGGTGACACCCAGGATCTGGGTCTCGCCGCGCTGGAAGATCGCCGAGCCGTGGACGCGCGGGATGACCTGCACCTCGGCGTCGAGCGGTCGGATGTCGGCCAGGCCCCGGCCGTCCATGCGGACGCCCTCGGAGAGGATGCGACCGCGGACGATCACCTTGGTGACCGACTTGTAGGCGGCCGAGAACTCCAGCGTGGCGACGGCGGGCAGTTCGCCCGACTCGACGGCGGCGAGCAGCTCCGCCTTGACGGCGTCCTTCAGCTCGTCATCGGCGTTCTGACGCTCCTGCTTGTCGGCGATCTGGTAGATCGGGACGAGCTTGTCGTAGGCGCGGCCGGCGACGAAGTCGTAGGTCTGCTGGCTGTAGGGCAGGAAGACCGGGAATTCCTTGATCTCCTTCGCCGCGGTGTTCGCGACGACGTTCTGCGCGGCGACCAGCTGCTTGATGAAGGGCTTCGAGGCCTCGAGGCCTTCGGCGACGACCTGCTCGTTCGGCTTGACGGCGCCGCCCTTGATCAGGTTCCAGGAGCCTTCGGTGGCCTCGGCCTCGACCATCATGATCGCGACGTCTTCGTTGCCTGCGGCATCCGTGATGACGCGACCGGCGACGATGAGGTCGAACACGGCCTCTTCGAGCTGCGTGACAGTCGGGAACGCGATCCACTGGTCGGCGTTCTCGCCGTGGCCGGGGATGAGCGCGAGGCGGACGCCGGCGATCGGGCCGGAGAACGGCAGGCCGGAGATCTGGGTCGAAAGCGACGCGGCGTTGATGGCCAGCGCGTCGTAGAACTCGCCGGGTGCGATCGAGAGGACGGTGACGACGATCTGGACCTCGTTGCGGAGGCCGTCGACGAACGACGGGCGCAGGGGGCGGTCGATCAGACGGCACACCAGGATCGCCTCGGTCGAGGGGCGACCCTCGCGGCGGAAGAACGAGCCGGGGATCTTGCCTGCGGCGTACGAGCGCTCTTCCACGTCGACGGTCAGCGGGAAGAAGTCGAAGCCTTCACGCGGGTGCTTCCCGGCGCTGGTGGCCGAGAGGAGCATCGTCTCCTCGTCGAGGTAGGCGGCGACGGCGCCCTGCGCCTGCTGCGCGAGACGGCCGGTTTCGAAGCGGATGGTGCGGGTGCCGAAGCGGCCGTTGTCGAGAACGGCTTCCGCTGCGGTGATTTCAGGACCTTCCAAGAGGTCTCTCCTTCTTTGTTTATGCTCGCGAGTCCGTGTGACGCGCGAGCGTGCGAAGGAGCAGGAACAGGCAGGTATCGGCGCGCGCGAACGTATCGCGCGGATGTTGCCAGCGCTGGCCACCAGTAGAAACCCACCCGGCGCCGATGCGACGAGGAGACCACCACAGGGGACCAGCTTCCTGCCGGCCTGCTCCGTGAGCTCAGTTTTGAATTGAGCGGATGCCACAGGGGCAACCTTTCAGAGCCTACCAGGGTGATCCGTGCATCCGCCCTGTCCCCCGTCCCGCCTGTACCGGGCGGTCGCGCCGGATCTAGGGTGGAGGCATGAGCACCGATGACGAAGCGGACGCCGCAGCGTCCGATGACATGAAGCGCAAGTTCAAAGAGGCGCTCGACAAGAAGAACGCGAAACACCGCGAGGGCGAGGCGCACCTCGACGGCGATTCGTCGATCCACGGTGCGCACGGTGCCGCGCAGACCAAGCGCGAGTTCCGTCGCAAGAGCGGCTGAGAGGAGCCGAGATGGTCTTCGATCCCACGTTTCAGGAGATCTCCCAGGAGGCGGACGAGCTGCCCGACCTGGACGGATCCGACGCGGACGCCGAGCCCCTCGGGGCAGACGTCGAGGCCGACGATCTGCCGCCCGAGGGCGCTGAGTAGCCACGACGCCACGAAGCCCGCCTGCGCTGCAGGCGGGCTTCGTGCTGTCCGGGGACGTCAGGAGCTGAGGGCGCCCGCTCGTTCGCGCGAGCGGTCCCGCGCAGCCTGCTCCTCGGCGACGACGGCCTCTTCGAGGCCCTGCGTCCCGACGGCATCCTTCGCCGAGGACATCCCGTCGTGGCCGTCACCCGACAGCGTCGACTCGTCGAAGGGGTCGCCTCCGGCCAGGACGCGGTTCACCTGCGTCTTGTCGATCTCCTTCGTCCAGGTGCCGATGAGGATCGTCGCGACCGCGTTGCCGGTGAAGTTGGTCACGGCCCGCCCCTCGGACATGAAGCGGTCGATCCCGACGATGACGCCGACTCCGTCGACGAGGTCCGGGCGGTAGGCCTGCAGTCCGCCGGCGAGGGTCGCAAGGCCCGCGCCGGTGACGCCCGCGGCTCCCTTGGAGGCGATGACCATGAACAGCAGCAGTCCGATCTGCTCGCCGATCGACATCGGCATGCCCATCCCGGCCGCGATGAACAGCGAGGCCATCGTGAGGTAGATCGCCGTGCCGTCGAGGTTGAACGAGTAGCCGGTCGGCACTGTGATGCCCACCACCGGCTTGGAGACGCCGAGGTGCTCCATCTTGGCGATCAGGCGCGGCAGCGCCGACTCGGAGGACGAGGTGCCCACGATGAGCAGGTACTCGCGGGCCAGGTACTTCATGAGGCTGAAGATGTTGACCCGCGCGACGGCGTACAGGAGCGTGCCGAGGATCCCGAAGACGAACAGCGCGCAGGTGATGTAGAACGCGATCATCAGCACGCCAAGACTCACGATGGCCGCGAACCCGGTCTTGCCAACCACCGCGGCGATCGCCCCGAACGCGCCGAGCGGCGCGAGCCACAGGATCATGCCCAGGATGCGGAAGACCAGCGCCTGCAGATGCTTCACCGCGTTCATGATGGGCTCGCCCTTGGCTCCCATCTTCTGCAGCGCGAAGCCGACCAGGAGCGCGATGAACAGCACCTGCAGGACGCTCTCACCCGTGAACGCCGAGAAGAAGGTCGTCGGGATGATGCCGAGGATGAACTCCTGCGTCGTCTTGGCCTCCGTCGCGCCGGCGTCGTAGGTCGAGTTCGTCATGTTGAGGCCCTCACCGGGGTGGATGAGGTTGCCCACGACAAGCCCGATCGCCAGCGCGAAGGTGGTCATGATCATGAAGTACAGCAGCGCGAGCCCGCCGATCTTGCCGACCGTGGCTGCCTTGGCGATCGATCCCACCCCGACGACGATCGTGCAGAAGATGATCGGAGCGATCATCATCTTGATCAGGGCGACGAATCCCTTTCCGATCGGCTCCAGTGCCACGGCGAAATCCGGCCAGATCAGGCCGATCGTGGCTCCGGCGACCACCGCGATGATCACCGCGATGTAGAGCCAGGTGTGCCTGTCCCACGACGTCTTGCCGCGCCGCCAGTTGAAGCCGGGCAGTGCGAACGATTGTGTTCTGGGGATCTGAGCCATCATCGCCTCCGAAGGGATCGAAACTTCGCTGTTCTCGGACCGCAGGTCGCGGACCGTCCTGGGATTACTGTGGGCGACGGGTGCCGGGCGGCCGGGGTTGTGGTCGTATTGGTCTCGACGCGGATCGAAGGCGAGGAGCGGATGGCCGGCAGCGGTGGTGGGAGTGCGGCCTCGCGCGTCTTCCTCGCCTTCCTCGGTGCCGTCGTGGTCATCACCTGCCTGCTCGCGGCGCTGCTGGCGTTCCAGGCCCAGGCCACCGAGCGCGCCGAGGCCGAGACGGTGACGCTCGCCGTCGCGCGCACGATCGCCGAGATGCCCGAGGTGGTCACGGCCGTGACGGCCGGATCGGATGCTGCGGCCACAGCGCTGCTGCAGCCGGTCGCCGAGCGGATCATGGCCCAGACCCCGATCGACTTCGTGACCATCATGACGACGGACGGGATCCGCCTCACCCATGCCGATCCTGCACAGATCGGCAGGCCCTACCTCGGCACGATCGAACCGGGGCTGGCGGGCCGGGAACTGACGGAGGAGGCGATCGGGACGCTCGGACCGTCGCTGCGCTCGGTGGTGCCGGTCACCTCCGACGGCGCCGTGGTGGCATTGGTCTCCGCCGGGATCACCCTCGGCAGCGTCGGCTCCGGCGTCGTCGGTCAGCTGCCGTTCGTGATCGCCGTGGCGATCGCCCTCGCCGCGTTCGGCATCGCCGCGGCGTGGTTCGCGGGACGATTCACCCGTCGGATCGCCGGCGACCTCCCGGCGAGCGCCGTGCGCGACGCGGTGTCGTCGTACGAGTCGGTGCGCACGCTCGGCGAGGCGCTGCGCGCGCAGACCCATGAGCACGGCAATCGCATGCACACGGCGGTGGCACTCCTCGAGCTCGGTCGCACGGCCGAGGCGATCGGGATCCTGACCGAGACATCGCGTCAGAGTCAGGTGCTGGTCGATCAGGTGGCCGCGCGGCGCGACGGCGACCCCACGGTTGGGGCGCTGCTGCTGGGCAAAGCGGCCCAGGCGCGGGAGCGGGGCGTGCAGTGGACCGCCGAGATCGATCCGGCCGCGCCGCGCAGCACGCTGAGCCCGGTCGACGCGGTCTCGGTGGTCGGCAACCTGATCGACAACGCTGTCGATGCGGCCGCCGCGGGCGCGGAGCCGCGCTGGGTCCGTGTGATCTTCACATCCGCATCGGGCGGCGCGCTGGCGGTGACGGTGTCCGACTCGGGGGAGGGCGTTCCCCTGGAACTTCACGAGCGCATCTTCGAGCACGGATTCTCGACGAAGCCGGCGGGAGCCGACGGCCGCGGCGTCGGTCTGGCCCTCGTGCGGGGAATCGTCGAGGACGCGGGCGGGTCGATCGACCACTCCCCCGATCCGACGACCTTCCGAGCGATCCTGCCGGGGCGGCGCGGATGATCTCCGTCCTGCTGGTCGACGACGATGCGCTCACCCTCGAGCTGCACCGCAACTACATCGAGCGCCTCGAGGGCTTCCGGGTGACGGCCGAATGCACCGGGGCCCGAGCGGCGGTCTCGGCGATCCTCGAGCGCCCGCCCGCGGGCGGCATCGACCTCGTGCTGCTCGATGTCACGATGCCCGACGGGTCCGGCCTGGATGTCCTGCGGCACGTGCGCGCCCGCGCCGCCGACGTCGACGTGATCGCGGTGACCGGGGTACGGGACGCCGACGTCGTCCGTCAGATGGTGGGCCTCGGGGTCGCGCAGTATCTGGTCAAGCCGTTTCCGTTCGCGGTGTTCCGTGAGCGACTGATGCAGTACGAGGCCTATCGGCGGCGCGCGCGGGAGGCGTCGGGTCCTGCCACTCAGTCCGAGATCGATGCGATGTTCGGCGCGCTGCGGCCCGCGGCATCCGCTCCGTTGCCCAAAGGACTGTCGGCGGAGACCCTCGATCGTGTGAGCGAGGGCGTCCGCGCAGCGGGCGCGCTGTCGGCGGCCGAGGCGGCGGAGGAGCTCGGGATGTCGCGGGTCGCGGTCCGGCGCTACCTGGAGCATCTCGCGGAGACCGGGCTGGTGCTGCGGGCGCCCCGCTACGGGACGCCGGGCAGACCCGAGACCGAGTACCGCTGGCGGGCGCTCTGAATCAGCTCGGCGCCGGAACCGAGCGCGTCGAGCCGGGGCGTTCGATGAGCACGTAGTCCGCGTGCTTCGCGGAACGCCCGTCACCGGCGGTGCGCCCGTGCAGGCGGCGCCACACCCAGGGCACCGCGTGCTCGCGCAGCCAGCCGGGTCCTGCGGCCTCGTCGTCGTCGATGTGCAGCGTCGCGTCCAGATCGGCCAGCGCCTCGGCGTGCGGCACGCCGAGGGCTTCGGCCGCACGGTAAGCCAGGAACCGATGCCCGCGGGAGCGCAGATGCACGCGATCGGCGCCCCACATGTCGATGTGGCCGATCTCCGGGTGAGCCTCCAGATCGAGCAGGCGCGCGCCGGTGTCCGCCGCGACGCGGCGCAGCTCCGAGTTGAACTCGGCGAACGTGCGCGCGAACAGCACCGCCGCACGACGACGCGGGAGGAACGGCGTGACCAGCAGGACGTCGCAGCCGGCATCCCGGAGGCTGCGCACTCCCACCTCGAGCTCTCGCGCGAGCGCCCGGGGATCGGCGCCACGCCCGACGAGGTCGTTGGCGCCCATGAACACCGAGACGAGATCCGGCCGCATCTGCAGCGCAGCCGGCAGCTGCTCGGTGAGCAGGTGATGGATCCGCTTGCTGCGGATGGCGAGGTTCGCGTACCGGAACGGCGAGCTGCCGCCGTTGCCGTGGGCCAGCAGCTGCGCGAGACGATCGGCCCAGCCGCGGTACTCCCCCGCCGGCATGCGCGAACTGTCGGAGAGCCCTTCGGTCAGCGAGTCCCCCAGCGCCACGAAGCGCTTCCATCGAGGTGCCGGGCCGGCCTCGGCGATCGAGGGGGCCGCCGGTCGGGTGACCGAGCGCGCGAGCATCGCGTCGTCGATGGGCCGCAGCATCCGCGCCTCCTCGTAATGGCCCACGAGCTGGTCGCCCAGCGCCTCCCACGTGCGGTCCTTCACGGAAGCCCGGGCGGCGGCGGAGAACGCGCGCCGCTTGGACGGGTCGCCCACCAGGTCGGACACCCGAGCGCGGAGGTCCGCGACGTCGCCCGGTCGGTAGAGCCAGCCGTCGACGCTGCTGCGGACGAGGTCGACCGGGCCGCCTCGCCCGGTGGCCACCACCGGGACGCCGCTTGCCAGCGCCTCCTGGATCGTCTGGCCGAACGTCTCGCTCTCGCCGGGATGGACGAACACGTCGAAGCTCGCCAGCGTCTCCGCCAGTTCCGTCCCGGACAGGTGACCGGTGAAGACGGCGCCGGGAAGCGCCCTCTCGAGCGCGCTTCGGGACGGGCCGTCGCCCACGATCACGAGGCGCACGCCCGGCAGGTCGCGCAGCGCGATCAGATCCTCGACCTGCTTCTCGGGGGCGAGGCGTCCGACGTAGCCGACGATGGTCTCGCCGCCGGCGGCGACCCGACCCCTCCAGTGCTCGCTGCGTCGCTCCGGGCGGAACCGTTCGGCGTCCACGCCGCGACCCCAGCGACGGAGGCGGTCGACGCCGAGGCCTTCGAGCTGCTGGATCGCCGACGTCGAGGGAGCCAGGGTGAGGGTGGCGCGGCGGTGCAGGCGCGCGGTGTGCGATGCCGCGAACGCGCTCGCCTGCGGAATGCCGTATTTCTGCGCGTAGGCGATCACGTCGGTCTGGTACACGGCGACCGACGGGATGCACAGCGCATCGGCCACGACGACGCCCTGCCAGCCCAGGACGAACGGCGACGCGAGGTGCAGCACGTCCGCATCGAACGCTCGCAGCAGCGTGGCCAGGCGGGCGACACGCGCGAAGACGACGCGCACCTGCGGGTAGGAGGGCAGCGGGACCGAGCGCAGGAGCGCGGTGCGCGCTCCGTGCAGGTCGGCGGTCACCTCGCCGGCCTTGGGGGCGATCACCAGCGTCTGGTGGCCTTGTCGCTCCAGATGCCGGAGCACGTGGAGCACCGATCCCGTCACGCCGTTCATGTGCGGGAGGAACGATTCTGCAAGCAACGCGACTCTCACGTTCCCAGGGTGAGGGTCCAGCGACGAGCGGATGCCGCGGAAGGGCGCCCTTCGTCCAGAGTTCACCGGATGCACCCGCCCGCGTCACCGGACGTGCGCCGTTTCGTCGCCGTTCATCCACGGATGCTACCCAGGACGGGTGGTGGAGGAGATGCTGGCCCAGCTCGCGAGCAGCGTGTGGGCGCTGCCCGTGCTGTTCCTGCTGGTGCTGGGCGACGCGTTCCTGGTCATCATCCCCGGCGAGACGGCCGTGACCGCGTTCGCGGCGCTTTCCGTCGCTCAGGGACAGCCGTCGCTGGTCGGAGTGGTCGCCGTCGCAGCCGCCGCTGCTCTCAGCGGAGACGTGATCTGCTATCTGATCGGACGCCGCACCGGATTGGACCGCTGGGCGTGGATGCGCCGGCCGCGGGTGGTCGCGGCGTTCGGCTGGGCGCGCACGCGGCTGGATCGCAGCACCGCCGCGGTGCTCTTCAGCGCGCGGTTCATTCCGTTCGGGCGTCTCGCTGTCAACCTGACGGCAGGGGCGAGTCGCGTGCCGGCCCCGCGCTACGTCCTCTTCGCGGCCGGAGCGGCCGTGGTCTGGGCGCTCTATCAGGCCTTCATCGGCGCGGTCGTGGCCCATCTGCTTCCCGGCTCGCCGCTGCTGGCCGTCGTCGTCTCGATCGTCGTCGCCCTGCTCGCAGGGCTGCTCCTCGATGCCGTCCTGGCCCGGCGCTGGCGACGCCCGCGCCCGCCGGCGGAGCGGGATGTCGTCCGGGACTGAAAGGCTGGGTACATGGACGGATACGACGAAGCGTTCCTCGGGCTGCACGTTCCGCTGCCGCGTGCCGGGGATGCCCGCCCCACCGCGCTGCTGACGTATCCGCACTTCTCCGTGCTGCTGGACACGTCGCGGCGCCTCGCCGTCTCGACCGGCGTGAACATCGACGGCGCAACCCTGGTGGATCTGGCCCGCACCGGTGACTGGGAACTGGACCCCCGGATCCCGGTGACGGTGCAGGCCGGACCGGACGTCTACGCGAAGAACGATCTGGACCGGGGCCACCTGGTGCGCCGCAGGGATCCGGGTTGGGGCACCACGGCGCAGGCGCGGGCGGCTACGGAGGCGACGTTCTTCTACCCCAACGCGGCACCGCAGGCGGCGGCGTTCAACCAGTCGAAGGACCTGTGGCTGGGATTGGAGGATCACGTCCTTCGATTCGCGGATGCCGAGGACGTGCGCATCAGCGTGTTCACCGCGCCGGTGCTGGACCAGGCCGATCCGCCGTACCGCGGCATCCGCATCCCGGGTCGGTTCTGGAAGGTCGCCGCGTGGGTGTCCACCGACGACGAGATCCTCGCGGCCGCCGGTTTCGTCCTGGATCAGTCCGCGCTGATCGACGCGGCGAGCGCGACGGCGACGCTGTCTCCGGTGCTGGGCGGTTTCCGCACGTTCCAGGCGCCGATCGCCGACATCGCGGCGCTTGCCGGCGTGGACCTCGGCCCGCTGGTGGCCGCCGATGTCCTGCCGGCTGCGGCCCGCGCGCGGGAATGGCGCGAGCTGACCGTGGCAGCCGAGATCCGCCTTTAGACCGCGGCGTACGGCGGTTCGGCGCTCCGGTTCTGGAACTGGAGGATGGCGGGGTTGCGGACGATCCCGTCGCTCACCTCGATCGCACGGGCGATCGTCTCGTTCTGCGTCCACGCCGTGGGGCCGGCCAGCACGGTGGGCAGGAAGCTGAGCAGCGCATCGCTGATCTCCCAGCTCGCCGAGTTCCACAGGTAGGACGGACTGTGATCGACGGCGTAGTAGTTGATGCTGCCGCCGACGGTGAACATCGGATCCGCGAAGCTCGTCGGGACCGCCCACTCGAAGCCCATCCCCTCGTCGCAGGAGACGTCCACGATGAGGCTGCCGGGCCGGAACGCCTCGAGATCGGACGACTTGAGGTACACCAGCGGATTGTTCGGATCCTGCAGCGTGCAGTTCACGACGATGTCGCTCTCGGCCAGGAACGGCGCGAGCGGAACGCGGCCGTCCTCGGTGATCACCTCGCTCACGTACGGGCCGTCGTGGTCGAACTGGAACATCTGCGTGGCATGGATGGGGGCGGCCACCGATGCCGTGTCGCGGTTGGTGAGCACGCGCACCTCGTGCACGCCGTGCGCGCGCAGCGCGGTCACCGCGCCGCGCGCCGTCGCGCCGAAGCCGATCACCACGGCGGTGAGCCGTCGGCCGTAGTCGCCGGTGGAGCCGCACAGTTGCAGCGCGTGCATCACCGAGCAGTAGCCGGCGATCTCGTTGTTCTTGTGGAAGACGTGGAGCCCGAACGTGCCGTCGCTGCCCCAGTGGTTCATCGCCTCGAAGGCGATGACCGACAGGCGCTTGTCCAGGGCGAACTGGGTCATCACCTCGTCCTGCACGAGATGCGGCCACCCCCACAGCACCTGCCCGTCGCGCATCGCGCGGAGGTCCTGATGCTGGGGTTTGGGCAGCAGCAGCACATCGGCCGCCGCGATGACTGCGCCCCGGTCCAGGACCCCGCCGACCAGCGGGCGCAGCTCGTCGTCGGAGATGCCGAAGCGCAGCGCATACCCGGTCTCGAGCAGGATCGACCTGCGCAGATCGTCGGGGATCCGCTCGAGATGCCCGGGATGGATCGGGACTCGGCGCTCCGCCGGCTTGAGCGAGGCGCCGAGCACGCCCAAGGTCAGTGGAGCCTGCGAGGACATGCCGTCTTCTTCCCGTCGCGGGGGCCGAACGGGCTCCGTGCATCCGACGCTATCAGCGCCGGCGGGCTACTCCCCCGCGAGACCGCCGAGGAGGTGGCCGAACGAGCGGCCCTCGCCCAGGTAGTTCGCCGGATCGAACGGGTCGTCGGTCTGCACGGGCGCACGTCGCGACATGGCCTCCGCCAGTTCCCGCGCGCCGCGCTCGATCCGCTCGCCGAGCGGCGCGACCTGGTCACCGGAGGCGCCCCAGTCACTGGATGCCGCGAAGACTCCCGTCGAGACCGGCTCGGCGTGCAGATACGTGAACAGGGGCCGGATCGCGTAGTCGATCGCCAACGAGTGGCGCGCCGTCCCGGCGTTCGCCCCGATGAGCACGGGCTTTCCAGCCAGCGCATCGGGGTCGAGGATGTCGATGAATGACTTGAACAGCCCCGAGTAGCTCGTGGAGAAGATCGGCGTGACGGCGATCACGGCGTCGGCCGAGACGACGGCGTTGATCATCGTCTCCAGGGCGGGCGGGGCGAATCCGGTGAGGAGGTTGTTCGTGATGTCGTGCGCGTAGTCGCGCAGCTCGAACACGTCCACCTCGGTGTCGGTCTCCTTCCCGGCCTCCAACGGACCCTGAGCCTGGCGAAGGGCGGTCACCGTGGCGCTGCTGAGCCGGTCGGCCAGCAGCCGGGTGGAGGACGGGTTGGAGAGTCCGGCCGAGATCACGGCGATGCGACGTGCGGTCATCTCAGACTCCCGTCCGGGTCGCTGCGGCACCGAACGCCGAACCGGCCTTGGCGGGGGTGTCGACGTAGGGCGAGGTGCCCGTGAGGTTGTCACCACGGTTCGGGTTGGGAACGCTCTGGCGCGGAGCCTGATCGCCGTACTTGGCGGCGACGAGGTTGGCGTGCGTCGGAGCATCCGGTACGTCGGCCGGACGGTTCTTCGCGAGCTCCTTGCGCAGCACCGGGACGACCTCGCCGCCCAGGATGTCCAGCTGCTCGAGGACGGTCTTCAGCGGAAGGCCGGCGTGATCCATCAGGAACAGCTGCCGCTGGTAGTCGCCGAAGATGTCGCGCATGCCGGCATAGCGGTCGATGACCTCCTGCGGCGAGCCGACGGTGAGCGGGGTCATCTGGCTGAAGTCCTCCAGCGACGGCCCGTGCCCGTAGACGGGGGCGTTGTCGAAGTACGGACGGAACTCGCGGACGGCGTCCTGAGAATTGGCGCGCATGAACACCTGGCCGCCCAGACCCACGATCGCCTGCTCGGGGGTGCCGTGGCCGTAGTGCGCGAAGCGCTGGCGGTACAGCGTGATCAGGCGCTGGTAGTGCTCGGAGGGCCAGAAGATGTTGTTCGCGAAGAACCCGTCGCCGTAGTACGCGGCCTGCTCGGCCACCTCGGGCGTGCGGATCGAGCCGTGCCACACGAACGGCGGCACGTCATCAAGCGGCCGCGGCGTCGAGGTGAAGCCCTGCAGCGGGGTGCGGAACTTGCCCTCCCAGTCCACGACGTCCTCGCGCCACAGGCGGTGCAGCAGGTTGTAGTGCTCGATGGCGAGCGGCAGCCCCTGCCGGATGTCCTGACCGAACCACGGGTACACGGGTCCGGTGTTGCCGCGGCCGAGCATGAGGTCGGTGCGGCCGTCCGACACATGCTGCAGCATGGCGAAGTCCTCGGCGATCTTCACCGGGTCGTTCGTCGTGATGAGCGTCGTCGCGGTCGAGAGCAGCAGTCGCTCGGTCTGGGCTGCGATGAACGCGAGGGTGGTGGTCGGTGAGGACGACCAGAACGGCGGGTTGTGGTGCTCGCCGAGCGCGAAGACGTCGAGGCCGACCTCTTCGGCGTGCTTGGCCATCGTGATGGTGTTGCGGATCTTCTCCGCTTCACTCAGGGTCCGACCGGTCGTCGGATCCTCGGTGATGTCGCTCACCGTGAAGATGCCGAACTGCATTCCGGTCCAGGTGTTGGTCTCGTCCACGATCGTTCTCCGCTTCGGGATGCCTGAGCATCCAGTTCTATTCAGATGAATGTAATCTGTAGAACACGTGCAGCGCCAATCTATTCCCGGTCGCGCTCATCGCTCACCCACCCCGATCAGCGACCCCCGAACATCCGCAGCATGTCGCGCGCGAGCTGGTGCGGGGCGGTCTCGCACGGTGCGTGACCCGTCGCGTACACCGCCACCCGAGCGCCGATGCGCTGTGCGTAATCCCGGTGCTGCGCGGTCGGCCACAGGTCCTGCTCGCCGACGGCGATGAGGATCGGGATGCCGAGGCCGGCGATGTCGTCGGCGATGTCGGGCATCGTCATCATGAGACCGACGACGTCATCGATCGCGGGGCGGAGCGTCACCGCGAGGCGCTCGCGCACGAAGGCGATCCGCTGCGGCGGCGTACGGTTCAGGTTGTAGCGGATCCCCCACAGGATCAGTCCGGCCGCGCGGTGCGGCGGCATATCGGAGATCGGGCCGATGTGCTTCACACCGCGGAAGACCTGGCCGGTCGCCGGCGGCGCGGCCATCAGCGTGAGGCTGGCGAACAGCTCAGGCCGCTGCACCATGGCCAATTCGGCCACCAGGCCGGCGAAGCTGTATCCGAGCACATGCACCGGCGCGCTGCCGTCTTCAAGGATCGCGATCAGGTCGTCGACGAAGAGCCGGTAGTCGTAGTGCTCACCGGGCGGATCCAGATTCTGCGGTCCTGCGTCGACGGACTCGTAATGCCCTGCCAGGTCGTACGACTCGACCCGGTAGCCCGCGTCGCGGAAGAGCGGGAACAGGCGCACGAAGTCCTCTTTGGAGCCCGCGACCCCCGAGACGAGCACCACCCGAGGTGCGTCCGGATCCCCGAGTCGCACGCGTGCCAAGAGGCCGCTCGGCGCCGCGAACAGATCGCGCTCGGTCCCCTCCGGAAACACGTGCCAATCGACGTCGAGGATCGCCTGATCCCGCTGCAGCGCTTCGTCCATCGTCGTCATCGCGACGCCGACACTACCGCGATCGCAGCCCGACCAGCTCGTCGGCCCGCGGCGCGTAGTCGATGCGGCCTCCGTCGCCGTCGAACGCCTGGACCGGCCGGTTGGTCGACCAGCGCGGCCATCCTGGATCGCCGGTGCGGACGAATCCCACCCAGGCGGAGTGCATCGCATCGGCGAGGGCCTGCGGTGCGTCGGGGCCTCCCATCGCCAGCGCGTCGGGCGAACCCAGCCTGTCGAAGACGAAGCCCAGTTCCATGCCGTGCGCGGCTCCGAGGCCGTCCACGGGGCTCTGCCAGCGGAACTCGTACACGAACGTCGGCGCCGCCGCATCCGCTCGGCTGTCCGCGAACCGGGTGAGCGGACCCCGCAGCAGCATGTCGGACATGACCTCGCCGAGCACCTCACCAGGAGTCGCCTCGGGCCGCCTGGCGCGGTGCGCACGGACGATCCGGACCGGCACCCGGGCAGCGAGCCGGACGCCGAGACCTGCGCCTGGGCCTCGGCCAGTCCGGCCGGGCTCGCCGACGCGAACCCCGCGCGCGTTGCCGCCAGCCCGAGGCGGCGAGCGATCGCGCGCGTCATCCTGGCGGCCTTGGCCGGCGCCTGCGCGCTGAGCGGACCGCTCTGCAGGATCGCACGGTCGAAGAGCTCGCCCGCGTGCGGGAGCGCGAGGAGGGCGGCCAGCGTTGCCGCGCCCGCGGAGTGGCCCATCACGGTCACCTGACGCGCGTCGCCGCCGAAGGCGCGGATCTCACGCCGCACCCACCGCAGCGCCGCCTGCTGATCGAGCACACCGAGATTGTGCGGCACGTCCTCCAGCACGGCGAAGCCCTCCTGCCCGAGGCGGTACTGGACCGACACGAACACGATCCCGTGCCGGGCGAACGTCGTGCCGTCGTAGGACGGCAGCGCCGCCGCGCCGCGGGTGAGCGCGCCGCCGTGGACGAACACCAGCACCGGCAGTCGGTCCTCGGCCGACCGGTCTGCGGGGGTCCAGACGTTCACCGTGAGGATGTCCTCCCCCGCGATCTCCACGCTCGGCAGGTACCGGCGCAGCGCTCTCGCGTAGGGCGCCTGCGGCGCGGTCGGCCCGAACCGGGTCGCATCGCGCTCGTGCTCCCACGGATCCGGGGGTTGCGGGATCTCGAATCGCCGCGGGCCGAAGGGCGGCGCCGCATACGGGATGCCGAGGTAGCGATCGACCCCGTCGCTGCGTGATCCGCGCAGGGCGCCGGTGGAGACGGAAACAGCGGGGGCGTCGGGCATTCGGGTCTCCTCGGAGCGCATCATCGCGCGCTCCCCAGGATAGGGTGGCGTTCGCCATCATGACCGATCACGCCAGCCCCGCGGCATCCGCCATCCCTGCCGCCTCCGACCGGGGCGCTCGCACGCCGACCGGGTCCGTCAAGGCGGCACGCACCAAGGCCAGAGTGCCTTTCTGGGACAACGCCCGCTTCGCGTGCATCGTGCTCGTGGTGCTGGGCCATGCCGTCCAGCGGCTCACGTACGACTCCGACATCGCCCTCGCGCTGTACCTGGTGATCTACGCGTTCCACATGCCCGCGTTCGCGATCATCTCCGGATACTTCTCCAAGTCGGACGCACCGAGCCGGCGCCAGATGGCCCGCGTGGTGACCGACATCCTGCTGCCCTATCTCATCTTCGAGGGTCTGTGGACCCTCACCAAGTGGATCGTCGAGGGCAGCGCGAATCCGAACCTCACTGAGCCGTCCTGGACGCTGTGGTTCCTGCTGGCCCTTGGGATCTTCCGGCTGGTGCTGCCCTACCTGGCGCTGCTGAGGTGGCCGCTGCTGTGGACGGTGCTGATCTCGATCGGCGCCGGGTACGTGGCCAACATCGACTCCACGCTGTCCCTGTCGCGCACCCTGGGGCTGCTGCCGTTCTTCACCCTCGGCTGGTGGCTGCGGGAGCACGACATCGTCGACCGGCTGCGACTGCTGCGCTCTCGCGCGTGGTGGGTGCCCGTCGTCTCGGTCGCCCTGCTCGGGATCGCCGGCTGGGCAGCCTGGTTCTTCGTGGACGACTGGCGCGCGATGAACCTGCGCGAGTGGCTGTTCTACGACGAGAACTACTCCTCGCTCGGCGGCACGGAGTGGTGGGCCGGGAGCGTGCGGCTCGCGCTGATCGCGGTCGCGCTCGTCCTGAGCTTCGCGTTCTTCGCACTGCTGCCTCGCCGCACCCACTGGTGGACGCACTTCGGCCAGTACACGATGTACGTCTACCTCCTGCATTCCTTCGTGCTGTACCCGTTCCGCGAGACCGGGATCCTGCGCGATGCCGAGCCGACGTGGCTGTGGCTGCCGGTGGTGATCGTCGCGTCGGTGCTGATCGCGCTCGGCCTGGCGACCACGCCGGTGCGCCGCGTGTTCCGGCCCCTGGTCGAGCCGCGGCCGGGATGGCTGTTCGCCGACCCGACGCTCGCCGGACGCGAGGGCAGGCGATCCGACCCCACCGGGTCGCGACGCCCGCGCGAGGTTCCGCGTCCGCCGCGCGCGCACGCCGATCCGCGGCAGAACGGCTGAGCCTTCCGCGCGCTCTCCGCGATCCGATCGTCGGAGGATCAGGCGAACAGCCCTGCGCCGACGAACGAGCCGGCGATCGCCCCCGGCGGGATCGCCCAGATCCCCGACCCGATGTGCCGGATGTACTCGTTCATCGTGTCGGTCGACAGCGCGCGCTGGAGCGTGACGAACTGCTCGGGCGAGCGCTGGTACGACAGGAAGAAGAGGCCGGCATCGAGCCGACCGAGGTCGGTGTTGCCGTCGACGAAGTTGTAGCCGCGACGGAGGATCCGGATGCCGCCGTTGAACTCCGGATGCGCCAGCCGCACGTGGCTCGTGGCGGAGATGAGGGGCGTGCCCGCTGCATCCGTCCTGGCGAAATCGGGCTCGGTGAATTCGTCCCCGCCGGAGAGCGGCGCGCCCTCGCCCTTGTCCCGGCCGATGATCGCGTCCTGCTCCGCGAGTCGCACGCGATCCCAAGACTCGATGATCATGCCGATCTTGCGCGCGACCAGGTACGAACCGCCGGCGAGCCAGGCCGGGGAATCGGATGCCGCGGCCCACACGTACTCGTCGAGGGCGGCCGCATCATCGGAGAGGATGTTCGCCGTGCCGTCCTTGAACCCGAACAGGTTCCGGGGCGTGGCTTGGGCGGCCGTCGTCTTCGACGTCCGGCCGAAACCGAGCTGGGACCAGCGGATCGTGGCCCGGCCGAACGCGATGCGGCTCAGATTGCGGATGGCGTGGACCGCAACCTGCGGGTCATCCGCGCACGCCTGGATGCACAGATCCCCGTTGCTCGCGCCAGGGTCGAGGTCGTCGCCGAGGAAGGCGGGCAGCTTCCGCAGGCCATCCGGGCGCTGCGCCGCGATTCCGTAGCGATCGGTCCCGTCGAGTTCGAAGAGCGTCGGTCCGAAGCCGATCGTGATCGTGAGTCCCGCTGCCGGCAATCCGAGCGCCTCGCCCGTGTCATCCGGCGGCGCCTGCGGCGAACCGAGCACGGCGCCGGTCGCGCTCACCTCGAGGCCCTGGGTCATCCGCGACGCGGCATACGACCAGTCCTGCAGCAGGGAGATCAGGTCGTCGCGGTCGGTGCGCGCCATCATGTCGAACGACGCGAAGTGCAGGTGCTGCTGCACCGGGGTGGTGATGCCGGCCTGGTGCTCCCCGAAGAAGGCGTAGGCGGATGCCGCGCCCTCACGCTCCCGCGAGCGCCCGACGGCGACGCCGGCTGCCGCGCCCGCCCCCGCTCCGAGCGCGATGCCGGCGGCACCGGCGCCGAGCGCGAGGCCGAGCAGCCCGCGGCGCGAAACGCCCTCGGACGCCTCAGAAGGGTCGGTCATCTCACTCCAGAACGGTCACCGTGAGCTGGGACAGCGGCTCGGCCAGTGCGTTGATGAGATCGGTGAGCTCGCGCTTGTCGGCGTCGGTGAGCTCAGGGTAGAAGATGAACCCGTCCGCCAGCGAGCCGTGGGTGGCAAGCGACTCGTCCAGTGCCGCGTAGCCGGCGTCGATCTCCTCGACCAGCGCGGCGCCGTCCTCGCCCTTGGACTCCGCGAAGTCCCGGACCAGGGAGAACGCCATCTTCGATCCTTCGACGTTGGCTGCGAAGTCCCAGAGGTCGGTTCCCGACCACCAGTCCTCCTCGCCGGTGATCTTGCCCGTGGCGACCTCGTCCAGCAGCGCGATCGCGCCGTTGGACAGACCCGCGACACCCTGCTCGTCGAGGGCCGCCTGGAACTCGTCGGAGTGCACGTACTCGTCGAGCTCGGCGACATCCGAGATCAGCTGATCACCGAAGGCGGCGCGCTCGTCCGGCGTCGATGGCGTCCACTCCCGCCATGCGGGCGTCTCGCCGTCGGCGTTCAGCGCGTCCTGCGCGGGAACCCACAGATCCTTCTCGATGCGGTGGAAGCCGGTCCAGTCCAGGCCCTCGGCGACGGCGTCGACCTCGCGGTAGTCGATCTTCGGGTCGAGGTCGCCCAGCGCCTCGGCCACCGGCTCGATGCGCTCGTAGTACGCGCGCACCTGCGGGAACAGCGCCTGCGCCGCCGCGTCGTCCCCGGATTCGTAGGCGGTGACGAGCGCGTCGACCTGCGGCACGAGGTTCTCGACCTGGTCCTTGACGAACGCCGCGTAGAGGTAGACCGCCTGCTGCTTGAGCTCGGCGTCCTCCCCGTCGATGGCGACGGCGTCGCCGTTCACCGTGAACGCCGTGCGACCGACGCCTTCGCCCAGCATGCCGGGCTTGCAGAGGGTGAAGTACTCACCCGGCTGGGCGACGACGGTCAGGGTGCGCGAAGCGCCGGGTGCGATGTTCTCGACTTCGCCGACGATCCGCAGGCCGTCTTCGGCGAGGAGGTAGAACTCGGTCACGTCGGCACCCTCGTTGGTCACATCGAAGGCCAGCGTCCCGCTGGTCGCCGTGCCCGAGGAGACCTCGCACGTGCCGTCGGTGGAGGTGACGGCCAGCGCATCGGAAGCGGCGACGTCGGTCTTGGCGACGCACCCGCTCAGGACGAGCGCAGCGGCGGATGCCGTGGCGAGGGCGGCGAGGATCCGCTTGGTGGTCATGGTGCTCCTTGGGAGGTGATTGGAGAGGGAGATGTGCCGTGATCTGTGCTGGGGGAGACCGCCGGAGCGGGTGCCGGCCGCGGCGGCCGGTGGCGCAGCGCCTTCGCGGCGAAGATGCCGCCGACGATCGCGACGTACAGCGCCCATCCGATGACCTGCAGCCACGACATCTGCGGCATGAAGCCGACGGTCGCCTGCAGGATCGCGGCGAGTGGACTGCCGGGCGGGATCGAGGCGCTCAGGTCGAAGGCCCAGCCGAACGGGAAGGCGCCGATCCCGATGGCGACGGCCCCCGTGACCGGGTCGACCGGCGCGAGCGAGGCGAAGGGGCCGGGCAGCGCGCCGGCCTCCTGCAGGTCGTGGATGCCGTAGGCCAGGACGCCCGCTGCGACGATGATCAGCAGCGCTCCCGTCCAGGTGAAGAAGACGCGCAGGTCGAGCCGCAGCATCCCCCGTGCCAGCAGCCAGCCGAGCGCCACCGCGGTGACCAGTCCGAGCAGCGCGCCCAGGAGTGCGCCGGGCGCGTCGCCGAAGGACTGCACCATCGACCACAGCAGCAGGGTGGTCTCGATGCCCTCGCGGGCCACGGACACGAACCCGATGAGGACGATGCCCCACAGCGTCCCGGCGGCCAGCGCGCGATCGACCTCGCCCTCGAGCGACTTCTTCAGCGTGCGGCCGGCCTTCTGCATCCAGAAGATCATCCACGTCACCATCGCGACCGCGAGCACCGAGAGCCCGCCGCCGATCAGCTCCTGCGCCTCGAAGGTGAGGCTGTACGCGCCGAACGTGAGCACCGCGCCGATGACGAGCGCAAGCCCCGCTGCCAGCCCCACACCGCTCCACAGTCGCGGGAGGACGTCGCGACGACCGACGCGCGTGAGGTAAGCGATCAGGATGCCGACGACAAGCGCGGCTTCGAGGCCTTCACGCAGGCCGATGAGGAAAGTAGCGAGCACGGTTCGATTCGGGTCGGGAGGAGCGAGGCCGGTGCCGACTGCCTCGCCGCGACATCGGGCCGATGGTTAGGCGAACCTCACTAAGCCTCACCTTACCTCCTGTTCCCGGGCGTCGAAAATCGAGTGCTGCGACCGGTGCGGTAATCCAGTGCAACAAAGGCGGCGGATGCCACGGCACTGCCTAGGCTCGCCGAATGAGCGACCTCAACCTGCCGATCCTGGATCTCTCGCTGCTCGACGACGGGCCGGAGGCGGCCGCGGACTTCCGCGACCAGCTGCGTGCGGCCACCCACGACGTCGGATTCTTCTACCTCACCGGCACCGGCATCTCGCCGGAGCTGGAGACGCGCCTGCATCGCGCCGCGCGCGACTTCTTCGCGCTGCCCGAAGCGGACAAGCTCGCCATCGAGAACGTGAACAGCCCGCACTTCCGCGGGTACACGCGGGTCGGGGGCGAGCGCACGCAGGGCAAGGTCGACTGGCGGGAGCAGATCGACATCGGGCCCGAGCGCGCGGCGATCGACGACCCGGAAGCCGCCGACTTCTTCCGGCTCATCGGGCCCAACCTGTGGCCGCAGGCCCAGCCGGAGCTGCAGGACGTCGTCGCCGAGTGGCACGACCACCTCTCCGGTGTGGCCCGCAAGCTGCTGCGCGCCTGGGCGCTGTCGCTCGGAGCGCCGGAGAACTACTTCGACGAGCACTTCGGCGAACCGTCCACGCTCATCAAGATCGTCCGGTATCCGGGCAAGGAGGACCCGACCCCGCAGCAGGGCGTCGGCGCGCACAAGGATTCCGGCGTGCTCACGCTGCTCTGGGTCGAGCCGGGCAAGGGCGGCCTCCAGGTGCAGCGCGACGGAGAGTGGGTCGATGCTCCCCCGGTACCCGGCGCCTTCGTGGTGAACATCGGCGAACTGCTCGAGTACGCAACCCAGGGCTATCTGATCGCGACGAACCACCGCGTGATCTCGCCGAAGTTCCCCGATGACCGCATCTCGGTCCCGTTCTTCTTCAATCCCGCGCTGGACAAGCGCCTGCCGCTGATCGAGTTGCCCGCGGATCTCGCCGCCGAGGCGAAGGGCGTCACACAGGATCCGGGGAACCCGATCCACGCGCTGTACGGCGAGAATGCGCTGAAGTCGCGGCTGCGCGCCCACCCGGACGTGGCCGCGATCCACCACGCCGACCTGGTCGCGGCACGCGCGGCATCCGCCTGATCCTCCCGGCCGCGCCCGGCACGTCGAAGGCCGCCCCACACCGTGGGACGGCCTTCGAGAAGTGCGATATACGCCGGGTGGCGGTGCCTCAGCGGCGGAGCCCCAGACGCTCGATCAACGACCGGTAACGGTTGATGTCGATGTCCTGGAGGTAGCCGAGCAGACGACGGCGCTGACCGACCATCAGGAACAGACCACGACGCGAGTGGTGGTCGTGCTTGTGCTCCTTCAGGTGCTCTGTGAGGTCCTTGATGCGCTGCGTCAGCATCGCGACCTGCACCTCGGGGGATCCGGTGTCACCGGGGTGCGTCGCGTACTCTTCGATGATCGCCTTCTTCGCGTCAGATTCGAGTGGCATAGATGGGATCCCCTTCCTGGTCATTGCGCGGCGCCCGGCACCTGATGTGCGAGCTCTCTTTATCCGCGGCCGATCGAACGGCAACCTGAAGAGTCTACCAGCAGCCTTCCGCTGCGGATAATCGGCTCCTGCCGGGAGATAGCCTCGGAGGATGCTCCTCCAGCGGTACCGCTCGTGATGGCGCGCCTCAGGCGCGATCACTTCATCGACCTGAGCCCGTTCCGGGCATCCCCGGCGTTCACGCGCATGTGGATAGGCTCGACGTTGGCCGGCCTCGGTGGCCAGCTGACCCTCGTCGCCATCATGCTGCACATGTACGACCTGACCCGCTCGACCTTCGCGGTGTCGATGATCGCCGTGGCCGGTCTGCTGCCGATGGTCTTCGCCGGGCTCTACGGAGGAATGCTCGCCGACGCGTTCGATCGCCGCCGGGTCGCGCTCATCGCCGCGACGATCACCTTCGCATCCACGGTCCTGCTCGCCGCCCTGGCCTGGGGCCAGTTGGAGACGGTGTGGTGGCTGTACGCCCTCAGCATCGTCAACTCCGCCGCGAACACCGTGGTCCTGGCCACCCGCCAGGCGATCGTGCCCCGCCTCATCCCCCGCGAACTGCTGCCCGCCGCGTCGGCCCTCAACGGCATCACTTTCGGGATCATGGTGATGGTCGGTCCGGCGCTGGCCGGGGTGCTGGTCGCAGTGGCCGGGTACGCCTGGACCTACTCCGTCGACGTGGTCCTGATGACCTCGCTGTTCCTCGGGCTCTGGACGCTCCCGAGCATCAAGCCAGAGGGCGTGATCGTGCGCCCGGGCCTGGAGTCCCTCCGCGACGGCTGGCGGTTCCTGAAGCGGGCCTCGAACATCCGCCTCCAGTTCATCCTCGACATCATCGCGATGACCTTCGGCCAGCCGCTGGCGCTGCTGCCCGCCGTCGGAGCGGTACTCCTCGGCGGAGGACCCATCACCACCGGCATCCTCACCGCATCGGTCGCCGTCGGCGCCTTCTTCTCGAGCCTGTTCTCGGGGCCGACCGGTCGCGTCCGTCGGCACGGACTGGCCATCGAGCGGGCCATCCTCCTCTACGGCGCTGCGATCGCCGCGTTCGGGCTCGTGCTGGCCGCCGCCGCACTCGGGTGGTTCGCGCCGGCGACCGTGGACGAGGTGACACCGAACATCCCCCTCATCGTCGTCGCCGCGCTGATGCTCGCCGTCTCCGGAGCCGCAGACAACATCAGCTCGATCTTCCGCAACACGATGATGCAGGCCGCCGTGCCCGACGCGATCCGCGGGCGCCTCCAGGGCGTGTTCATCGTCGTCGTGGCCGGCGGACCACGCCTCGGCGCCCTCTACGTCGGCACCCTCGCAACACTCACCGCCCTGTGGTTCCCGCCGCTGCTGGGCGGCTTCCTGATCATCGGACTGGTCGGGGTGCTGGTGCGCCTGAGCCCACGGTTCCGCGCGTACGATTCGGAGTTCCCCGAGCCGTGATCGGCGCAGTCGGACCGACGAGCATCGGCGGATTTCGGACGCGGCATCGCAGATCACCTCAGCGGGCCCGCACCCGCGACTAGAGTCGCCGCGTGCCCCAGACCTCACCGCCCGCCGCGATCGATCGCGTACCGTCGTCGGTCTCGGTCACCATCCAGTTCGTCCTGTGCGGAGTGATCTGGGGCTCGAGCTTCCTGTTCATGAAGGTCGCCCTGGGTGGGATCTCGCCGGGGCAGGTCGCCTGGTCCCGTCTGGTGCTCGGCGGGCTCACGCTCGGGCTCTTCGTGCTGGTACGCCGAGACGTCCTCCCCCGCCGGCTGAAGATCTGGCTGCACATGACGGTGCTCGCCGTGACGTTCTGCGTCGTGCCGTTCCTGCTGTTCTCGTGGGCGCAGCAGCACGTGACCTCGGGCCTTACCAGCATCTACAACGCCACGACGCCGATCATGACGGCCGTGATGGCAGGGGTGTTCTTCCGCGTCGAGAAGCTCAGGCCGGTGCAGATCGCCGGCATCCTCGTCGGGATCCTCGGCGTGATGGTGATCATCGCCCCCTGGCAGGGGCTGGATCTCAGCCAGAGCCTGGTCGCCCAGTTCGCGATCCTCGGCGCGACGGCCTGCTACGGCTTCAGCCTCGCGTACATGCGCAGGTTCGTCTCGAACACCGGCATGAGCGCGCTGGTGTTCTCGTTCCTGAACATCGGGATCGCCGCGGCCATCATGATCGTCCTCACTCCCGTGCTCGTCCTCCAGCCCGTCATCCTGGATCCGTGGATCGTCGGCAGCGTCCTGCTGCTGGGCTGCCTCGGTACCGGCGTCGCCTATATCTGGAACCAGAACGCGCTTCGTGCGTGGGGCCCGACGCGGGCCTCGACGGTCACCTACATCACGCCGGTCGTCGGCGTGGCGCTGGGCACCATCATCCTCGGCGAGGCCCTCAGCTGGAACGAGCCGGTCGGAGCGCTCGTGGTGTTCCTCGGGATCCTGCTCGCGCAGAACCGCATCCGGTTGCGCCGCCGGGCCCCGGTCGCGGCGCCCTGAGACGACGAGGGGGCGGATGCCGCAGCATCCGCCCCCTCTTCGTCTCGGCGCGCTCAGGCCTGGTGCGCACCCTGCAGGTCGAGCTCGATGGTGACGTCCTTGCCGACGAGCACGCCGCCGGTCTCGAGCGCGGCGTTCCAGGTGAGGCCGAAGTCTTCGCGGTTGATGACCGTCTTGGCGGTCGCGCCGGCCTTGTAGTTGCCCCACGGGTCGGAACCGAAGCCGCCGAAGTCGACGTCGAACGTGACCGGCTTGGTGGTGCCGTGGATCGTGAGATCGCCGTCGACGAGGAATTCGCCCTTCTCGATGCGCACGCCGGTGGAGACGAAGTCGATCGTCGGGTAGTTCTCGACGTCGAAGAAGTCGGCCGAGCGCAGGTGGGCGTCGCGGCCCTCGTCCTTGGTGGACAGCGAGGTCGCGTCGACCTGTGCCGTCAGGCTCGCCTCCAGCGGGTTCTCCGGAGCGGTGAGCGTCGCGCTCTTGATGTCGAAGTGTCCGCGGACCTTCGAGATCATCATGTGGCGCACGACGAAGCCCACCTCGCTGTGCGCGGGGTCGAGCACCCAGGTGCCGGCCTTGTAGCCGGGAACGTCGATCGTGGTCGTGTCAGTCATGGTGATCCTTCGTGTGAGGGGGCCGGCGGAGCGGCGGGTTCTCGGTGTCCAACGCGAACGCCGTGACGATCTATTCCCATGAATAGGAAAAATCCCCCAGAACGATGGATGGACGGCACAAGAGAAGGGGCGGATGCCGCAGCATCCGCCCCTTCTCCGAGTGACGGGAGGACTCAGCCGACCTTCAGCAGGTCGATGATGAAGATGAGCGTCTTGCCGCCGAGGAAGTGTCCGCCGGGAGGGCCGTACGCCAGCGCGGGCGGGATCACGAGTTCGCGGCGACCGCCGACCTTCATACCGGGGATGCCATCCTGCCAGCCCTGGATGAGGCCGCGCAGCGGGAACTGGATGCTCTCCCCGCGGCCCCAGGAGGAATCGAACTCCTCGCCGCTCTCGTACTCGACACCGGCGTAGTGCACGGTCACGGTGTCGCCGGGCTTCGCCTCATCACCGTCTCCGACGATCAGGTCGCGGATGACGAGCTCGGTGGGAGCCGGACCCTGCGGAGCGTCGAACTCGGGCTTCGTGCGGTTCTCAGTCATGAGTCCATCCAACCCGAGGCGGCGTGCCGGGTCAACGCGAGCCCTCCCGAGGCGGTCGAGGCTTGACACACCGCACCGCCCTGGGCATCCTGGGGACAGGCCGACTCAGCGCCCGGAAGCTACGCAGGCATTGCCGCGACTCCGGGCGCTGAGTTCTCAACCGGCGAAGATCTCTGCTCGCGCCGCCGTGGTCCGCGTCAGCAGGACCGCCTCGTCCTCGCGCGCCTTGGGGTCGCGGCCGGTGATCGCACGCTGCCGGGCGGCGGCCAGAGCGGTGGCGTCGGTGATGAACCTCTTCATCACGTCGGTGCGATCGCCCCCGACGCTGCGCGCCCAACGCAGGCCGGCTCTCCGCCCCGCCGGTGTGGCCAGCATGTCCACCTCCTGTGGCGTGAACCACCCCGCCGCCGCGTAGTCCGCCAGGCGTGCACGAGTGACCCGCGCCTCCTCGCGCCGCAGCGCGATGATGCCGAGGATGAAGCCGACGAACAGCGGCACCTGGAGCACCAGGTAGAGCCCGAAGAAGTCGCCGAAGACCGCCGACCCGTTCCAGATCGCGTGGAGTGCGATCGCCCCGACCATGCCGAGCAGCCATGGTCCGACCGCGCGCCCCGCCGAGGCTCCCCGTCGCGCGGCGAGGCCGAGGGCGAAGCCGGTCACGCTCGTGAACATGACGTGGGCGAACGGCGAGAGGATGCCGCGCACGAAGAACGTCGCGGAGGTGTCGGCGATCCCGCCTTCCAGGAAGCTGATCGCGAAGTACTGGATGTTCTCGGTGAAGGCGAACCCCGCACCGACGAGGGCGCCGTACACGATGCCGTCGATCGGCCCGTCGAACGCGCGGCGGGCGGTCAGGAAGATCAGATAGACCCCGAGTCCCTTGGCGAACTCCTCGACGATCGGCGCCTGCACCACCGCGGTGAACGCGTCGCGCATCGGCGAGTCGTCCACCCCGAACGCGATCGCGATGGCGAGGTCGACGCCCAGGGCGATGCCGACGGCGGCGATCGCCCCCCACGCGACGGCGATGATGAGCAGGCTTCGCGGTTCCGGTTCCCAGCGGTCGACGATGCCGACCGCGATCAGCACGCCCGCCAGCGGGATCAGCGCGAGCACCATGCCGATGATCGAGGCGCCCGGCCCGATGGCGTTCAGGAAGTAGCCCACCAGGCCGACCAGGACCAGGACCAGGACGCCTGCCATCCAGATGGGTGCGGTGCGGCCGGCACGTGGAGGCACCGGCAGCGGAGCCGGCGACGCCGCCGCGGCGGCGATCGGCGCTCCCTGGGCCTGGCGAGGCTGTGCGAGGGCCGACGCGAACCCGGGATCACTCGTCATGCGCACAGCCTAGGGGCGCGCGACGCACGGAACGCCGCATCCGGGTAGCGTGAAGGGATGCGCTTCGCCCACGTGACCTCTGCGAGGTCGGATGAGCCGCGTCTGGTCCTCGTCCGCGACGAGTCCGCCCTGTTCGTCGACGAGCTGTTCGCCGGAGCTCCGCGCGTGCTCGAACAGCTGATCGCCGGTGGCGACGATCTCCTGCAGCGGGTCCGGGATGCCTCCGACACGTCCGACGCCGCCCGGTCGTGGCATCCGCTCTCGGACTTCTTTTTCGCCTCGGCCGTGCTGACTCCTCCCGTCATCCTGGCGATCGGGCTGAACTACGCCGCGCACTCGAGCGAGCTGGGTCTGAAGACCGACTCCACGCCGACGGTCTTCGTCCTGTGGCCCAACTCGCTCAGCGCCCACGAGGCGACGACATCGTGGCCGCGCGCGCTCAGCGAGTCCATCGACTACGAGGCGGAGCTCGGCGTGATCATCGGCACACCGGCGAAGGACGTCTCCCCCGAAGACGCGCTCGATCATGTGTGGGGCTACACCGTGGTCAACGACATCACCGCGCGCGACATCCAGTACTCCGAGGCGCAGTGGTCGCGGTGCAAGTCGTTCGACGGCTTCACTCCGACAGGCCCGTTCGTCGTCACCGCCGACGAGATCCCCGACCCGCAGCATCTGCACATCTGGACCGTCCTGGACGGCCACACGCTGCAGGACGCCTCCACCGCGCAGATGGTGCGTCCGGTGGCGACACTGATCGCGCATCTGTCGCGAGCGGCGACCTTGCTGCCGGGCACGCTGATCTCCACCGGGAGCCCCGGTGGCGCCGGCTATTCGCGCGATCCGCAGATCTTCCTGCGGGACCGCTCGACGGTCACGGTCGGCATCGACGGCATCGGCGCGCTCACCACGCACTGCCGGATCCTCGGCTGAGCCGCCACGAACGACGCGTGCCTCGCCGCGGAGGCGGCGAGGCACGCATCGACGTCGATCAGATCAGGGGGTGGTCTGGATCGTCGAGCAGTCCACGGAGACGCCCTGCACGGTGACCACGCCGGAGAAGTCCACAGCCTCGCAGGCGCGCAGGGCTTCGCTCGCGAATCCGCCGGCTGCCACGAGCGCACCGACCACGATGATCGTGACGATGATGCCGATCACGAACAGCACGGCGCCGACGATGATCGCGGCGACGGCGGGGCCGTTCTTGTAGCCCGCCTTCTTGCTCTGCACGAGGGCGACGATGCCGAGGATCAGGCCGATCACGTTCGCGAAGATCGCGACGATCAGGGCCACGATGCCCAGTGTCTTGCCCGGGATCGTGGGAGCGGCCGGGGCGCCGTAGGGCGCCGGCGGCGCGGACGGATAGGCCTCGGGCGCGGCGGGCGGAGCGTCGTACGCGGGCGGCGGCACGGGTGCGCCCGAGGCGGGCGGCGGTACGGGTGCGGCGGGGTTCTGGGGATCGGTCACGATCAGTCCTCTCGTCAGGGCGTGATCACGACGCTAGCGGCCACCGGCGACCGGCGGCAACGGGAACCGCCTCAGATGTCGTCGGTGTCCTCGCGGGCGACGACCAGGTTCTCGGCCGCCTGCACGATGGGGATCGCGGCCGTGATCGCCTCCAGCCCGGACAGGCGCGCCGGTGAGAGCTGCTTGAGGACCTCGTCGCGCGACATCAGCCCGGCCTCGACGACCAGGTCCGCCACGTTGCGACCGGTCAACAGGGCGGTCTTGGCCAGGGCCGCGGATTCGGCGTAGCCGATGAACGGGGTGAGCGCCGTGACGACGCCCACCGATGCGCCGACCATCGCGCCGAGCCGCTCCCGGTTGGCGGTGATGCCGTCGATGCAGTTCACGCGCAGCGTGTGCATCCCGCGGCGCATCCAGGTGATCGACTGGAAGATCGAGTGGGCGATGATCGGCTCGAACGCGTTCAGCTGGAGCTGGCCGGCCTCCACCGCCATGGTGACCGTCAGGTCGGCCCCGGCGACGGCGAAGGCGACCTGGTTGACCACCTCGGGGATCACGGGGTTGACCTTGCCGGGCATGATGCTGGACCCTGCCTGCCGCGGCGGCAGGTTGATCTCGCCGAACCCCGCCTGCGGACCGGAGGAGAGCAGGCGCAGGTCGTTGCAGATCTTCGACAGCTTGATCGCGTTGCGCTTGAGCGACGAGGAGAACGACATGAACGACCCGGTGTCGCTGGTCGCTTCGACCAGATCGTCGGCCATCGCGAGATCCAGTCCCGTGATCTCCCGCAGGTGCCGCAGGACCGCGGCACCGTAGGTGGGGTGAGCGGTGATCCCGGTGCCGATCGCCGTCGCGCCCATGTTGATCTCGTACAGCAGGTAGGCGTTCTCGGTGAGGCGCTGATGGTCGTAGCCCAGCGTCGTGGCGAATCCATGGAATTCCTGGCCGAGCGTCATGGGCACGGCATCCTGCAGCTGGGTTCGACCCACCTTGAGGATGTCGTGGAACTCCACCGCCTTCGCGAGGAACGACTTGCGCAGCAGGTCGAGCTCGTCCAGAAGGGTCAACAGGTCCAGGCTCAGGCCGACCTTGACCGCGGTCGGGTAGACGTCGTTGGTCGACTGGCTCCGGTTGGTGTCGTCGATGGGCGAGAGGAACGCGTAATCGCCCTTGGGGCGCCCGGCGAGTTCGAGCGCGATGTTGGTGATGACCTCGTTCGCGTTCATGTTGGTCGAGGTGCCGGCGCCGCCCTGCACGACGCCGACGATGAACTGATCGTGGTACTCGCCGTCGATGACCAGCTGCGAGGCGCGATCGATGAGCTCGGCCTTTTCGGCCGACAGGGCGCCGATCTCCCGATTCGCACGGGCCGATGCCTGCTTGACCATCGCGAGCGCGCGAACCAGGTCCTTGTAGACCGAGATGGGCCGCTTGCTGACCGGGAAGTTCTCCAGCGCGCGGGCGGTGTGGATCCCCCAGTACGCGTCGGCCGGGATCTCCAGGGATCCGAGTGAATCGGTTTCGGTGCGTGTGCGCGTCATTGCGTCCAGAGCCATGTGGGAGTCCTTGTGGGTCGGTCACGGCGAGGTGAGGGGATCCCTCGACACTACTCGCGCGTCCTCCCGCGGCATCCCTCCACCGTGGACAAACCCGAGTCGCGGACTGTACGCCGTGGCGCACAGTCCGCGACTCACCAGATCAGCGGTTGAGGGGCGTCATGTCGGCGTAGCGATCGCCCGCTGCCGGCTCGAGCGTGTCCAGCGTCGCGAGCTGGTCCGCGGTGAGCTGGACAGCATCGGCGCCGACGTTCTCCTCCAACGCGACGATCCGGCGCGTCCCCGGGATGGGGGCGATGTCATCGCCCTGCGCCAGCAGCCAGGCGAGGGCGACCTGCGCGGGTGTCGCCTCGACCTCTCGGGCGACAGCGGTCACCTGGTCGACGATCGCCAGATTCGCATCGAGGTTGCCGTCGGCGAAGCGCGGGTTGGCCTTGCGGAAATCCGAGTCGTCCAGCTGATCGAGCGAACGGATCGCTCCCGTGAGGAAACCGCGCCCGAGCGGCGAGTACGGCACGAACCCGATGCCCAGTTCGCGGACCGTCGGCAGGATCTGCGCTTCGGGATCGCGGCTCCAGAGCGAGTACTCGGTCTGCACCGCGGTCACCGGGTGCACCGCGTGGGCGCGGCGGATGGTCGCGGGAGCCGCCTCCGACAGTCCGTAGTGCCGGATCTTCCCCTCGGCGATGAGCTCGGCGAGCGCGCCGACCGTCTCCTCGATCGGAGTCCCCGGGTCCATCCGGTGCTGGTAGTACAGGTCGATGTAGTCGGTTCCGAGGCGCTGGAGCGACCCCTCGACGGAGAGCCGCACGTTCGCCGGGCTGCCGTCCAATCCGCGCTCCCCGTCGCCGCGGTGCAGGATCGTGCCGAACTTCGTGGCGATCACCACTTCGTCGCGCCGACCCGCGATCGCGCGAGCGAGGAGCTCCTCGTTCAGATACGGGCCGTAGAACTCTGCGGTGTCCAGGAAGGTGACGCCGAGTTCGAGCGCGCGGTGGATCGTTCGGATCGAGCCTTCGTCGTCCTGGGCGGCGCCGGTGTAGAACGCGCTCATTCCCATGAGTCCGAGGCCGATGCGGCCGATGACGGGTCCGGCGGCGCCGAGAGTGATGTGCTTCATGCTGAGGTGGCTTTCTGCTCGTAAAGGGCGATCTTGATGTCGATGGCAGCCAGGCTCGCGGTGGTCTCCTCGAGCCGACGGAGCACCGCGATGCGGTGGCGGACCAGCAGCTCGCGGCGCGCGTCGATCGTCTCGTCACCACGACGGACCAGATCGGTGTATTCGCGGACGGTCGCGATGGGCATGCCGGTGGAGCGGAGGCGGGTGAGGAACTGCACCCACCCGATGTCGGATTCGGTGTAGCGGCGGTGGGTCGAGGATGCCCGATCGATCGGATCGAGCATCAAGCCCGCGCGCTCGTAGTAGCGCAGGGTGTGGGTGGACAGTCCGGTGGCGGCTGCAGCCTCGGAGATGGCGACGCCGACGGAGATGAGGGTCATGAGCCCACGGTAGGACTTCGAGCGCGCTCGAAGTCAAACGATCCGCAGATTTCACCGACCGGGCTTGCGGGAGAACGCCTCCAGACGCTCGGTCGGGCTGAGCGCGGCCATCCTGGCGACCCACGCTGCGGAGAAGTAGTCGCCGGTGGCCGCATCGACCACCGGCACCACCGAGGAGGTCACAGTGCCGTCGTAGACGTGCACGAGGTGGAACGACTGCCCGGCATCCATCCCGTTGACCTCGGCCGGTGGACGGGCCAGATCCATCGTGTAGCAGGTCGCCGCCGAGACGCTGACGGGGATTCCGGCGAAGGTGCCGCTCGTGGAATAGTGCAGATGGCCGGCGAGGATCGCGCGCACGTCGCTGCCCGCCAGGATCTCCGCCAGCCGCCCCTGGTCGCGCAGTTCCAGGATGTCGAACAGCGGCAGGTGCGACGGCAGCGGCGGGTGGTGCATCGCGAGGATGGTCCCGAGTGGAGCGGGGGTGGCGAGGATGCCGCGCAGCCACAGCAGCTGACCGGCGTCGAAATCGCCGTGGTGCCAGCCCGGAACCGTCGTGTCCAGCGCGATCATGCGAAGGCCGCCGAGATCCCATACGCCCGTGACAGGCTCCTCGGTGGCATCGAGCCCGAGCAGGTCGCGACGCAGGGCCGGCCGCTCGTCGTGATTGCCTGCGACCCAGACGATCGGCGCGCCCAGGCGCTCGGCGACGGGTTCGACGGCCGCGCGGAGTGACGAGTACGCGTCCGGCTCCCCGAGATCCGTCAGGTCACCGGTGAACACCAGCGCGTCGGGCCGGATGCCGAGATCCTCGACGGACTCGAGCGTCCTTCGCAGGTTCGCCGCCGTGTCGTAGCGTCCGCCGAGCTGGACGTCGCCGGCCAGCAGGTGGGTGTCGCTGAGGTGCACGATCGTTCGCCGAGCCGGCGCGTATTGGCCGAACTGCACGGATCCGGGGACCATGCCTCCACCCTAGCGAGGGTCGCGGACGCGGCTCAGCCGAGCACGATCAGCAGGAGGCCCCCCAGGACGGCGAGCCCGCACATCCCGAACGAGATGTACGCGCCGATCGCCGCCACCTGGCGCTGACCGGCGGTCAGCGGACTCTTCTTCGCCGATTTCGCCGCAGCTTTGGCGGCGCGCTGGGAGTCCTTGGCGGAGATGACGGTGATCGCGTCGGTGAACTCCGCCGGGGCGACCACCGGAACCCGGCCCGCCCGGACCAGAAGGCGCAGACCGAGGGAGTAGAACCCCACGACCAGGACCGAGGCCACGAGTGCGGCGAGGAACACCTGGAGGAAGGCGAGCCAGTCGATGTCGAGTGTCATTTCGACTCCTCCTTCTGTCGGCGTTCCTCGGCGCGGGCCAGTGCACGCTGGCGCCGCGTGGGAGGCGGATTGCGCTTCACCTTCACCGCCGTGCCCGACTCGGCGACCTCGCTCATCGCATTGGCCGCTGTGACGGAATCGCGCCGGGAGAGCAGGAAGATGGTGAGGATGACGGCCACCGCGACGATGGTGTCCACCACGATGCCCCAGCCGCCGAGCCAGGCGACCATCACGGCGGCGAGCGCACCGACGGCGCCGGAAGCGGGCAGTGTCAGAAGCCAGCCGATCATGATGCGCCCGACGGTGTTCCAGCGCACCGTCGCTCCGCGGCGACCGAGTCCCGAGCCGATCACCGAGCCGGATGCCACCTGAGTGGTGGACAGCGCGAAGCCGAGCGCGCTGGAGGCGAGGATCGTCGAGGCGGTCGAGGTCTCCGCCGAGAATCCCTGCGCGGGCTTCACATCGGTCAGACCCTTGCCGAGGGTGCGGATGATGCGCCAGCCGCCCATGTACGTGCCGAGGGCGATGGTGATGGCGCAGGCGAAGATCACCCAGAGCTGCGGCTCGGTGTGCGCGCTGGTCTGCACGCCCGCCACGATGAGGGTCAGCGTGATCACGCCCATCGTCTTCTGCGCGTCGTTGGTGCCGTGGGCGAGCGCGACCAGCGAAGAGGTGAAGATCTGCCCCCACCGGAACCCCGCACGGCCGTCGGGCTTGGCGTCGTACCGGCGTGTCATCGCGTATGCGAGCCTGGTCGCCGCGAACGCGATGATCCCCGCGGTGAGCGGGGCCAGCACTGCGGGCAGGATGACCTTTCCGATCACGACGCCGTAGTCGATCGCCATCCACCCCGCGCCGACGATCGTCGCGCCGATCAGCCCGCCGAACAGCGCGTGCGAGGAGCTCGAGGGCAGCCCGAGCAGCCAGGTGAGCATGTTCCAGGTGATCGCGCCGATCAGACCGGCGAAGATCAGCGGCAGGAACACCTGCGGCGTGATCTGGTCCTCGCGGATGATGCCGTGCGAGATGGTCTTGGAGACCTCCGTCGACAGGAACGCGCCGAAGAGATTCAGCACCGCCGCCAGCAGCACCGCCACCTTCGGCTTGAGTGCACCCGTCGCGATCGGGGTGGCCATGGCGTTGGCGGTGTCGTGGAACCCGTTCGTGAAATCGAAGAACAGCGACAGCACGATGATCAGCACGACGATGAGGGTTGCGGCTTCCACCTTTTGCTTTCCGTGTGGAGTGAAAGAAATGGAGGTGCCGACGGGATCGGCGCGTGAACGAAGAGTTCACTGACTGTTCAGGCACCGGCAACCGGCCAGAAAGAATCCTTACACCGCCTCCGCGCGCGGTCAACTCCGCCGAACTCGAGGACGATCTCGACCTGCGAGGGTGACGCGGAAGCGGCGCGCTCGGGGATTGACTGAGCGCGCACGCCCGCCGACCGATCCGAGGTGGATATGAAGAAGTGGCTCGTCGTGATCATCCTGGGCGCCGCCCAGTTCGTGATGGTGCTGGACGGCACGGTCATGAACGTCTCCATCTCGACGGTGGTGGACGATCTGGACAGCAGCGTCACGGCGATGCAGACGGCCATAACGTTCTACACGCTCACGATGGCCGCGTTCATGCTGCTGGGCGCGAAGCTCGGCGACATCTGGGGGCGCCGGCGCGCGCTCGTGATCGGGTCGCTCGTCTACGGCCTGGGCTCGCTGATCACGGCGCTCAGCCCGAACATGGGCGTCCTGTTCCTCGGGTGGTCGGTCATCGAGGGTGTGGGCGCGGTGCTGGTCATCCCCGCGGTGGCCGCGCTCATCGCCGACAACTACACGGGCCGAGACCGCATCACGGCATTCGCGATCATCGGCGCCGTCTCCGGCGCAGCCGTGGCAGCCGGCCCCCTCATCGGCGGCTTCATGACGACCTACCTCAGCTGGCGGTACGTCTTCGTCGGCGAGGTCGTCATCATGATCGGCGTGGTGCTCACGGCACGCCTGATCGGCGAGACCTCGGCTCGCCGCAGCATCCGGATCGACCTGCTCAGCGTTGTGTTCTCGGCAGCCGGCCTCGTCGCCCTCGTTTCGGGCATGCTGCAGAGCAAGACCTGGGGGTGGATCGTGCCGCTGCACTCCCCCGAGCTGTTCGGCACACCGATCGCGCCGCTCGGGGTGTCGCTGTCCGCGTGGCTCATGGTCGCCGGCGCGGCGTTGCTGTGGCTCTTCTTCGCCCGGCAGCGCCGACTGGTCGCACGGGGGCGCGAGCCCCTCGTGCATGTGGAGCTGCTCTCGATCCGACAGCTGCGCAGCGGGCTGAGCGTGCTCGGCGGACAGTACGCGATCACCGCCGGGTTGTTCTTCATGATCCCGGTGTACCTGCAGATGACGCTCGGGCTGGACGCCCTGCAGACCGGCATCCGCATCTTCCCGCTCTCCATCTCGCTGATCCTGTTCTCCATCGTCGGCACACGGCTGTCCCGCCGCTGGTCGCCCCGGCGGATCGTGCTGACGGGTCAGTGGATCCTCGTCGCCGGCTCGGTGGTCCTGCTAGCCGCCATCGACCCCGAGCTGACCGGCATCGCGTTCGGCGCGGGCATGTTCTCCGCCGGTGCGGCACTGGGACTTCTGGCGTCGCAGCTGGGCAACGTGAACATGTCCGCGGTCACGGCCGATGACACCAGCGAAGTGGGCGGCCTGCAGGGTGTGTTCCAGAACCTCGGCTCGTCCCTGGGCACGGCGCTGATCGGCTCGGTCCTGATCGGGGCGCTGGCGACGTCATTCGCCTCCGGCATCGCCACCGCGGACCTGTCCGACAAGGCGCGCATCGCCGTCAGCGAAGCCACGCAGGGCGGAGTCGCCATCATCCCGGCCGCGAGCGTGCCCGAGCTCGCCCTCGAGGCGGGCCTCAGCGACACGGAGGCGGCCACCCTTCAGGCGGCGTACACCGAGTCGCAGCTCTCGTCCCTGCGGACGGCGCTGTTCGCGCTGATCGCGCTGGCACTGCTGTCGCTGATGCTCTCCCGCGGCATCCCCGACCGGCTGCCGACCGCCCAGCCCGACAGCTCCCGCAGTCCGGCGCCGCCGGGCTGAGCGGTCGGGGCTCGCGCCCGACGAGGTCGACTACCGTGGAACGGTGAGTACCGACGCCGCACCCCGCACCCCTCCCGTCGCCACCCGGACCCCCATCGTCCGCAGTCATCACGGCGACGACGTCGAGGACGGCTACGAGTGGTTCCGCGCCAAAGAGGATGCCGCCGTCGTGGCCCACCTCGAGGCGGAGAACGCCTACACCGAGCAGCGCACCGCGCACCTCGCCGGACTTCGCGAGAAGATCTTCACCGAGATCAAGGACCGCACGCTCGAGACCGACCTGTCGGTGCCGACCCGCCGCGGCGACTGGTGGTACTACGGCCGCACCGTCGAGGGGCAGCAGTACGGCATCCAGTGCCGCGCACCGCTGGCCTCGCCCGACGACTGGACGCCGCCCGATCTGTCGGTCGCGGCGGATGTGATCGGCGAGCAGATCCTGCTCGACGGGAACGTCGAAGCCGAAGGGCACGAGTTCTTCTCGCTGGGCAGCTTCGAGGTGAGCAATGACGGCAACCGGATGCTGTTCGGCATCGACGTCGCCGGCGACGAGCGCTACACGATCCGCGTCCGCGATCTCGTCACGGGCGAGACGCTGCCGGACGAGATCCCGGACACCTTCGCCGGTGCCGGCTTCTCCCCCGACGGCCGGTTCATCGTGTACACGACCGTCGACGACGCCTGGCGACCCGACACCGTCTGGCTGCACGAGCTGGGCACGGCCGTCAGCGCTGACGAGAGGCTGTTCCACGAGCCCGATGAGCGGTTCTGGGTCGGCGCGGGCTTCACGCGCAGCGACAAGTACCTGATGATCGGCGTCGGGTCATCGATCACGTCCGAGGAGTGGATCGTGGATGCCGCGGACCTGCGCTCCACGCCGCGCGTCGTGTGGCCTCGCACCGAAGGGATCGAATACGACTCGGACCACGCCGTCATCGACGGCGAGGACGTCCTCTACATCCTGCACAACGACGGTGCCCTCGATTTCGAGCTCGTGCGGGTCGCGGCATCCGACCCCTCCGGGCCTCGGGAGGTCGTGCTCCCGCACCGGCCCGGCGAACGACTGCTCGGCGTCTCGACCTTCCGCGACTGGGGCGTCGTCGGCTACCGCAGCGGCGGCCTCGCGCGTCTCGGGATGCTCGACTACGCCGATGGGACGATCCGCGAGCTCGAATTCGACGAGCCGCTGTATTCGGTCGGCGCCGGCGGCAACCCGGAGTGGGCGCCTCCGCTGATCCGCGTCGGCTACGGGTCGTTCGTCACCCCGGGCACGGTCTACGACTACGAGGTCGCCACGTCCGAGCTGCACCTGCGCAAGCGGCAGCCCGTGCTGGGCGGCTACGAGCCGTCGGAGTACGCGCAGGAACGCGTCTGGGCGACCGCGCAGGACGGAACGCAGATCCCGATCTCGCTGGTCTGGAAGCGCTCGTTCGGCGACGCCGGCGCCGCACCGCGACCGGTGCACCTGTACGGCTACGGCTCCTACGAGCACTCGATCGAGCCGGGCTTCTCGGTGGCGCGCCTCTCGGCGCTGGATCGCGGCGTGATCTTCGCGGTGGCCCACGTGCGCGGCGGCGGCGAGATGGGCAGGCAGTGGTACGAGGACGGGAAGCTGCTGCACAAGCGCAACACGTTCACGGACTTCGTCGACTGCGCGCTGCACCTGATCGACTCCGGGTACACGACCGCCGACCGGATGGTCGCCGAGGGCGGTTCGGCGGGCGGGCTGCTCATGGGCGCCGTGGCGAACCTCGCCCCCGAGCTGTTCGCCGGCATCCTGGCCGATGTGCCCTTCGTCGATGCGCTGACCACGATCCTCGACCCGTCGCTGCCGCTCACCGTCATCGAGTGGGACGAGTGGGGCGACCCGCTGCACAACGCCGACGTCTACGCCTACATGAAGTCGTACTCGCCCTACGAGAACGTGCGGACGGATGCTCCGTACCCGAAGATCCTCGCCGTCACCTCGCTCAACGACACTCGCGTGCTGTACGTCGAGCCGGCGAAGTGGGTCGCGCGCCTGCGCGAGGTCGGCGCCGATGCACTGCTGAAGTGCGAGATGGTCGCCGGGCACGGCGGGGTCAGCGGGCGCTACAACGCGTGGCGCGAGCGCGCCTTCGAGCTGGCGTGGCTGCTCGACGTGCTGGGCGTGGCCGAGGTCTGACCCGCCGCCGCGCCGCCCCCGCGCGCCGGGCGCCTGGCTCGGCCCGCCGCAGCCCACCACCGCAGGACAGGAGATCGGGCGGGAACAGGACCATCCTCGTGAAAACGTCCTGTCCCGGCGCGATCTCCTGCGTTCAGGCGCGGCGCCTGCCGCCGTGCCGCCGATGTTGCCCCTGCGCGATCGCGGCCGAGATGATGCCGATCACGGAGTCCGGCTGGAACATGACCTGCACGTAGTCGAACCGCAGAACGCTGTACCCGCGCAGAACGAGCCGCGCATCCGCCCGCAGGTCGCGACGTCGGTCCTTCGCGCGGTGATGTTCGAAGCCGTCCAGCTGCACCGCGAGACACTCCCCGATCAGCCCGTCGACGGGGTGCCCGTCGATCCAGACCTGCTGACGGACCGCGACGCCGATCGAACGCATCAGCAGCAGGAATCTCGTCTCGATGCCGGAGTCCGACTGCGTCGAGGCCATCTCCGCCAGTCGTCGCGCCGGCGTGCTCTTCCACTCGACTCGCTCGAGGACCTCAGCCGCCACGAGCTTCCTGCGGATCGCCGACTCCCACACGGGAAGCGCCTCGTCAACGGCGACGCAGCGCGCGACGTGGGAGAGCACGTTCACGATCGGATCCTCGAGCACTCCCACTGCGATCGGTGACGGACCCTGCGACCAGTGCAGTCGCACCCCCTCAGCCGCGTTACGCGACGCTGTCGAGGCGACTGCGAGATGCAGTTCGGCGTGTTCGGGTGTCCACAGTCCAAGGCGCCGCGCCTGCGTCAGGCACGTCAGCCGACCGCCCGCCTCCGCCGCGCGGCGAAGATCCGGAGCGCAGCCCGGCAGGGCCAGCCACGATCGCCGCACGCGTTCGACCGACCCGCGATCGACAGCGGAGCGCATCGCGTGCGGAGTGAAGCCCGCGGCGATGGCATCCGCCGTTCGGGCGATGCCGCCGCTGGATCCCAGCCATCCGATGAGATCATCAACCGTCCGCATGCCACCACGGTGCCTGAGCCGCGCGGCCCGCGGTCGATCGGATCCGTGGAGTGGGGAGAGCTCGGGCGGACGACCGCGTGTGGAGGATCGGCTCGCCCGCCACGCCGCTGCAGGCGATCGGGCGAGGACAGGACAATTCCGGCGCGATCGTCCTGTCGCGGCGCGTTCTCCTGTGCGCACAGCAGGACACAAGCGGATGCCGCGCCCGGCGCGCGCGTCAGCCGAAGAGCGCGGCGGCCTCTTCGTAGCGATAGAGCGGGACGGTGTTGAGCTCGCCCAGCGCCTCGGCGAAGGGCACCCGCACGATGTCGGTGCCCTTGAGCGAGACCATCTGGCCCCAGGCGCCCTCGACGATCGCGTCGGCGGTGTGCAGGCCGAGGCGGGTGGCCAGCACCCGGTCGAACGCGGACGGCGAACCGCCGCGCTGGATGTGGCCGAGGACGGTGGCGCGGGTCTCGATACCGGTGCGGCGCTCGATCTCGGGTGCGAGCACCTCGCTGATGCCGCCGAGGCGCGGGCGGTTGAAGGCGTCCAGACCCTTGTCGCTGAAGGCCTCGTCCATGCCGGTCAGGGTGAAGCCCTCGGAGACGACCACCAGCGGGGCGCGGCCCCGGTCGTGCGCACGGGTGACCTGGTCGCAGATCTCGTCGATCGAGAGCGGCACCTCGGGGATGCAGATCACGTGGGCGCCCGCGGCGATGCCGGCGTGGAGGGCGATCCACCCGACGTGGCGCCCCATGACCTCGGCGACCATGCAGCGCTGGTGGGAGTCGCCCGTCGTGCGGAGGCGATCCATCGCGTCGGTGGCGATGTTCACGGCGGTGTCGAAGCCGAACGAGTAGTCGGTGGCGCGCAGGTCGTTGTCGATCGTCTTGGGGACGCCGATGACGTTGATGCCGTCTTTGGCCAGCCGGTCGGCAGCAGCCAGCGTTCCCTCGCCGCCGATCGCGACGATCCCGTCGATGCGGTGGCCGTAGAGCGTCTTGGAGATGTTCTCCGCGCCGCCGCGGGGTCCCTCGTACGGGTTGGTGCGCGAGGTGCCGAGGATCGTGCCGCCCACCTTCGACAGGCCCTTGACCTCATGGCGGGTCAGCGGGAAGAAGTCGGCGTCGACGACCCCGCGCCAGCCGTCGCGGATGCCGACGAATTCCAGATCGTACGTCGTCGTGCCCTTCAGCACGACGCCTCGGATCACGGCGTTCAGACCCGGGCAGTCGCCGCCGCTGGTGAGGATTCCGATCTTCATGCTGTGGTCCTTGCTGTCGGGAACTCGGGCCGGCGACGGTGCCGCATCCGACACTACCGCCGCCGAACCCCGCGAGCGACCCGGCCCGGAAGCGCGCCGGGTCAGTCCGCGCCGAGCGCCTGACGCACCAGATGCATGAGCGCGGAGAGCTGCACCGAATCGCTGGACTGGGGGTCGACGGCCTCGCCGTCCAAGGCCCGCGCGGCGAGTCCCTGCTTCGAGTCGATGAGCTCCGCGATCTTCGTGTCGATCGTGTGCGCGGCGATGATGCGCCAGGCGGTGACCGGCTCGTCCTGGCCGATGCGGTGCACGCGGTCGATCGCCTGCGTCTGCTCGGCGGCCGTCCACGACAGCTCGGCGAGCACCACGTTGGAGGCGGCCTGCATGTTCACGCCGACGCCCGCCGCCGTGAGCGAGCACACCGCGATGCCGACGCCCGGATCGTTGTTGAAGTCGTCGATCGCCTGCTGACGGGCGGTCGTGGTCTGATCGCCGCGCAGCGACACCGTCCGGAGGCCGGCGGAGGCGAAGTGGGCCTCCGCCGCATCCATCACGTCGATGTGCTTCGCGAAGAAGACGACCTTGCCGACCGAGCGCTGCAGCTGCACGGCGTAGTCGGCGGCCAGCAGCGCCTTGGCCTGACCGATCCTGCGGACCATCGTGAAGACGTTCTCCGAGCCGGTGCCTGCGGCCTTGGACTCTTCGAGCTCGTTCTGCGCGACCAGCCGGACGATGTCGGCGTCCACCTCGCCGGGTGCGAGACCACGGTCGCCGCGCGCGTCGATGATGCGGCGGTAGCGATCGGCCAGGCGCGATCCCAACTCGCGCTCGGCGGCGCGGATCGAACGGCCGAACTCGTCGTCCAGCTCGACGGGCAGATCGGCGATCAGCTTGTCGGGCAGGTCGGCGGCGACGTCCTTCTTCTTGCGGCGGACGATCCCCATCGAGATCACCGCGTCCCGCGCCTCGGGGTAGAACGCCTTGTCGGCCGGCGTCAGTCCGGTCGCGTCCAGGCGCGACATGAGGTCGGCGGCGGGCTTCTCGCCCGTCGTCCAGCCGAGGAAGCGCCAGATGGCGTCGAAATCCTCGACGTCGTTGATCAGCGGAGTTCCGGTCAGGGCGAGCAGCAGAGGGTTGCGGACCTGCTCGCGGATACGCGCTCCGAGCGCCAGCACGTTCTGCGAGCGCTGCGAGGAGAGGTTCTTGATGAAGTGCGCCTCGTCGACGACGATGCCCTTCAGCCCGATCGAGCTGAGCCAGGACAGGTGCCGGTCGAGGATCTCGTAGTTGACGATGAAGACGTCCGCGAAGGCGTCGACATCCTCACCGTCGCCCGAGATCACGGTCGCGCGCCGCTGCGGAGTCCACCGCTCGACCTCGCGTGCCCAGTTCATCTTGACGACGTTGGGCACCACGGCCAGCAACGGGTAGGCATCGGCGACGGATGCCGCGAGCACAGACTCCGCCGTCTTGCCCAGGCCCGGCTCATCGGCCAGGAGGAACGTGCGGTGGCCCTCGCGAACCGCTTCCAGGAACCGGGACTGGTGCACCATGATCTCCAGCCCCTTGGGCGAGAGACGGTCGAACTCGGGCACGGGCGGCAGGTCCATCGAGGCGCTGGCGCCGCCGGCACCGGTCTCGAAGGCCTTGTACAGCGGGCCCATGAGCTCCCAGCCGTCCAGGCGACGCCGCGGCGTCTCCTTCGGGGCGTGCGCTGCCAGGTCGGGAGCCAGGAACGGGTTGGCCATCTGCCGCGCCTCGATCGTGGGCGGGACCACCTGTCGTTCGGCCAACGCTGCCGGCACCACCGTGGCGGCGGTGGGCTTCGTGTCCGTGATGATCAGCTCATCGGGGGCGAGCTCCGCGCCCGATTCGAGCAGCCAGTCGCGACGCATGCGCCGAGCGACCGGAGACGCGGCCTGATCGACCTCGAGCAGCTGGATCAGCGACGTGTCGCGCGCAGCGGTCTTGGCGAGGATCGTGGCGACGCCGTCGAGCCGTTTGAGCAGCTCTGCACGGGCGGCGTCGGTGACCGCGTTGTCGGCCTTCACACGGGCGCGCTCTTCGCGCACCAGGAAGGCGATCACCTGGAACTTGACGCGGTTCGTCGGCCCGAGCTTCCCGCGTTGGGCCTTGGCCTCCACCTCGCGCACCTTGCGGGCGAGGATGGGGATGATCGGCGCTTCGTCGTCGCGGCGCGACGAGGACGGCTTCCGGCGCCGTTGCGCTGTCGATGCCGTGGTCGGCATGCTCCTCCTGAGCGTGTGTGCCGGGTGTTCCGGCGGGTACCGGCGGACCGGTGCGGTGGGCGTGCTTCCGCGGGCGGCTTGCGGCCGTCACGAGCGCGGAACGGATGTCTTCTTCTCCGGCAGCGGGTACTCGCTTCAGCGAGCTGCGGCGACGATGTCGATGACGATCCTCCCGTTCAGTCTAGCCGAATAAGGCCCGTCTCAGCCCCAGAGGGTCGCGACGATGTCTTCGGTATAGCCGTCGGGCGAGAAATCGATCGTGGCGGTGGACACCCACCCGTCGCCGCGGACGTAGTGCACCTCGCCGATCGTCACCATCTCGTCGTCCTGATCGATGACCGTCTGCTCCGTCCGGCACACGGTGCCGTCGGCGAGCGGCTCGCAGGCGAAGCCGGCCACGGCGAGCGCGTCCAGCAGCGCCTGCGACTGGGCGGCGTCGATCACCGAGACGTTCGTGGCGAGTCCGGTCTCGCTGGGCTGCCCCCACGAGCATCGGATGGTGGGGATGCCGGAGGCGAGCAGTTCGAGGGCGGCGACGTTCTGCGACGCGGTCATGGTCACGCCGGGATCGTTCATCGGCGGGTTCTGCGCGTTCAGCGAGGCCAGCATCGCCGGCGAGTAGAGCTGCTCGCACGAGGTCGGCAGTGAGAACGAGGCGTCGGGCAGTTCGCTCTCGATCGGCGACGGCGACGCCGTCGACGGACCCGGCGTCGAGGTGGCGGACGCGGTGGGCGACGGGGTCGCCGACGGCTCGGGTTGGCAGCCGACGATGCCGACGGTCAGCAGTGCCAGCGCGGCGAGCGTCGCCGCTGCGCGCGTGCGAACGAGAACGGGCAAGGATGCCGGTGCCACGACACCTCCGAGGTCGGGATCGATACCTCCCGAACCTACCTCTCGCCCGCGACGGAACGCTGCCACTCGGACAGCGTGGCGGGATCGTCGGTGACGATCCCGTCCACCCCGAGGGCGGTCACCTCGTCCCACTGCTTGTCGCTGTTGAGGGTGTGGACGACCACCCTGATGCCCGCGGCGTGCAACTCGGAGACGACGTCCGGCCGCTCCAGCACCGCCCGGCGGTCGACGATGATGCCGCGGACGTCCGTCTCGCGCAGCGCCCGCACGACATCGACGGGCAGATGCCGGACGATCACGAGACGGGACACCACCGGCGAGGCAGAGCGCGCCAGGGCGAGCGTGCGCGCATCGAAGCTGGCCATCGCGACGCTGCGCTCCAGATCGCGCGAGGTCACGTCCGCCACGAGCGCCGCCACCGCCGGCTCGTCCCAGAGGCCCTTGAGCTCAACGATCGCGCGATGCCCCGAATCGGCCAGTACCTCCAGGAACTCCGCGAACGTCGGCACCCGGGTGCCCGCGAACGACGGGTCGAACCACGCCCCGGCATCGAGCGCTGCGACCTCGGCCAGCGTGAGCTCTGCGAGCCGACCGTGGCCGTCCGTCGTGCGATCGACGGTCGTGTCGTGCATCAGGACCGGCTGACGGTCGAGCGTGAGTGCGACATCGACCTCGACGTAGTCGAATCCGGACGCCAGTGCCGCAGAGATCGCCGGCAGCGTGTTCTCCGGCGCCGTCGCGCCGCCGCCACGGTGGCTGGCGATGAACGCCTCGTCACCCGGCGTGCGGGTCTGGCCCCACAGCTCGGTCGCGCTCACCCGCGCGGGCGTGGCACCCACGAAGGCGATGACGATGCTCGCCGCGGCGAGCACGCAGACGATCAGCAGCGCATGCAGCCGATCGGGCGAGCGATCGGCCGGCGAGGGGTCGGGCATCGGGCATGTCCTCCGGGAAACCCACGTCGTCCTCGACGTGTGGATCCACCATACATGCGCCGTTACGCATTCGTTACCGAACCGCGCGGTGTCAGATCATGCTCTTGGTGTGCCACACCGTCTTGGTCTCGGTGAACGCGCTGATCCGCTCGAGCGACGGAGCCGCGGCATCCGCACCCTCCTCCGGCGGCAGCACGCGCTTGAGGGTGTCGGCCGCGGCGATCTGCAGATCGATCCAGTCCAGTCCGCTCGCTCCGACGAGGTCCAGCGCGTTCACGTCGGCGTGCGAGGCGAGCCACGGTGCGATCTCCGCAGGCGAGCCGGTCAAGACGTTGACGACTCCCCCCGGCACGTCCGAGGTGGCCAGCACCTCGGCGAGGCTGATCGCGGAGAGGGGCAGGGACTGGCTGGCGACGACCACCACCGTGTTCCCGGTGACCAGTGGCGGCGCGATCGCCGAGACGAGTCCCAGCAGTGACGAGTCCTGCGGTGCGATCACCGCCACGACGCCGGTCGGCTCGGGCACCGAGATGTTGAAGTAGGGGCCGGCCACGGGGTTGGCATTGCCGGCGACCTGCGCGTGCTTGTCCGTCCAGCCCGCGTACCAGATCCATCGGTCGATGGCCTCGTCGACCTGCGCACCGGCGACCGCCGCGCTCGCACCCTCGAGGGTGGTGATCTCCTCGATGAACTGAGCTCGGCGTCCTTCCAGCAGCTCGGCGATCCGGTAGAGGACCTGACCGCGGTTGTACGCCGTCGCCGCGGACCACCCCTTCACCGCACCGCGCGCCGCGACGACGGCATCGCGGGCGTCCTTGCGGGAGGCCTGGGCGACGTTCGCGACGAAACCGCCCTTGACGGCCGACACCTCATACGTGCGTCCGGACTCGCTGCGCGGGAACGCACCGCCGATGTAGAGCTTGTACGTCTTGGGGACTGCGAGGCGGGTCACTTCGCCACCGCCTTTCGCGAGGCGCGCGGAGTGCGCGCGGACAGAGCCGGAGCGGATGCGGCGGATGCCAGGTACGCCGCCAGCCCGTGGCGGCCGCCCTCACGGCCGTAGCCGGATTCCTTGTACCCGCCGAACGGCGAGGCCGGGTCGAACCGGTTGAACGTGTTCGCCCAGACCACGCCCGCCCGCAGCTTGTCCGCGACAGCGAGGATGCGGCTGCCCTTGTCGCTCCAGATGCCGGCGGAGAGCCCGTAGGGGGTGTTGTTCGCCTTGGCGATCGCTTCGGCCGGGGTGCGGAAGGTGAGCACCGACAGCACCGGGCCGAAGATCTCGTCCCTCGCGATGCGGTGACTGGCCTGCACGTTCGTGAAGATCGTGGGCGCGAACCAGAAGCCGTTCTCGGGGATGACGCAGTCGGCGCTCCAGCGCTCGGCCCCCTCTTCCTCCCCGATCTTCGACAGCGCGCGGATGCGGTCCAGCTGGGCCCGGGAGTTGATCGCGCCGATGTCGCTGTTCTTGTCGAGCGGGTCGCCCAGCCGCAACGTGGAGAGACGTTCCTTGAGGCGGTCGACGACCTCGTCGTGGATGTTCTCCTGCACCAGCAACCGGCTGCCTGCGCAGCACACGTGCCCCTGGTTGAAGAAGATGCCGTTGACGATGCCCTCGATCGCCTGATCGATCGGCGCGTCATCGAACACGATGTTGGCGGCCTTGCCGCCGAGCTCCAGGGTCAGCTTCTTCCCGGAACCCGCGACCTCCTTCGCGATCGCACGACCGACCCCCGTCGATCCGGTGAAGGCGACCTTGTCGATGCCGGGGTGCGAGACGAGGGCGGCGCCGGTCGGCCCCGCGCCGGTGACGATGTTGACCACCCCGGGTGG